>JBCCWG010000033.1:0-26621 GCA_039193985.1 Pseudomonadota bacterium
ATGGCCGACGCGCCGCTGTCGCGCACGCCCAAAGAAGCGTGGGAGGGCACGCTGGACGCCATGGTCGGGGCCAGCCCGGAGGTGTTTGCGCGCATCAAGCCGGTGATCGACACCTGGGCCGGGGTCGTCGTGCATCTGGGCGATGTGGGCTTGGGCCACAAGATGAAGCTGATCAACAACTTCCTCGGCATGGGCTACGGCGCGCTTTACTCCGAGGCGCTGGCGCTGGCGCGAAAATCCGGGCTGACTGCCGAGCAGTTCGACAGCGTGATCCGGCCCGGGCGGCTCTCGAACGGGTTTTACGAGACCTTCATGAAGTGGACGCTCGAAGGCGACGAGAATGCGCATCGCTTTGCCATATCGAACGCGCACAAGGACATGGCGTACCTTGCCAACCTCGCCGTGTCGGTCGGTGCGGTGAACCCGATGCAAGCGGTGGTCAAGAACGCCTATGCCGCGATGGAGGCTGCGGGCGAAGGCGACCGTTATGTGCCGATGCTGGCCGACTTTATCGCACGGCAGAACGGGTTGAACGTTCCGGACTAAAAGGGGCTCTGCCCCTCGGCCTTCGGCCTCACCCCGGAGTATTTTCGCCAAGAAGAAAGCGCATTCGGCGATCACGAAGGAAACGGCCCGCCTCTGGGATGAGGCGGGCCATGGTGAATTTTGATCCCTGAAGCTTGGATCAGACCCGGCCCTTCCACGGCACCAGCCACTTCTCGGCGTAGCGCATCAGGATGTCGATGCCGTAGCCGATGACGCCGATCAGGATAATCCCCATGATGACGATGTCGGTCAGCTGGAAGCGCGACGCGACCATGATCATCATGCCCGCGCCTTTTTCAGCAGCGACGAGTTCGGCGGCGACCACGGTGCCCCAACAGACCCCCATGGCCACACGCGCGCCGGTGAAGATCTCCGGCAGGCTGTTGGGCAGGATGACATATCGCATCAGCTGATACTTGGTCGCGCCCAGCGAATAGGCCGCGTGCACCTTGGAGATGGCGACGCCCGAGACCCCTGCCCGCGCCGCGATGGTCATGATCCAGAGCGCGGCGAGGAAGAGAAGGATGATCTTGCCCGTCTCACCAATGCCCGCCCAGATAATGACCAGCGGGATCAGCGCCAGGGGTGGGACCGGGCGCATGAACTCGACAATCGGGTCGAACCAGCCACGGAACCAGTTGGAAAGGCCCATCGCATAGCCGAGCGGGATACCGACCAACGCGCCCAGCGCAAAGCCGATGATCACGCGGTAGAGCGACCAGAAAAGGTGCTCCAGCAGCGTGAAGTTCTGATAGCCGGTGCTGGCAATCTCGGCCGTACGGGCCACCACCTGTTCCGGCGAGGGCAGCCAGATCGGCTCCATCTGCCAGCCCTTGTAGGGTGTGAAGTTCGGCGTTCCCCGACCCGAGAGCGTCACCGTTCCGTTTTCCACACTGACGGACTCGCCCGGCGCAATCGGTGTGCCGTTGATGGCCGTCACTTCCATGCCCGCATCGCG
Organism: Pseudomonadota bacterium; assembly: GCA_039193985.1. Taxonomy (GTDB): domain Bacteria; phylum Pseudomonadota; class Alphaproteobacteria; order Rhodobacterales; family Rhodobacteraceae; genus JAJDOD01. The sequence goes on from JBCCWG010000033.1 coordinate 1,505, forward strand.
GCCGATCTCATCATTCTGGTCGACCCGGATCAGGCCCGAGCGCCAGGCGCCGATGGTGGCAACGTCGTTCTTGGCAAAGCCGTCGCCCGGTTCGACCACCGGGTCTTCCACGTCCTGGCCCACTTCGAAGACGCGGACGGTTACCTCGCCGTCATCCGACTGGCTGCCGTCCGAGACGGTATAGGTGAAGGACGTGTCGCCCATGAACGGCCCCGGCGCGTGGATCGGCACCAGCGATGAGCCGGTGAACGCGCCCCAGAGGAGAAAGATCGTGATCACCGAGATCACGCTGGCCCAGCGGTCGGCGGTCACCGCGCTTTCGTCGCCAAAGGTCACTGTTTTCAGGGATGTGAAATCGCGAATTTGTCCCATCCGGCCGACGATGAAGCGGACGATGAAGAAGGCGGCAATAAAGATCGCGACGTAGATGAGGAAGATAATCATGCTGCATCCTCCGTGCGGCCCATGATCTCTTCTTCCATGTCCCAGATCATTGAAAGGATCTCCTCCCGCCGCTCGCCGAACTCGGGGTGTTTCTTGACCTCGCGCAGATCCTTGTCGACGCCAAGATCAGCAAAGGGCAGACGGTATTCCTTGTGGATGCGTCCCGGGCGCGGGGCCATCACCAGAAGCCGCTCGCCCAGAAGCAGCGCTTCTTCCACCGAGTGGGTGATCAGGATGATGGTCTTGCCGGTTTCCTTCCAGAGCTTGAGGACCAGCCCCTGCATTTTTTCGCGGGTCAGCGCATCGAGCGCGCCCAGGGGTTCGTCCATCAGAATGACATCCGGGTCGTTGGCCAGACAGCGGGCCAAAGCCACGCGCTGTTGCATGCCGCCCGAAAGCTCGTAGATGCTCTTTTCCTTGAAATCACCGAGGCCGGTCACATCCAGAAGGTGGTCCACGTTCGCGCCCCAGGACGCTTCCTTCTCGCCCTTCATGCGGGGGCCGAAACTCACATTGTCCCGCACGCTCATCCATTCGAACAGCGCGCCTTGCTGGAACACCATGCCGCGTTCGGCGTCCGGACCTGTAACGGGGTGGTCGTTCAGCACGATCCCCCCCTCGGTCGGCGCCAGAAAGCCCGCAACGATGTTGAGAAGCGTGGTCTTGCCGCAGCCCGACGGGCCCAGAACGCTCATCAACTCGCCCGTCTTCAACTCAAGCGAGACGTCTTGCAAGGCCTGCACATGCCCGCCATTCGGCAGATCAAAGCGCATCGAGATATTGTTTATGGAGAGTGTCGACATGGGGCCACCCCGCGCAATCATGTCGTAAAAGGTGACGGGGGCCGCAAGGGCCCCCGTTGTTCTGACTTAGTTGACGCTGGAAAGCGGCCCGGTGTTCACCGAATCCTCGTAACTGTCGAGCGCGCCGTCGATCGAACCGGCTTCCACGAAGACGTCCGCGACGCCCTTCATGAATTCCTGCGCCCCACCGCCGAGCCATGTTGCATCAAGTTGATCGGCAACCGTCGGGAAAACGAAGGTCGAGATGGTGGCCATCGTCGCGTCTTCGTCCATACCGGCGTCCTTGGCGATCACCGGCAGCATCTTGACCTGGTTCGCCTCATCGGCCCACATCGCGTTGGCCTGAGCGGTCACTTCCAGGAACTTGGCGACGACATCGCTGTTTTCGGCCACGAAGGACGCAGGTGCCGAGGTGACGTCAAACACGAGGATGCCGAGTTCTTCCTTTTCCGCACCGGTCAGAAGCACGTTGCCGTGCTCTTTCATCCGGCGAAGCGCGCCGCCCCAGCCACAGGCCATGTCGACGGCTTCCTGCGCCAGTGCCGCAGCGCCTTCCGGCGGTGCCATGTTCACGACTTCGAGGCTGGCGAGATCGACACCGAAATGGTCCATCTGCTTCAGAAAGCCGTAATGCGCGGCAGTGCCAAGCGGCACGGCAACTTTCTTGCCGGCGAGTTCGCTTGCCGTCGACTGGTCGATTTCCTGGTTGGCATGCACCACACAGTTGTCGTTTTCCGAATAGGTCACAGCCACGTCGAGGATCTGCAGGTCTTGCCCGGCCGAGGTGGCAACCACGAAGGGCGGCACGCCCTGGCTGACCGAGATCTGCACGTCGCCCGAGGCCATCGCAGCGCTCATCGCGGTACCGGTGTCGAACGCCACCCAGTTGACCGAGGTGCCAAGCGCTTCGTCATACATGCCTTCGACTTTGGCGAACTGGAACGGCATCGGCCACTCCAGGAAGTAGCCGACCGTGAGGCCGTGGCCTTCTGCCTGTGCCGCCGACATTGCGGCAACCGAGACCGAAGCGCCAAGCGCCACAGCGGTAAGTGTTCTTTTCATCATGAGGTATCCTCCTTGTATCACCGGCTGTCTTGTTTTGCCCGAACGCAAGCCTCCGGCTGACCTGTTCTGCGTCCGAGTTTGTTATGTTCGGGTTTTCCCCTTCCGGAAGGCAACAGAGAGCCTTTCCGCGCGCGCGTCAACTCTATTGCAAGTGCTGCATAGGCTTACTGCCAGACGGGCGATGACTATAGGGCCAGTCTGATGAGGTTTTGTGCATTACGTTGACGATCATGCGCCGCGCAAGCGCGCCACAGGCAACCGAACTGTACGAGTCACATGTCAGCGGGCGCCGGGTGAACGCCCGGCTTTCCGAGCCTTGTGTCGCGGCAGCGCTGAACTGCCGCGAAGACTTCCTATCGCCCAATCAAGCTGGTCGTCGGCCAGCCCAGCAAACGCGAGAACGGATGCCCGCCGCCCGGGATCACCGAAAGCGAACGCTTCCGCTTGGAAAGCAGCGGTTGCGGCCAGAACTTTTGCGACATGAATGTGCCGGATGGCAATGTCGACGTCTTGCGGGCCTTGCGGCTGATACCTTCGCCAAAGAACCGCTTCGGTGTGCTCATCACGCTGTCGCGGCGCTTTGGCGGGGAAAGTGTCGAAAAGCCAAGGCGCTCTGACACCAGGCGCCGGTCATCGTCGGGGCTGGGCGGCATTGTCAGGAACCGCGGGTGATCTTTCAGGATGGACGGCGTCGGGTCTGGCGGTGTGTTGATCGGGAAGTGGTCTGTGTTGAGGCCCGAGGGGATCGCACCGCTGGTCTCAAACGCTTGCGTTGCAATCCGGACGGCGTTCAGCGGCTTGTAGGTTGCGCGCACCACGACAAGACACGCCCCTTCCGCCAGTTTGGCGGCATAATGCTTGGCCGGACCGGCAGGCACCCATGCCTCTTCGATCTTTGCTTGCAGGCCATCGACGCCCTCTGCGTCCTGGGGGGTGACGAGTGACAGGGTGTGTCGTGCAAACCCGGCCCGGTACAAGCGGTCTCGCATCCCGCGCGCAGAGCCTTCGTCTTTGTAAAGTCGGCCAATGACATTCGTCTTCATGATGCCTCTACCTAACTTGTTGTTTCCTTCATGCTTGGGGTTGGACCGGCTCTTGGAACAACCACGCATAGCGCCACGACAAGAAATACGATTTCAAACGCGAATACATAGTTATAGGGCGCGTGCGGAGAAAGTCCGCCCAAAGCGGGCAAATGCACGAGGATGTCGCGCGTGATACCTGCGAGGGCCACGCCGATCCCTGCGCAGGTCGCCTGTACGGCGCCCCATGTGCCAAGCGCGAGGCCGATGCGGTTTTCCGGTGCCGCGCGGATGGTCGCGGTCAGCGTCGCATGTCCGAAGAGCCCTGCCCCGACGCCGGTCGCCAGAACACCGGCGAGGAAGACCAGTGCGCCCCCGCCGAAGGAGGCCAGGATGATCGCAAGGAAACCGGGTACCCCGATCAGCGCACCGACCCGACCCAACGAGACGGCATCCGCCGTGCCCGACAGCACGCGGGAGGCAATCGCGAACCCGATCAATGTGCCAGTCGCGAAAAGCGCTGTCAGTCGCGTGGTCTCGGCGACCGAAAAGCCAAGCGCCTGACCGCCATAGGGCTCCAGCAGGACATCGGCCATGCCGAAGCCAAAGGTGCCGAGGCCGATCAGCACCATCAACCGGATCATGCCCGGTTGGCCGATCAGCGCGGTCCAGGCTTCGCGGAACGGCACGGTGCGCTCACGGTCCATCGCCTGCGCGCGGTTGCGGTCGCGCGCTTCCTGCTTCCAAAGCGCGATGAGGTTCAATGCGATTGTCAAAACGGCCGTGCCCTGAATCACCTGGATCAGGCGTCCGGGCGTATAGTTCTCAAGCAGGCTGCCATAGACCAGCGCGCTGACCACCATGCCCAACAGCAGCATGACATACATCAGCCCCACGACCTTGGGCTGATCCTCCTCACGGACGAGGTCGGTCGCGAGGGCTAGACCTGCGGTCTGAACAATGTGCAACCCCGCACCGACAAGCAGGAACGCAAGTGCCGCGGATGACAGACCAATCCAGCGTGGTGCGTCCACAGCCTCGCCGTAACCGGACAGGACGAGCAACGCGAAGGGCATGATCGCAAAGCCGCCGAACTGATACATCGTGCCCTTCCAGATATAGGGCACGCGCCTGAGGCCAAGCGCCGATTTGTGCTGGTCCGAGCGGTGGCCGATCAGCGTGCGGAAGGGGGCGAACAAAAGGGGAAGTGCAAGCATGCCCGCCACCAGCGTGGCTGGGACGGCAAGCTCGACGATCATCACGCGGTTCAGGGTTCCGACCAGCAGAACCAGCGCGGCACCGACCGTGATTTGAAACAGGGAGAGACGCAGCAGGCGCGACAACGGCACATCGTCGGTCGCCACATCTGCGAAAGGCAGATACTTGGGCCCGACCGCAGCCAGCTTTCTGACAGCAAAGGTGCGGTAGTCAAAGGCCATATGGTCCCCCCTCAATCCAGCCAGACCGCCCCGCGAAAACGGAACGGTCCAGCACTGTACGGAGACGTTGCCGACCCCTTGCGGGATCGGTCAGTGGTCCGCAGGTTAGTTCGCTGCCAGAACATCCGGCTTCAGAACAGCGCGCGCCGTCGTGCCATCGGGCAGGACGATCGTCACTTCCTGAGCACCTTCGGTGGTCTGGAGCGCATAGGACGCCTTCGCCACAGGTGGGTCGGCATCCAGCATTTTCGCAGCCGCCATATCACCCGAGCCAAGCTCCTGCCCCGAAAGGAAGTCGCTCACCCAGGAGGTGTTGGTCAGAACAGCTACGTGAACGGCGAAAGAACCGATGGCGACAGCGCTGAGAAACAGCGGCACACCGACGGTCGGCTTTACGACAAGCCACATCTTTGCGTTATTCATGGACTATTCCCCCTTTACCCGAGCCACGGCGTCGACACAGCGACGAGTATGTGGGCAAGAACGGCGATAGCGCCAAAGACGCGCGTGCCGTCGATGAGATAGCTGTGCACCTCTTCGGCCTCGCGTAGTGTAAGGCCGGTTGGCCAAACTTTATCAGGATCGTCGGACATCACCGATCTCCTCATTGGTTGCATTACAGGAGCTTGGAACAATGCCGTACCGTTCCTACGGCTTGCACGTTACTCCCCAACCGGCGGGCACGATCGGTGAGTCGATAGTGACAACTTTAGTTGACACATTCAACTGTAAATATGTCTAGATTGCCGCTTTTTTTGAAAAACCACAGCGCGCACGTCCAAATCACATGCCAAGGGCTTCTTTATACATGTCCAGAACCGCTTCTTCCTCGGCGATATCGTCCTTGTCGCGCTTGCGCAGCGCGATGACCTTGCGCATGACCTTGGTGTCGTATCCCCTGCCCTTGGCTTCGGCCATCACTTCCTTCTGCTGGTCCGCAATGTCGCGCTTTTCGGCTTCCAGCCGCTCGAAACGTTCGATGAACTGGCGCAATTCATCTGCAGTGACACGGTAGCTTTGTTCGATGACGGGTTCATCCATGTGGCGGTCTCCTCGGCTGTCGGGACCGTCTCGATACGCGGGCCATCCGGGTGCTGCAAGGGTTGATGTGGCGGGACGGGCGGTTTACCCGGAGGCACTGGGACTGGGCGCGAGGACGAGATGCAAGCTTTGATCTGGATCGGGGCGCTGGTGACGATGGCGGGACTTGTCGGCCTGATATGGTGCATCCTGAAAGTGCAGCGCGCACGGAAGAAAGGCCTCGACGACGAAGCGCTGAAAGCCGAGCTTCAGAAGGTGGTCGCCCTCAACCTCGGTGCGCTTTTGCTGTCCGCCTTTGGTCTCATGATGGTCGTCGTCGGGATCCTGCTCAGCTGACCTTGCCGGGCTCCTGCGGGATGAAGAGCCCGTCTGTTTCGACGAGGTGGCGCAATACGTCCGAGGGGGGCGGAATGCGGGCCGTTTCGGCCGACATCTCCGACGCCAGTTTCAGGACGTGGTCAAGCCCCAGAAGATCGGCGGCGAACATCACTCCGCCGGTACGGCGGGCAAAACCGAGACCGTGCAAAGCGACCATGTCGATGTCTTCCGCGCGTTTCGCAATACCGTCTTGCAGAAGCAGGGCACCGGCAGAGGCCATCGCGGCGACACAGCGCGACCGGATGTCGCCGTCGTTCAGCCGACGTAAGCTGATCTCCTTTGCGATGCGGTCCGCCTCGATCATCTTCTCGACCTCGGGGTCGGGCACACCCGCCATCCCGCGCTGTTTGTAGGCGTAGTATCCGCGCCCGGTCGCCATGCCCAATCGTCCGACTGAAACAAGGACGGGATCAATGCCGCCGCCCCGCACGCCTTCCAGACCATGCGGCGCCGAATAGCGCTTGACGCCGGTCAGGTCACGCCACTGGAACGACCCGAAGGGCACGCCCCAATCCTTGAGCGCGGCATCGATCTGCGAAATGCGTGCGCCGTCCTCAAGGCAAAGATCGGCGGCCGCATGCAAAGCTTCCAGCAGCGTGGTGCCGATGGCATCGCGCCCGGCGGCGGTTTCAACGATCAAACGGTCGAGTTTGCGCGCCAGAGCACGTGCGGTCGCCACCGCGCGCGGGCCGGTCACCTCGGTGGTGGCAAGCTCGACGCATCGGTTTTTCCGAACACCGGGAAAAAAGCGCATGCCGATGACATCCGTGGCCCGCTCGGTCTGAGCCGCAACGGTTCCGATATCGACCCGCTCGCAGCCGAGGACGAGGACCGCGCCGGCCTTCATGGCCGCATCCAGTTCCCGGACACGCGCCTTGGTCAGGACCGGCATCGGATCGATGACGACATCTGCCGCACTCACGCGATGATATCCCGAAACAGCATGCATCCGGTCGAGGACATCCTCGACCGCCTCTTCGGTCATCGCGCCAGACGCGACCCGCGCATCGAAATGCCCGATAATGCGGCTTGTGCCGTCTTCCAGCGCGTCGTCGTCAATCTCGGCCACGGTCACAGTAAACCCGGCATCGAGGCACTGCACGGCAACTTCGGCCCCAAGCCCGCGGGCACCAACCACAGTGACGCCGGTAATCCGGCGCGAAGGCACCCGGCCTTCCCACTTCGTGGCCGCCTGTAATCGCGCTTCGGCACCGAAGACGTATCTCAGCGACTTGGAATGTTCCGAGTGGACGAGGTCTTCATAAGCGGCTTCTTCAAGACCCCGGCCGATGTCATAGGGCAACAGCAGCGCCGCCTCGATGCACTCGATCATCCGGGATGGGGCATCGAGCGGCCCCGAATGCGCAGCCTTGCGATATCCCGCGACAGCTTCGAGGAACGCGGTGCCTTCGCCAAGCCGGTCGCGCCGCGTCGAACTGCGGCGGACCTCGCCCCCGCTTTCGGCCAGGTTACGCGCGTGCCGGATGGCTGTCTCAAGAAGATCGGTCTCGGTCAGCACGTCGACCAAGCCGATTTTCTGCGCGGCGTCGCCTGGAATGGCCTTGCCGCTCAGCAGCAGCTTCAGCGCGGCGACGCCACCGATGACCTTGGGCAGGCGCTGTGTGCCGCCCGCGTTCGGGACCAGCCCGATCGTAATGTCAGGGGCCCCCAGACGCGCCTGCGGTATCGCGACCCTCAGATGTGCGGCAAGCGCCAGTTCCAGACCGCCGCCCAGGGCCGGGCCGCCGATGGCAACGACAATAGGTTTGGGGAAGCCTTCGCAGCGGTCACATACGTCGGCCAGCGTCGGGATGTCGGCGAGAACGGGCTCGGACAAACCAGCGCCTGTCGCAAAAGCCCCGTTAGGCCCCGTGATGACGAGAGATGTGACAGTCGGATCGCGCTCCGCCTCGTCGAGCATGTGCATGAGGCCGGATCGCACCGAAGAGGACAACGCCGCCACCGGCGGATTATCCATCGTGACGACAAGGACACCGTCCCTGCGCTCATGGCTGACCTGTGGGCCTTGCGCGACCTGCTCTTCCCGTCCCATGACTTTTCATAAAGGCCATGGGCCCGGAAACTCAAGCTTCGATATGTGACGACCGGTTAAACCGGCACGTTATCCCACATATCCTCGACATCGTCGCTTTCGTCGGCGGTCCCCTCGTCGACGGTTGGCCAGGAAACCTTAGCGGCTGTAGCGACTGCGTCGTCGACCAACGTCAGGTGTTTTGGCAAGATGGGCGCGCCAGTATAGGAGGGCACAAGCGGCGAAGTTTCAGCAAGACTTTCCATGAATTTGCTCCCTTACAATGACTTCTTATGCGCGCATAACATGCCCTCGCAAAGTGTCGGGTTTGTAAAGCCGGCCGTCGGACACCTCAATTTGGCTGCTTAGGCCAGTTTTTGCCCAAACTGACGCATTCCTATGCAGTTTGGGTATGACCAAGCGCCATGAGAACCGGCGCCACACGGTCATCCACGACCCGGTAATGCACGGCGCGCCCGTTTCGCACTCCAGCAACGATGCCCTCGGCGCGCAGCCGCGCCAGTTGTTGCGAAACATAGGCCTGGCCCAAACCAAGCGCCTCTTCGAGTTCGCCCACCTGTTTCGGTTGCTCGACCAGGAGCGCGAGTATTCGCAGCCGCCAGGGGTTGCCGAGGACCTTAAGGAACCGCGCGCCGTCCTCCGCGCGGTTGCTCGTGTCCGCATCTTTGTTTGTCAGAGCTCCATCCATGCCCTTTGCCACACCTTGATTGTTATTCAAAAAACTGCATATGTTATTCTGCGCTTCAGAAAGGCCATCCCATGACCCCGAACGTCACCGCTTTTTTCGACCCCGCGACCAACACCATTTCCTATGTCGTTGCCGACCCGAACGGCGCGGGCGCCGCGATCATCGATAGCGTGCTGGACTTCGACTACGCATCAGGCCGAACCGACACGGGCTCAGCCGACCGGATCATAGAGTATACGCAGGAACATGAACTTCGGATTGATTGGATCCTCGAAAGTCACGTGCATGCCGATCATCTGAGTGCCGCGCCGTACCTGCAGGAGCGCGTGGGCGGCAAGATCGGCATTGGCGCCGAGATCACGACGGTGCAGGACACGTTCGGCAAGGTATTCAACGAGGGCACCGAGTTTCAGCGCGACGGCAGCCAGTTCGATGCGCTGTTCAAGGAGTGCGACACGTTCCAGATCGGCCAGATGCGGGGCGACGTGTTGCACACGCCCGGTCATACGCCAGCCTGCCTGACATATGTGATCGGCGATGCCGCCTTCGTGGGCGACACGCTCTTCATGCCTGATTTCGGGACAGCGCGGTGTGACTTTCCCGGCGGATCGGCCGAGAAGCTTTATGACAGCGTACAGAAGATCCTGTCGCTGCCAGATGAGACGCGGATCTTCGTCGGCCACGACTATCTGCCCAAAGGGCGCGACACCTATGCCTGGGAAACCACTGTCGCCGAACAAAAGGCCGCCAACGTGCATATCGGAGGCAGTGCCACGCGCGAGGAGTTCGTGGCCCTGCGCGAGGCGCGCGATGCCTCGCTCGGCATGCCGAAGCTGATCGTACCGTCGCTTCAGGTCAACATGCGCGCCGGGCACATGCCCGAGCCCGATACGGATGGTGATGTCTATCTGAAAGTTCCCATCAACAAGCTTGGAAAGTGATCATGCCGCAGGACTGGCTCATGGGCTTCATCGGCGGGGGGCTGATCGGCCTCGCCGCCGCGCTCTATCTCCTCTTGAATGGCCGCGTCATGGGCGCCTCGGGCATCGTTGGCGGGCTGATCGATGGCTCGGGCGGTTTCAAGACCGAACGCGTGTCGTTCCTCGCAGGTCTCGTGCTGGTGCCGGGTGGCCTGGTCTGGTTCACGGGCGGGGCAGATACGCACCTGACCGGGAATTGGGCGCTGGTGATCCTCGCCGGGCTTCTGGTCGGCGTCGGCACACGGCTGGCCAATGGCTGCACGTCGGGCCACGGGGTGTGCGGCCTCTCGCGGTTTTCGCTGCGCGGCTTTGTGGCGACCGCCTTTTACCTGCTGGCAGGCGGGCTGACCGTCGTGACGGCGAAACATCTGCTGGAGTTGATCTGATGCGCAACGTCTTTGCCTTCGCCGCAGGTGGGCTGTTCGGTATCGGGCTCTGGCTGTCGGGCATGACCGACACGCGCAAGGTGATCGGCTGGCTGGATATCTTCGGCGATTGGGACCCGACGCTGGCCTTTGTCCTTGGCGGCGCGGTCGGTGTCATGGCGGTGGCCTGGCGGATTGCGGCGGTACGCAAGGCCCCTGCTCTGGGTGGCGCGTTCCCTGAGCCTCCCGAGCCCCGGTTGGGGCGCAACCTGGTAGTGGGTTCGGTGCTCTTCGGGATGGGATGGGGTCTGGTGGGCCTCTGCCCGGGCCCAGCGATGGCGTCGCTTACGTGGGGCGGTCCAGAAGGGCTTCTTTTCCTGGTGGCGATGCTGGCGGGTATGGTGGCCGCCCCGCCCCTCCGCGCGCGGCTCGAGGCACAAGCCGGATGATCATCCAGTTGCGGGGCCGCTGCGTATAAAGGGCATGAAACATTTCATAGCCTCGTTCCTCTTTGCCGCATCCCCGATGGCTGCCGCTGCGAACCAACCCCTTACGGGCACTTTCGCCTCGATTGACGGCGGGACGTTATCGCTCGAAGACTGGCGCGGTCAGCCTGTGCTCGTGGTCAACACCGCATCGCGCTGCGGCTTCACGCATCAATACGATGACCTGCAGGCGTTGCAGGATCGCTATGCCGAGGCCGGGCTGGTGGTGCTTGCCGTGCCTTCGAACGACTTCCGGCAGGAACTGGCCTCGGACGAGGCGGTGAAGGAGTTCTGCGAAGTAAGTTTCAACCTGACGCTGCCGATGACGACGATTACACGCGTCCGCGGTTCGGACGCGCATCCGTTTTACCGCGATTTGAAAGCCGTGGCCGGGTTCACGCCGATGTGGAACTTTGACAAGGTTCTGATCGGGCCGGAGGGCACTGTGGTTGAGACCTGGCGCTCGGTCACCTCGCCCACATCCGGCAAGATCACACGCGTGATCGACGGCTTGCTCGACATGTGACCTCAGGCGACACTGCGGCGCATCACAGAGTGAGAGGCCCGGATGATCGCCGCAATCGCCCCGCAGTTCTTTTCGACCGACATCCCGAGGACGGTAAACTTCTTCGAGCGCATGCTCGGGTTCGAACACCAGTTTGGGTACGGTGACCCTGTGTACTTTGTCGGGGTCATCCGCGACGGGCAGTCGATCTTCATCCGCCATGTCGACAGCTATCCCATACAGCCGGCAGACAAGTACACTGAGGAACTGCTTGACGCCTATCTGCGTGTCGAAGAGATCGAGGCGCTTTACCGCGAGTATGCGGACAGAGGCGTGCCCATGCACCGCGAATTGGCGACGATGCCCTGGGGCTTTACCGAGTTCGTGGTGCGCGACGGCGACGGGCGTCTCTTGTGTTTTGGGGAGGCAGCCGACGTAGGCACGTGACAAGAAAAAGGGCGGTCCGAAGACCGCCCAGTTTCGCTTGTCAGGCTCACTCTTTGTGTACCGCCCGGTTTCTGCCTGCGGCCTGACCCGCGTTCAGGATGAGCGCACCCATCCCACATCGAAAGGCAGCGCCTTCCGAAAGGGCTGGCATCGGGCCTGTAACCCGGGGGAAGCCAGCCACAACGAGTTCCCGTCGGGGAACTTGTTGAGCGGGGTGTCGCGGGTTTCGAAGAAACCTGCGGGCCCCGCCCGGTTCGAGTGGGGGGCGGTTTAAGCGCCCCACCCAATTATCGCGGGATAGTTCAGATTGCTTTGCAACCTGCGGAGTCCCGCCACATTTCTTTTGGGCGCCTCACCTCATTACCGAGGATCGCGCCCGGCCCGAGGGTGGGTGCATCGCACCCGCCCTGGGGGCGGGTCGGGTGCGATCCGGACCTGCGGTCCGGTTCACAACGCCAACCCTAGTCTTCAGCTACACCCCGACGTCGCGCCGCAGGTGTTGCACTTCATGCAGGTCCCGTTGCGGACCAGCGTGTAGTTGCCGCATTCGCCGCAGGGGTCACCCTCATAGCCCTGCATCTTGGCTTTGGTGCGCGCGTCCAACTCGACCGTGCCCGTGGCCGCAGTCGTGGTCTCGGCCACCGTCACCGTGACGTCCGGGACCAGCGTTTGCAGCGCAACCGAAGGATCCTCGGTCCCGGCAAAGGCCGTGGCCCCGACGCCGCCTTCAAGAACGACCAGTTCCTGTGGCAGGCGCCCGCGGGTGTAGCCCGCCGAGACGACTTTCTTCAGCACCTCGAACTGTGACGATGCCGCCGTGCCCGGCATTTCCTTGAAGTTGGGCACGCCCTCTTCTTCCCCGCGCCCAAGCTCGTCGAAGGTCGGGCCGTCCGGCTTCACATGCGCCAGATCGGTGCGGTCGAGATAGGACACGGCCAGTTCGCGGAAGATATAGTCGAGGATCGAGGTCGCGTTCTTGATCGAGTCGTTGCCCTGCACCATGCCGGCCGGTTCGAACCGGGTGAAGGTGAAGGCGTCGACAAACTCCTCCAGCGGCACGCCGTATTGCAGACCGACCGACACTGCGATGGCGAAGTTGTTCATCATCGCGCGGAAGCCAGCGCCTTCCTTGTGCATGTCGATGAAGATCTCGCCCAGCGATCCGTCCGAATACTCGCCGGTCCGCAGGTACACCTTGTGTCCGCCGACGATCGCCTTTTGGGTATAGCCCCGGCGGCGTTCCGGCATTCTGTCCCGGTGGCGCGCGGCGATTTCTTTGACGACCACCTTTTCGACGATCTTCTCGGCCAGCACCTGCGCCTTTTCGGCGGGTGTGCCGGTTTCCAGCACTTCGGCGGCTTCGTCATCGTCTTCGACCAGAGCGGCCGAGAGCGGTTGGCTCAGTTTCGAGCCATCACGGTAGAGCGCGTTGGCCTTCACGCCGAGGGACCAAGACAGCTCATAGGCGTCCTTGCAGTCCTCGATCGTCGCATCGTTCGGCATGTTGATCGTCTTCGAGATCGCGCCGGAAATGAACGACTGAGCAGCGGCCATCATCGTGATGTGGCTCTCAACACTGAGGAAGCGCTTGCCCTTCTTGCCACACGGATTGGCGCAGTCGAAGACCGGGTAATGCTCTTCCTTCAGGAACGGCGCGCCTTCCAGCGTCATCGTCCCGCAGACGTGATCGTTGGCCGCTTCGATATCCTGCTTCGAGAAGCCAAGATGCCTCAGGAGGTCGAAGGACGGATCGGTCAGCTTCTCGGCGGGGATGCCGAGGGTGCCGGTGCAGAATTCCTCACCCAGCGTCCACTGGTTGAAGACAAAGCGGATGTCGAACGCGGATGGCAGGGCGGCCTCGATCTTGTCGAGTTCCGCCTTGCCGAAGCCATGGCCGATCAACGTGGTGTGGTTGATCCCCGGCGCGTTGCCGATGGTGCCGTGGCCGACTGCATATGACACGATCTCCTCGATCTGGCTGCTGCTGTAGCCAAGCGTCTCAAGTGCTGCCGGCACCGAGCGGTTGATGATCTTGAAGTAACCGCCGCCGGCGAGCTTTTTGAATTTCACCAGCGCGAAATCCGGCTCAATCCCCGTGGTGTCGCAATCCATCACCAGACCGATGGTGCCGGTCGGCGCGATCACGGTGGCTTGCGCGTTCCTGAACCCATGCTTTTCGCCCAGCTTCAGCGCTTCGTCCCACGCCTTACCGGCCAGTTTGGTCAGCTTCTGGTCGGGGCAGTTCACCAGGTCCAGCGGGACCGGGTTCACGTTCATCGCCTCGTACCCGTCCGTCTCGCCATGGGCGGCGCGGCGGTGGTTACGGATAACGCGGAGCATGTGGTCGGCGTTCTTGGCATAGCCCGGGAATGCCCCCAGTTCCGAGGCGATCTCGGCGCTGGTCGCATAGGACACACCGGTCATGATCGCGGTCAGCGCTCCGGTCAGCGCGCGGCCCTCATCGCTGTCATAGGAATACCCCATGTTCATCAGCAGACCGCCGATGTTCGCATAGCCGAGGCCGAGGGTCCGGAAGTTGTAACTGAGTTGCGCGATTTCCTTGGACGGGAACTGCGCCATCATCACGCTGATTTCCAGCGTCACGGTCCAGAGGCGCGTGGCGTGCATGTAGTCGTCCGCCTGGAACGCGCCGTCCTTGTAAAAGGTCAGCAGGTTCATCGAGGCGAGGTTACAGGCCGTGTCATCAAGGAACATGTATTCCGAGCACGGGTTAGAGCCGCGGATCGGTCCGTCTTCGGGGCAGGTGTGCCAGGCGTTTACCGTGTCATGGTACTGGATGCCGGGATCGGCGCAGGCCCAGGCGGCGTGGCCAACCTGTTCCCAAAGATCGCGCGCCTTGATGACCTTGGAAACCTTGCCGTCCTTGCGGTTGGTCAGGTCCCAATCGGCGTCATCCTTGACGGCCTGCAGGAAAGCGTCGGTGACGCGGATCGAGTTGTTCGAGTTCTGGCCCGAAACGCTGGAATAGGCCTCGGAGTCCCAATCTGTGTCGTAAGTCGGGAACTCGATCGAGGTATAGCCTTGACGCGCATAATCCAGCACGCGCTTGACGTAAGTCTCGGGGATCGCGCTCTTTTTTGCTGACCGGATAGCAGCCTTCAGGGCCTCGTTCTTGGCCGGATCGACGGCGTCGTCCTCGGCCCCGTCCCACGCCTTGATCGCTGCGAAGATGCCGTTGAGCTCGCGCTCGTGCATCTTCGAGCCGGCAACGATCGACGCGACTTTCTGCTCTTCAATGACTTTCCAATTAATAAAGTCCTCGATGTCAGGGTGATCGGCGTCGACGATCACCATCTTGGCTGCTCGACGGGTTGTCCCGCCTGATTTGATCGCGCCGGCCGCGCGATCCCCGATCTTCAGGAAACCCATCAGACCGGAAGACTTGCCACCGCCCGACAGGCTTTCGCCCTCGCCGCGCAGATGGCTGAAGTTGGTGCCCGTGCCGGACCCGTATTTGAACAAACGTGCCTCGCGGACCCAGAGGTCCATGATGCCGCCATCGTTGACGAGGTCATCCGCGCAAGACTGGATGAAACAGGCATGGGGTTGGGGGTGTTCATAGGCACTGTCCGACTTGGTCAGCTTGCCCGTCTTGTAGTCCACGTAGTGATGGCCCTGGCTGGGGCCGTCGATGCCGTAGGCCCAGTGCAGACCTGTGTTGAACCATTGGGGGGAGTTCGGTGCCGCACGCTGCGTGGCCAGCATGTAGCGCATTTCATCAAAATAAGCGCGGGCGTCGTCTTCGGTGGTGAAATAGCCACCTTTCCAGCCCCAGTAAGCCCAGGCGCCTGCGAGGCGGTCAAAGACCTGAGCGGCTTTCACCTCGCCACCGTACCGTTCATCTTCCGGCAGCTCTTCCAGTGCCTTGTCATCGGCGACCGAGCGCCAGAGGAACGAGGGCACACCCTTTTCACGCACTCTCTTCAGACGTGCAGGCACGCCAGCCTTGCGAAAGTATTTCTGAGCGATGACGTCGGACGCCACCTGACTCCAGGACGCGGGAACCTCCACGTCGTCCAGCTTGAACACGACGGTGCCGTCCGGATTCCGGATCTCGCTCGACGTGGTCGTAAACTCAATGCTCGCGTATGCGTCTTTACCTGCCTCGGTAAAGGTGCGTTCGATTTTCATGCCCCGCATCCCGTATTTGGGTGGACCCGCCTATTGACGGTGCCCTGATTACAATTCCACCGATCAGGCTGCGTCGGACAAAAGAACCCTGTCTCGTGGGCCGTTACCACGAACGCTAAACACTCCTTCACCGGAGTGATTGAGATGATTTCTTCGTCCCGACGCCGACACCACTACATCTAGTAGCTATCCCGGTCAGCTTACACAACTTGACGTAGCTGCCCCGGATTCGTCAACGGCGTTTTTCACAATTTCGTCACTTTTTTTGGTTGACCTTGGCGGATCGTTTCCCAGCACGAAACAGCGGGAATGGAAAATGACCCGGCTACAACATCTTAGCGCGCCAGGCTTAGGCAACACATGATGTGGCGATTTTATGGCAGGTCCGGGCGCAGTCGAACAGTTGACAAGGCGACGCAGCATGAAGCCGCACAATCTGCGCGAGACACCAGATTTAGTGGTAGTGGTCGGGGCGGCGAGATTCGAACTCACGACCCCCTGTACCCAAAACAGGTGCGCTACCAGACTGCGCCACGCCCCGACTCGATTGCTCTCGTACCGGGAAATGCGGCGAGGCGCAAATCCCTTGAGCGGGAAACTCGGGAAACTGTGTCGAGCGCCGTTTTCGGATCGTCAGCGCGTACAGTCGGCGGGGTCTGACTGGGACGTGGTTGCCTGTATTGGCTGGAGTGAGGATTGGCTGCTATGAGCCCAAACCTACATGTGGATGTACGCCAACAACCCCTCAACGGTGTTCGGTAACACCCCATGTGCCTCAACACTTCCAAGCGATGGAGGCGACCAGAAAAGACGCGGTTTCTTGCGGGACTTGATCGCCCTCGCTTCTTGGACGCTTTCAGCCGCCGACCTAAGCCAAATTTTCAAAGTAGCAAGATCGGGTTCAGAAGCATCCACTACAACACCCACCGCGTTCTCACCATCCATCTTAAGCTCTATGGTTTGGCCCAAGCCATTCAATGCAAAACCAATTCCGCCGTCATCGACCATCCAAGCTTCCATCCCGGAGCACATTTCTTCAATGTTGCGGTAAATGGAAACGTCACCTGGTACGGCATAGTCTTCACTTTCGTTGAATACAGCCACATCGGAGAGCCAACTCATACATTGGTCGTTCATCTCAACTTCTCCAACGCTCAAGTTGCGTCCAGTATTTTTGCGACGCTTCGGGCGTGAAAACGCCGTAAAACGGTTCTAAGGGGAACGGCGGCTCTGTCCACTCAGCCGAACTTGGCATAGAACATGCTTCTCAAAAACCATTCCGTCTTGCCGGTTCAGTCGCAGCCCCATGCCGCGTCCGGGCCGATGGCCGGGTGTCGCAATTCGCTGCCAACAGCGATGCCCAACCGCCCGGCCAGCCCGCCATTGATCTCCAAGACGTACTGGATGTTGTCGCCCCCGGGAATGCTGGTTTCGTCCAACGGGATGGCGTTTTCATGGACATGACGCACGGTGCCGCCCGCATCGAGAAAGATCATGTCCAGCGGGATCAGCGTGTTGCGCATCCAAAACGCGACGCGTTGCGGGCGCTCATACACAAAAAGCATCCCGGCACTGGTCGGCAAACTCTCGCGATGCATCAGGCCCAGCGACCGTTCTTGTGGCGTGTCGGCCACCTCAACGCTGAACCGCGCCTGCCCCGCATCGCCACGCAAATCGACATGACCGTCATCGCAGGCCGCAAAAGCGGCAGCGGAGGTCAGCAGTAAAACGAAGAAAGAGCGCAGGATCACTCGTCGTCCGTGCGCAGCGCAGATTCCCACGACGTGACCTGGGTCGCCATCCGCCCGCGTTTGCCATCGACAACGCGCAAGGACACAGCCTCACCCGGTTGCAAGTCGGCAAGACCCGAGCGCCGCAGAACTTCGATATGAAGGAATACGTCTTCACCGCGGCCAAAGACATTGGCGAACCCAAATCCCTTGGCCTTGTCGAACCACTTCACGCGTGCCGGCTCAAGCGGCAACGACAGGTCGACAGGTTCGGCAATCTCGCCCCCGGCCAACGGAAACTCGACCTCTTCGGTAGCAGGCGGCTCGATGCTCAAAACTTCGACGGCCTGAATGCCGCGCGCCGTTTCTTGCACGATCACACTGATCCCAGCTGCGTCGGCAACTGAAGACTGGCCAAAGTTTCGCAGAACATTGGCGTGGAGCAGTATATCCGGTCCGCCTTGATCCGAAACCACAAAGCCGAAGCCCTTTGATGGATCAAACCACTTTACTGTACCGGTGACGCGCGCCCCGTCATTTTCGGCGTCGGTCATTTCTTGCATCATCCCTCGGGCTCATCTACCCATTTTTAGTTAGATTTTGGTCCCACATGTCCCATGTTGGCAATGTTCAATGTCAGCCATTTCCGGATTTTTCGTGCAGTTTTTCATTACGGAAAAAGGCGATGGACCGTCCAACTATCCGCTTCACTGTGTCGCGTCCACCGAAAACGGTCATGCAGGCGGAAATCCCCGTCCGCCCAGAATTCCATTTCGTAAGGCAAAATCCGGAAGCCGCCCCAGTTCGCGGGGCGCTTCGGGCTAAGACCCTGCTGCACGCCGATTTTCGCGGCCGCGGCCATCAGGGCGCCCCGACTCTCCAACGGTTGCGACTGCTGCGATGCGATCGCGCCGATCCGGCTTTTGAGGCTGCGGCTGTCGAAATACGCGTCGGCCTGCGGGCCGTCTTCGCGGGTCACGCTGCCGCGGACACGAATCTGGCGTCTTAGAGACTTCCAGTGAAGCACGAACGCGGCCTCGGGCGTGCCGGCAAGTTCTTGCCCCTTCTTGCTGTCGTAGTTGGTGTAAAAGACAAAAGCGTCCGCTTCGATCTCCTTCAGCAAGACCATGCGGACGTTCGGGCGCCCCTCCGCATCCACCGTCGCCAGCGCAATGGCGTTCGGATCATTTGGTTCGCTGGCTTCCGCCTCGTTCAACCACGCCTGCGCGATCTGAAAGGGATCGTCGCCAGCAAATTTACCGTCTCTGTCACTCATATCGGTCCTCAGGTCTCAGACTTGATGGAGGCCGCTTCTTGGCATAGACCCGGGCCACGGTAAATGGGTCGAGGAAAACGATTATGACCACGGGACTTATGGCGGGCAAACGCGGCCTGATCATGGGGCTGGCCAACGATAAATCCATTGCCTGGGGCATCGCCAAGGCCGTGGCTTCTCAGGGGGCCGAGCTGTGTTTCTCGTATCAGGGGGATGCGCTTCTGAAACGCGTCGCGCCTTTGGCCGAGCAACTCGGTTCGGATTTCGTCGTGCCCTGCGATGTCAGTGACAGCGACAGCATCGACGCGCTGTTTGACGCCATCAAGGATCGTTGGGGCAAGATTGACTTCGTCGTACATGCTATTGGCTTCTCAGATAAAAATGAGTTGAGGGGTCGCTATGTCGACACCAGCCGGTCCAACTTCGCAATGTCGATGGACATTTCGGTCTTTTCCTTCACCGACATCTGCAAACGCGCCGCGCCTTTGATGACGGATGGCGGGTCGCTTCTGACGCTGACCTATTCGGGCGCCGAACGCGTGATGCCGCATTACAACGTCATGGGTGTCTGCAAGGCGGCGCTCGAAGCCTCGGTCAAATACATCGCCGAGGATCTGGGCCGTGACGCCATTCGCTGCAATGCAATCAGCGCGGGCACGATCAAGACACTGGCCGCCTCGGGCATCGGTGATTTCCGCTATATCCTGAAGTGGAACGAGATCAATTCGCCGCTTCGGCGGAATGTCACCATCGAGGATGTCGGCGGTGCCGCGCTCTATCTGCTGTCGGACCTCGGCGCCGGAACGACGGGCGAGATCCACCACGTTGATGCCGGGTACAACATCATCGGGATGAAGAACCCGGACGCGCCCGACATGACCAAGGGATAGAACCCGCCCGTGCTGTCGCCACGGATGCGCAGCCGGGTGGCGTTTACCGCCCTCATCTTCTCGGTCTATCTCGTCGCGGCGGACCGTATGCTGATGCGGGGCGATGTCGAGGTGATTGCCTATTTGCTGGCTCCTGTAATTGCGGTCCTTGGCGTCGGCCATGCGGATGGGCGCGAGACCTTTGCGCGCGGGATTCTCTCGGTCTTGGCGATGCTGATCGCCGGGGGTGTCATCAGTCTCGCCAACGGCCAATTCCCAAGGGATTATCAGAGCGTCGCGGCCATAAGTACCGCTCTCACCGGACTTTTCACCTTGAACCTAACGCTTCTGGCGGCGTCGTCGACCGTCCTGCGTCGGCTCTGGCCCACCAGCAACCACTGGACCCGCTAACGCACCAGAGCTAAGAGTGGCGCGCCAGCAAAGAAAGGCTGAACATGACCGACCGCCTGCCCCACGAAAAAGGGTTCCACGTCTCGTGGGACCAAATTCACCGCGACAGTCGGGCACTCGCCTGGCGGCTCGACGGGCGCGGGCCGGATGACGGGCGCTGGCGGGCCATTGTGGCGATCACGCGGGGCGGCATGGCCCCGGCGATGATCGTGGCGCGCGAGTTGGATGTGCGCACGGTCGACACGATCAGTGTGCAGTCCTATCACCACCAGAGCCAGGGCGAGGCCGAGGTGCTAAAGGCCCCTAATGACGAGATGATGGGCGACGGCACCGGCATTCTGGTGGTCGACGATCTGGTCGACAGCGGCAAGACGCTGGAACTGGTCCGCGCGCGCTATCCGCAGGCGCATTTCGCCACCGTTTATGCCAAACCCAAGGGCGAACCGATGGTCGACACCTTCATCACCGGCGTCAGCCAGGACACCTGGATCTTCTTCCCGTGGGACATGGCGCTGCAATATGTCGAACCCTATCGCGGCACCGACTGACCTCACCCGAAATTGAGAGGTCGCGGCCCGGCATCCCTTGCCCTGCCCGCCTGCCCGCGATACCACCACGCGATCGCAGAAAAACGGGCATGACCAATGGCGAAAAAAGGTGGAATGGGCGCAGGCATGTGGCTGATCATGGGCCTCCTGATCCTGTCGCTGGGCGGCTTTGGCGTGACGCAGTTCGGAAACTCGGTGACTACGGTTGCCGAGGTCGGTGAAATCGAGATCACGTCCAACGACTATGCCCGCGCCGTGCAGAACCAGATGAACGGGTTGCAGCGGCAAACCGGGCAACCGGTCAATTTCCAGACAGCGCAGGCACTTGGACTGGACCGGGTCGCCATTGGCCAGCTTATTGCATCCGCCGCGATCGAGAACGAGACCCGCAAGGTCGGCATCTCGGCAGGGGATGAGGTTGTGGGCGCGGAAATCCAGAGCTTCGACGCGTTCCAAAGTGCCGCCGGGTTCGACCGCACCACCTACGAGATGTCGCTGCGCCAAAACGGCACCACACCGCGCGAGTTCGAGGAAACCATCCGCAGCGATCTGGCCACTCAGCTTGTCCGCAGTGCCATCGGCGCCGGTGTGGCGACCCCCGCGATTTTCACTGACACGCTCTTCAACCATGCCCGCGAAATCCGCGACGTCACCTGGGTGCGCCTGACGGCAGAAGACTTGCCTGAACCGCTGCCCGCCCCCACCGATGAGGAGCTTGCGGCGTTTCACGAGGCAAACCCCGCCGACTTCACCCGGCCCGAGACCAAGGTGATCCGCTATGCGTGGCTGACACCCGACATGCTGGCACCGAATATCGAGGTCAGCGAGGATCAGGTGCGCGCGCTTTACGACGCCCGCATCAGCGAATTTGTCAGCCCCGAGCGTCGTCTGGTCGAACGGTTGGTGTTTTCCACCCAATCCGACGCTGACGCGGCCAAGGCGCGGATCGACAGTGGCGAGATCAGGTTCGATGACCTTGTCGCCGAACGCGGCCTGTCACTGAACGATGTCGATATGGGCGATGTGTCGGAAACCGATCTCGGAAGTGCCGGGGCCGAAATTTTTGCGCTGACAGAACCGGGTGTGGTCGGGCCCCTCGCCTCGGGCCTTGGACCTGCAATCTTTCGCATGAACGGTGTCCTTGCGGCGCAGAACGTCGATTTCCTCGAGGCCCGCGACCGGCTTGAACCCGAGGCCGCGCTTGACCGTGCGCGCCGCCTGATCAACGCGATGATCGGCGATGTCGAAGACCTTATGGCTGGTGGCGCCGATGCCGGCCTGATCGCCGAACGCACCGATCTGGTCGATGGCACGGTCGATTGGAATATCGAAGTGTTCGAGGACATCGCGGCCTATCAGGAATTCCGCATTGCCGCCGCTGCGGCCAGCCCCGGCGACTTCGGTGAAGTGATCCAGTTGGAAGACGGCGGTATCCTCACCCTTGCCGTGGACGAGGTGCGCCCGCCCGAACTGATCCCGCTGGACGAGGTCCGCGAAGATGTCGTAGCGGGATGGGAGCAGGCCGAGACGCAGGCGCGGCTGGAAGCGCTGGCCAATGAGTACGCCGAAGAACTGCGCGGCGGGCGTGAAATGGCGGCGCTTGACCTGAACCTCGAAGCCAACCGCAACCTTACGCGCGACAGCTTTGTCGAGGGCACGCCGCCCGAGTTCACGACAACCCTGTTCGAGCTTGAACGCGACGGAATCACGGTGATTGGTGCCGACGGCGATGCCTGGCTGATACGTCTTGACGCGATTGTCGCGGCAGACAGCGCCAACGAGGAAGCTCAGCTTTTGAAGGATGTCTTCGCCGCCGAGACGGCACAGTCATTCTCAACCGCCATCACCAATGCCTTCACCCAAGCGCTGGTGGATGAGGCCGGGGCCGACATCAATTCCGCCGCGATCAGCGCGGTGAACTCGGCCGCGTTCCTCGGCGCGGGCGGTCATGGCGGCATGTGATGGCACTCGACCCGTCGTTCGAGGCGTTCGCCAAAGGCTATGACGCGGGCGAAAACCAGATCGTCTATGCCCGTCTGGCCGCCGATCTCGACACGCCCGTCTCATTGATGCTCAAGCTGACCGGCGCGCGCGCCGACAGTTTCATTCTGGAAAGCGTCACCGGTGGCGAAGTGCGGGGGCGGTATTCGATCATCGGCATGAAACCCGATCTGATCTGGGAGTGTCGCGGCACCACAGCGCGCTTGAACCGGAACGCCCGCTATGATCGCGACACGTTCGTGGAGGAAGACGCCGACCCGCTGACCTCGCTCCGCGCGCTGATCGACGAAAGCCGGATCGACCTGCCCGCCGACCTACCTGCTGCGGCTGCGGGTCTCTTCGGGTATCTCGGCTATGACATGATCCGGCTGGTCGAGCATCTGCCGGACATCAACCCCGATCCCATCGGCCTGCCCGATGCGGTGCTGATGCGCCCCTCGGTGATCGCGGTGCTGGACGGTGTGAAGGGTGAGGTCATCGTGGTCGCCCCTGCCTGGGCCCAGTCGGGACTCAGCGCCAAAGCGGCTTACGCGCAGGCGGCGGAACGCGTGATGGACGCGGTGCGCGATCTCGAACGCGGCTTGTCGGATGCGGGGCGCGACTTCGGGGAACAGGCGGACCTGACCGAGCCGGTGTCGAACTTCGCCAAAGACGACTACAAAGCCGCGGTCGAGAAGGCGCGCGAGTACATCGCGGCGGGCGACATCTTTCAGGTCGTGCCGTCACAGCGCTGGACGCATGACTTTCCCGAACCGCCCTTCTCGCTTTATCGCGCGCTCAGGCGGACCAACCCCTCGCCCTTCATGTTCCACTTCGATTTCGACGGGTTCCAGGTGATCGGCGCCTCGCCCGAGATCCTGGTGCGGGTCTTCGATGGCGAAGTGACCGTGCGCCCGATCGCAGGCACCCGCAAACGCGGGGCAACCCCGGAGGAGGACCGCGCACTCGAAGCTGATCTGCTGGCCGATGAAAAGGAACTGGCCGAACACCTGATGCTCCTCGATCTCGGGCGCAACGATGTGGGCCGCGTGGCCAAAATCGGCACGGTCCACCCTACGGAGGAGTTTGTGATCGAGCATTACAGCCACGTCATGCACATCGTCTCGAACGTGGTGGGCAAGCTGGCGGATGATCAGGACGCGCTCTCGGCCCTTCTCGCGGGCATGCCGGCCGGCACGGTCTCGGGCGCGCCCAAAGTGCGCGCGATGGAGATCATCGACGAGTTGGAGCCGGAAAAGCGCGGCGTTTACGGCGGCGGAGTGGGGTATTTTAGTGCCGGTGGCGACATGGATATGTGCATCGCGCTCAGAACCGCTGTTCTGAAAGACAAAAAGCTGTATATTCAGGCAGGCGGCGGCGTTGTCTGGGATAGCGACGCAGAGGCCGAATGGGTCGAAACAGTCGACAAGTCACGCGCTTTGCGAAAGGCCGCTGATGAAGCGGGACGGTTCAGCCGGGATGGCAACCGTTAAGTCGCAAGTATCGCGTATGTAGGGAACCTGGAGCATGAACGAAGAACGCCGCATTATGATGGAAACTCGGTACTTCGCTCTGAAGGGCGGACGGCCGGACCCATCGACGCTTGTGACGGATCGCGCGGTCTTCAAACCTTCCTACGCATTCATTCCCCGCCGCTCGGCCAAGGATATCACCTGCAGCTACTTCCCGCATTGGGAAGCGACGCGCGGCTGGGTGCTGGCGCGTCCGATGACGGGGTTTGCCGAGACCTTCAGCCAGATCGCGATGGAAGTCGGCCCCGGCGGCGGCTCGGACCAGCCCGAGGATGACCCTCATGCCGAATGCGTGCTCTTCGTCATGGAAGGCAGCGCCATTGTCAGCTTTTCGGGCGAAAGCCATCGGTTGATGCCGGGCGGCTATGTCTATCTGCCGCCTGGACTGCCCTGGTCATTCCGCAACCTCGATTCCGAGCCGGTGTATTTCCACTGGATCCGCAAGCGCTACAACCGCGTCGACGGCGTGCCGACGCCCCCTCCGCTGGTGACAAACGAACAGCTCATCACCCCGGAAATCATGCCCGAAAGCCGGGGCTTATGGAAAACCACGCGCTTTGTCGATCCAACCGATGTCAGCTATGACATGCACGTCAACATTGTGACCTTCGAGGCGGGCGGCACGATCCCCTTCGCCGAGACCCACGTGATGGAACACGGGCTTTACGTGCTGGAAGGCAAGGCGGTTTACCGGTTGAACGACGATTGGATCGAGGTTGAAGCGGGCGATTACATGTGGCTCCGCGCGTTTTGCCCGCAAGCCTGTTACGAGGGCGGGCCGGAGCGGTTCCGATACTTGCTCTATAAGGACGTGAACCGGCAGATGTCGCTGACGCTGTAAGGTTTCGCCGGGCTTCGCCCGTCGATCCGGGGGGGGGGGGGGGGGGGGGGGGGGGGGGGGGGG
>JBCCWG010000034.1:0-26591 GCA_039193985.1 Pseudomonadota bacterium
GAGGCCTTGAACATATCTATGCCTGGCTGCAGTCCGAACGCGGCGATCACGCGCAACTGCGGGCGGCAGACATCATGGGCGCGGCCGAAACAGACGAAACAGCGCGCGACGCCGTTCGCTGGTTCGTGCGCATCCTCGGTACCGTTGCGGGAAACCTGTCGCTGATCCACCTGCCCTTTGGCGGCGTCTCGCTGATCGGCGGCGTCTCGCGCGCCATGCAACCCTATTTTGAAACCTATGGATTTGCCGCCGCTTTTCGCGACAAGGGGCGCTTCGCTGGTTTCATGAACAACTTCCATGTCGACATGGTCGAGGACGATTTCGCAGCGCTCACCGGATTGTCCGCACATCTTGACGGACTTGTGCGACAAGGACCCCGTTGAGCGTTTCGAGTAACGCCATATTAACAGCCCGCCCGGTAAGCAAAGACCTGTTCGAGCATTGCGTCTCGTTCGGATTCCTAGCTTCGAGGTGCCGGAATGGCGAAACTGCTGCTCGCTGCAAAATTGGACACAAGCGCGACCACTGAATTGCGCGATGCTCTTGTCGCCGCGCAAGACGAAGACGTTGTCATCGACGGCGGCGCGGTTCAGATGATCGGCGGCGCCTGTACGGAACTCTTGCTGTCGGCGGCCGCGATTTGGCGCGCCGCGGGGCACGGGTTCGCCCTCGAAAACCCGTCGTCACAGATGGTTGACGACCTTGGCACACTGGGCCTGACCCCGGACAGCTTTTTGGAGGACGCGGCATGAGTATCTCAGTCCTCGCCGTCGATGACAGCCGCACGATGCGTGACATGATTGCGCTGGCCCTGACACCAGCCGGGTTCGAGGTGGAACTGGCCGAGGATGGCCAACACGGGCTTGAGGTGCTGGACGACATCGCACCGGACGTGATCATCACGGATATCAACATGCCGCGCCTGGACGGCTTTGGCTTTATCGATGCGGTCCGCGCACGCAGTGACACCAAGTCAACGCCGATCCTTGTGCTGACCACCGAAAGCTCGGCCGACCTGAAAACACGCGCCCGGGAAGCGGGTGCCACCGGATGGATCGTCAAGCCTTTCGCCCCTGACAAACTGATCCGCGCACTCAAAATGGTCTCTGGTTAAGGGCAATTCGATGTCTGATCCGATGCAGGAAATCATGGCCTCGTTCTTCATCGAATGCGAAGAACTGCACGAGGCTTTGCTTGACGCCCTTCAATCCATGGCTGACGGCGAACATGACGACGAAACGATCAATGTCGCGTTCCGCGCCGTTCACTCGATCAAAGGTGGGGCGGGTGCCTTTGGTCTGGATGACCTGGTCGGTTTCTCGCATCAGTTCGAGACCGTGATGGACGCCTGTCGCTCGGCCGAATTGTCGATCACCGACGACCTTGTACAGTTGTTCCTGCGTTGCGGTGACATGCTCTCGGACCTGATCCGGTGTTCCCGCGACAATGAGCCCTGCGACACCGAAGCCTCGCAAAACCTGATAGATGAGCTCGCAGCCTATGCCGGCGCTGAAACTCATGATGAACCGGAAATCGACTTTCAGCCCATGACGCTGGCGCTGGACGAGCTGGACAATAGCGATGACGCACCGGGCGCATTCGACCCGGACAATTTGCCGGACTTGCCACCGCTTGGCGATCTTCCGCCCCTTGACACAGAACCTTCGGCGGTTGGGCCCGCCGTTCTGACCGTTCGGTTCGCCCCCGAACCCGAACTTTACGAAAGCGGGAACGAACCGCTGTACCTGCTGCGCTCCCTCGCCGATCTTGGCGATGTCGAGGTCACGGCAAACCTAAGTGCGCCCACAGATATCGGCGCGCTGGCGACGCTGGGCAAACGGCTGTCCTGGACGGCCCGGGTCGAGACTGACACCCCCCCATCCGCCATTGACGAAATCTTCGAGTTCACAACCGGCCTATGCGAATTGGAGGTCAGCGCCGAGAAGCCGCCGACCCCGGCTGAGGCTGTCGGGCCCGCCGAAACCGCCACGCCCGATCCTGTGCAAGCCGCCGTTGTCCCTTCCACTCCGGGTCAGGAACCGCCAGCTGCGGCCCCATCACCGACAAAGGCCCCTGCGGAAACTTCGGGAAAAGCACCGGCAGCCGCCAAGGCGAACAACAGTGGGTCACAGACCGTGCGGGTCGACCTTGAACGCATTGAAAGACTGGTCAATCTGGTGGGCGAGTTGGTGATCAACCAGGCGATGCTGTCGCAATCGATTGTCGACGAAAAGATTCCTCCAAACTCGATTGTTTCCGCAGGTCTGGACGAGTTCATGCAACTGACGCGAAACATACAGGAAAGCGTGATGATGATCCGCGCGCAACCTGTGAAGTCGCTCTTTCAGCGCATGTCACGTATCGTCCGGGAAGCTTCGGCGGCTGTCGATAAATCCGTCAAGCTTGTGAGCGAAGGGGAAAACACCGAAATCGACAAGACAGCCATCGAACGTCTTGCCGACCCGCTGACGCACATGATCCGGAACGCGGTCGACCACGGTTTGGAACCGACCGATGTGCGCCTCGCTAAGGGCAAGCCCAGACAGGGCGAAATCCGCCTGGCTGCGGCCCATCGGTCCGGGCGGGTGATTATTGAGGTGTCGGATGACGGAGGTGGCATCAATCGCGAGAAGGTTCATTCGATTGCGCTGTCAAAAGGGCTGATCTCGGAAGACGCCATGCTGAGCGACAGCGATATTGATCAGCTGTTGTTTCTGCCAGGCTTTTCGACGGCAGACAAAGTGTCTTCGCTGTCCGGCCGGGGCGTCGGAATGGACGTCGTCAAGACACAGATCACATCACTGGGCGGACGGGTGGCGATCGAATCGACCCCGGGTGTCGGCACAAAGTTCACTATCTCGCTGCCGCTGACGCTGGCCGTGCTGGACGGCATGGTCGTCACCGTAGCCAGCGAAACCCTGGTGGTGCCGTTGAACTCGATCGTCGAGACACTTTCGCTAACCGAAAAGGACCTGCGGCCGGTCGGCCCCGACCAGCGTGTGCTGTGCGTAAGGGAGAAGTTTGTCCCTGTCCTCGACCTTGGGCGTGAGCTTGGCTATCGCGATGCACTGTCGGTCAGCAAAGGGGCGATTGCCCTTCTGATCGCGCCCGAAGACGGTGCGCTGGTGGCGATGTTGGTCGACAGTATCGAGGATCAGCGCCAAGTGGTGATCAAGGGTCTTCAAGAGAGCTATGGGCGGGTCCGCGGCGTCGCCGCGGCCACCATACTGGGCGACGGCAAGATCGCTCTGATACTGGATCCCAGCGATATTGCACAAAGCCTATCCGGCCTGAAATTCGAACCGCATTTGGACGAGGCTTCCTGACGTGTCCCAGCCCCATGAAACCGAAACCGCTTCGGCGGATACGCGCAACGCAGAGCATACCGAGTTCCTGTCTTTCACCCTCGGAGACAGTGAGTACTCGGTCGAGATCATGTCGGTACGAGAAATCCGTGGGTGGACGCGCACGACATCCCTGCCGCATGCGCCGCGCTTTGTACGCGGCGTGATCAACTTGCGCGGAACGGTTCTGCCCGTCGTCGATCTTGCAATGCGTCTCGGCCTTGAGGAGACACAACCCGAAGAGCGAAACGTGATTATTGTCGTCGACATCGGATCGCGCGTGATGGGCCTGCGGGTCGATGCGGTATCGGACATTCTGTCCTTCACCCACGACCAGCTACAACAACCTCCGGACGTATCCGCGCAGTCCGGTGCCGCCTTTGTCAAGGCTCTCACCATTCTCGACGACCGCGTGGTCCGCCTTCTCGACCTCGAAGTTGTCCTGCCCTCAGGCGAAGAGATTGCCGCATGAGCCCAGCCCCGCAATCCATAACCCTCAGTGACCGTGACTTTCGCCAGATCGCCGAGTTGGCCGCCACCGAAGCCGGTCTCGCCATTCCGGAAAGCAAGAAGTCGCTGGTCCAGTCCCGCGTGGCGCGACGCATGCGTTTGCTGGGGTTTCGGGAATGCGGAGAGTATCTGACAGCGATCACAGGCAATGAAACCGAAACCCAGCAGTTGATCGCGGCGCTAACCACTAATGTTTCCCATTTCTTTCGCGAGAAGCATCATTTCGACTATGTTCGCGATGTTATCCAGAACGCGGCGCCAACCGACAAGCTTCGGTTCTGGTCCGCGGGCTGTTCGAACGGACAGGAGCCTTATTCACTTGCCATGGAAGTGTTGAAGGCCCTGCCGAATGCTGCCGAGCAGGACATTCTGATCCTCGCCAGTGACATCGATCGAAACGTCTTGGACAAAGCGACACGTGGCGTCTATTCCGCCAGCGAAGTCGAAGGTGTGCCGCCACGGGACCGCGCGGCGTTTTTGCAAGAACAGCCCGACGGCACATACCAGGTCATTGAATCTCTCCGCAAAATTGTGCGGTTCCGACAATTGAACCTGAATGGCAAGACGTGGCCAATGAAAGGGCCGTTTGACGCCATTTTCTGCCGCAATGTCGTGATCTATTTTAACGACGAAACACAAGCCAATCTCTGGCCGCGCTTTCACGCACTTCTCAGACCGGGTGGCCTGTTGATCCTTGGGCATTCCGAACGACTGCAACCGATCGAAGACAGCGGCTTTGAAACCGCTGGTGTCACAACATACCGAAAACTCTAAAACAGCAGGTGCCACCACATGTCTCTCAGGGAAAAACTACGCGTCATGGTCGTCGATGACATGTCAACAAGTCGGGGCTTGATCACCCAGGCGCTTGACGCCATCGGCATTCAAAACGTCGCCACAGCCGCCGATGGGCGCACGGCCCTGGCGTCGTTGCAAAAGTCCCCGGTCCATCTGGTCATCTCTGACTACAACATGCCCGAAATGGACGGGCTGCATCTGCTGCATTACCTTCGCTCGACCCCGGCGACCCAGAAAACCGGCTTTCTTCTGATCACCGGTCGCGCCGACCCGGCGGTGATCAACAAGGGCAAGCAACTGGGCATGAACAACTTCCTGCCCAAACCCTTCCAGACTGCCGACCTCAAGACCGCGATCGAAGCCATTGTCGGGCGGCTCTGACGTGACAGAGACTCCACCGGGACAGGTTGTGAAGCCAAAAGACGTCGCCAACATCCTTGAAAACATCGGCTCCCTCGTGGCGGATTTTCATGCGAGCGACGTCGCGTTGCAGAATGCGATCTCGTCCCTCACCCGAACACCCGGGCAGAAAATGGACATGGGCGCGCTTCAGCATATCGACCTTTTGACCCAGTCCCATGACGATCTGTCAAAACTGCTGTTCGCGCTCGGCGCGTGTCTGCGTGACGAGGCTATGTCGCACGCTGATCTACGGCGTGTGCTGCGTCTGAGAAGCCTGCAAGATACGTTGATCGCCGGAAAAAATGGCGATGATGCATCGCAGGATGCGGGTGTTGTCTCACTCTTCTGATGCCGCCATCACACCTCGACAATGACCAAGGGCAACTACGCGATCCGCTGTGTGGGTCAGACGTCCTTGACGCCATCCAAGCCGACCCCGCCTGTTTCAGGCGCCACGCATCCGCTGCCCCGACGGATCAAATACTGGCTCGACCATGCGCCGGGCCCTCCGGCGTTCACCGAGGATTTCAATCTCGACCTCGCCCAACTCCCCAAGCCGGTCCCGCGGCACAAGGGCCAGGGCAATCGACTTGCCAGACCAATGCGCATACCCGCCCGAGGTGCAAAAACCGATGACATCCTCGCCCGACCAAACAGGTTCCCACGCCACTATGTCGGCATCGCCGGCATCGACGTCGAACGCGCAAAGCACACGCGCCGTGCCAGCGTCCCGCTCGCGTTCCGCGGCCGCCCGCCCGATAAAATCGGCGGGTTTGCGGAAGGATATGAACCGGTCGAGCCCGGTTTCCGCCGCAGTATAGTCCTGACTGAATTCGCGGTGCCACGACCCGAAGAACCGGTCGAGACGCAGCGACATCATCGCGCGCATGCCAAAAGGGCGCATCCCGAACGCTTGTCCCGCAGTCCAAAGCGTGCGCCATAACTGGCGTTGCTCGGCCGGGGTGCAATAAATTTCGAACCCCAGATCGCCGGTGTAACTGACCCGCTGCACCACGCAGTCGGCCATGCCGATAGTCATCCGCCGGACACCCAGGAAGGGCAGCGCGGCGTGGGAGACGTCGGCGCGTGTCACAGCCGCCAGCACATCGCGCGCGTGCGGGCCCGCGATCTGAAAGCCTGTAATCTGGTCCGAGACGTTGTCGACCCGCACGCCAGGTTCCAGATGATCCTCGAACCAGCGGAGATGAAAATCCTGGCTGCCATAGCTGGCGTTCAGCCGGAACTCGCCTTCCGACAGACAAGTGATGGTAAAATCGCCCATCAGCTTTCCCGAGGGCGCAAGCATCGGCGAGAGGCTCAGCTTGCCAGGTTCCGGCACCCGGCCCGCCATGATCCGGTCGAGCCACGCGTGGGCATTTTCGCCAGTGACGCGGAACTTGCTGAAATTGTGGATCTCGTTGATGCCCACCTTTTCGCGGACCGCAAAGACTTCCTGCCGTGTCGCCTCCCACGCGTTCGAGCGGCGAAAGCTCGGCGTCTCAAACCGCGGCTCGCCCGGCAGAGCGAAATAGTTGACGACTTCCAGACCATAGGCCGCGCCGAAGACGGCGTTCATGCCATCCCAGATGTCGTACATCGGCGTGGTACGGAACGGGCGCGCGGCGGGCAGTTCCTCGTTCGGATATGTGACCGAGAACCGCCTTTGGTAATTCTCGATCACCTTAGGCAGCGTATAGCCCGGCGTCGTCCAGCGCCCGAAGCGGGCCACGTCCATCGCGCGCGGGTCGCGTTCGCATTCGCCAGAAGTCATCCATTGCGCCAGCGCGAGGCCGACACCCCCGCCCTGGCTAAAGCCCGCCATCACCGCGCAGGCCGACCAATAATTGCGCAGACCCGGCACAGGGCCAACGAGCGGATTGCCGTCGGGCGCAAAGGTGAACGGACCGTGGATCACGCTTTTGACCCCGCTGCGCTCCAGCACTGGAAAGCGGCGATAGGCGAAGGCGACGCTGTCTTCGATCTTTTCGAACTGGTCGTTAAGAAGCTCGTGCCCGAATTCCCACGATGTGCCGTCGACCGACCACGGCTCGCAGGGTTGTTCATAGAACCCGATGCAAAGACCCTTGCCTTCCTGGCGCAGATAACTCTCGCCGCCGGGGTCCATCACATGGGGAAACTCGCTGGCGCGGTTCGCGATTTCCGGGATGTCGTCGGTCACCAGATACTGATGCGCCATCGGCATAAGCGGCAGGTAAAGCCCCGCCATCGCGGCCACTTCGCGCGCCCAGAGGCCGGCGGCGTTCACCACGTGTTCGGCAACGATCGTGCCTTTCTCGGTCACAACCTCCCACCCCTCGGGATGGGGGTTGGTCCCAAGCACCCGGTTATGCGTCACAATCTCGGCCCCGCCGAGGCGCGCGGCCTTGGCAAAGGCATGCGTTGTGCCAGACGGGTCGAGATGGCCGTCGAGCGGATCGTAAAGCGCGCCGAGGATGCCGTCGGTGTTCACCAGTTCGGCCCGCTCGGCCACCTCGGAGGGCGACAGGATGTGGGTGTCGAGGCCCATGTAACGGTGCTTGGCGCGTTCTGCCTTCAGCATGTCGAACCGCTCGGGCGTGTCGGCCAGCGTCACGCCGCCCACATGGTGGAGGCCGCAGGAAAGGCCCGTGATTTCCTCAAGTTCCTTATAGAGCCCGATCGTATAGCCCTGCAGCGCCGCCATGTTGGTGTCGCCGTTCAGCGTGTGAAACCCGCCCGCAGCGTGCCAGGTCGAGCCGCTGGTCAACTCGGACCGCTCCAGCAGCACCACGTCCGGCCAGCCGAGCTTTGTCAGGTGATAAAGGACCGAGCAGCCAACGACACCGCCCCCGATGACAACGGCTCGATAGTGTTCTTTCATGCGTCCGTCTCCCGCCCATGCGCCACCAGTTTCGCGCGCAGGTCCTCGGCCAATGGGTCGCCCGCCTCCATCGCGAAGACCCAGGCATGCGTGTAGAAAAAACAGGCGCGGTCCACGTCGCCTGTCGCTTCGCTTGCCTCGGCCGCCTGTGCGTAGAGGCGCACAATACGGGCTTTGTCGCCCGCGCGTACCGCCGCAACCATATCGCGATCCAATTGGTCATCGCTCATGCCGCGCTGGCGGCCATGCGGCTGGCCACCCATTGGTGAAAGGCGTGGGTCGGGCCGTCCATCGCGGGAGAAAAGCGCCCCCCGTCAAAGCCCGGCGCGCCGCGCCCGATCTGCATGCCTTCGACGACGCCGATGTCTTCGCGGAACACGACCTCCCATTGCGCGGCGTTCCTGGCGCGCAGTGCAGGGGATGTGTCCGGTGCGGCATAAAAGAGGTGGATGTGTTCGACGGTACGTGCCGGCCCCTTGGGGTCCAGTATGATCGCAAAACTATGGTCGCGCTGCACGCCGAGCATCACGTTCGGCGTCACGGTGATGTATTCGCCCGCCGTCTGCCATTTGTCCGACAGGTTCGGGAAGTCGGGGAAGGTCGTGCCACTGTCATCGGTGATCTGGCGGTACACTTCGGTCCCCTGCCCGGAAAAACCGGGTTCGATGATGTGATAGTGGTCTTCCAGCCGCGAATAGCTGTTCAGCCCGGGGTGGATCCACGGCAGGTGATAGCTTTCGGCATAGTTTTCGACCGCCAGCTTCCAGTTGGTGTTGCAGTCGAGCGTGAAGCTGCTGTCGTCGAGGTGCGCGTAAAGTGGCGTATCGAACTCCGCCCAACGGGCGATCAGGTCGGCATGCATCTCGGTGAACTCCGGCGCGTCGCCGGAAAGGTTGATGAAGACCACGCCCATCCAGATATGGCTCCGGACTTCGATCAGTCCAAGCTGGCTGCGGTCGATGCCGGGATGCGCGTTGTGGCCCGGACCGCCGACATGTGGCGTCGCCACCAGCTTGCCGTCGTGGCTGTAACACCACGAGTGATAGGGGCAGCGGATGGCCCCTTCGATGCGGCGCGGCTCGGCGACGAGGATCATGCCGCGGTGACGGCAGACGTTCTGAAAGACGCGCACCTGCCCGTCCTTCGACCGCATGGCGAACAGCGGGACACCAAGGAAGTCGAAGGGTTTGGCATCGCCCGGCTCCGCCAGTTCCGCCGCGATGCAAAGTCCGGCCCAGGTGGAGAACCAGAGGGGCCCACGTTCGGCCTCGAACATCGCTTTGGACGTGTAGTGCGCGTTGGGCAGGCCGTTCGCCGCCTCAATCGGGTTCAGAACCGGGGTCAGGTCGGATGTCATGGCGCGCCCTCCTCTCGCGCCATGCTGAGCGTCGCGGTGCGTGCCATCGCGCCGTTTCGCGACAAGCGCGGGACAAATTCCGACCCGCTCGCAGGCGTGTTCAGGCGCTCAGATGACGGCGCTTGCCCTGCCAGAGGTCGGCAAGGGACACCACGGTGCCGGACGACGCAGCCTCCTGCGCGGCCAGCCCCATCTCGACCGCGCGCGCGCCGTCGCGCAGCGTGACCTCGGGCACGCCGTTGCCCTTGACCACCTCAAGAAACCGCGCGTGCTGGAAGAAGGTCGAGCCATTGTGGTCGCCCGCCTCCTGTATGGTGGGATCGACGGGAATCTCGACCAGTTGCGGCCCTTTTGGCTTACGGGGGCTTGCGATGACCTGCGCCACCGGTGGTTCGCCCAGATGCGTGGGCCAGAAACGACGCGGCCCCGGCACCTTGACCTCGATCTTGCCGGCGGGGCCGATGCAGGTGATCTCTTCCTGAAAGGTCGAGCCCTCGGCATACATGCAAAGCTCCAGCATCGCGCGCGACCCACCCGCGAAATCGACAATCACAAAGGCGCCGTCCCAGATGTCGGGCACCTCGCCCTCATACGCCTCGTCCAGATGGTTCACGTCTTGGCCCGCGCTGGCCATGATGCGCACGGGTTCGTCGTTGAGAATAAACCGCATCAGATCGAAGAAGTGACAGCACTTTTCGACCAGCGTTCCACCGGTGTTGCGGTTGAAGCGGTTCCAGTCGCCCACCTTTTCAAGAAACGGAAAGCGATGCTCGCGGATGGTCAGCATGGTCGGCCCGCCGGTCGCGGCCTCGACCTGTTCGATGAACGTCTGGATCGGCGGCATATAGCGATATTCCATGCCCACCCAGATCGGCGCCATGTAACTGGCGTCAAGCGCAGCCAGTCTGGTGACATCCTCGGCCCGGGTGAACAGCGGTTTCTCGATCAGCAACGGCAAGTGCCGGGTTGCCGCGATCTGATCGAACTGCGCGACATGCATATGGTTCGGCGACGCGATCAGCAGGCAATCAAGGCTCTCGATCGCCAGCAAGTCTTCGAGCGTGGCGCAAAGCTGCGCGTTGGGCGCAATCGCCTTGGCGGTGTTGGCCATGATCTGGTTCGGCTCGAAAATCGCCGCCACGCGCGCCTCGGGCAAAAGCGCGATGTTGCGCAGGTGCTCCTGGCCCATCATCCCGCAGCCTATAATCCCGTAGTTGACCAAGTCACTCACCCTTCCCCTGTCATGCGCGACACATAACGCGCACGATCCGCGTTGAACCACGTTCGCGAGTATTCCGCCACCTCTCCGGCCTCGGTTTGTCCCCAACGTTCGACATACCCTGCAGTGTCACCCTTAAACACGTCGAGACTGCGGCCCCATTCCGGCACAGGCGCGATGCCGACCCGGTCTTCGGCGCGCGTGATCCAGAGGTTCAGGCTGCGGCGATAGAAGAGATAGAGGGATTCGCTGAGTTTTTCCGGGTCGATATGTTCCGCCCAGGCACCGTCGAGCCAGATCTCTTCCAGCGCCACGGGTGTCGCCGAAAGGCGGCGAATGCGGCGGATACGATGGGCGGTATCGGAGCGCCCGAACTTCGGCAAGTCGGAGGGTTTCGCCATGCGGTCAACTTCGAAGAGGTCGGCGGTCGGTAGCCCCCCTCCGTCCAGCCGTTCAAGGCGAAAGAAGGCATAAAGCCCCGACGCTTGGGGACGATGGCGCACATAATTGCCCGAGCCGTGTATACGCTCGACCAGTCCGCGACCCTCCAACTCGCTCAGCGCTTTGCGCAGGGTGCCCACGGCGATGCCCATGCGGGCCGCCATCTCGCGCTCGGGTGCCAGCCTTTCGCCATCGCGCAGACGACCGGCCGAGATGTCGCGGATCAGCGTCTCGGAGGCCTGGACATATTTCGGAAGCGCGTGGGCTTCGGGTCGCATCACGGAGTCTTCTCAAATTGATCTACTATTGATGCAATTTCGCGCCGCTGCTATGCAAGCGAAAAATCGCATATCACGCAGGGCCTTGTCATGACCGTTGTTCCGATAACCTCCCCCGATCTCGACGCTGCCGAAGTAAGTTGGTTTTCGGCGCTTTGTTCCGACGATTACCAGTTCCTCGGGGTGCCCGACGGCGATCTCCGCTCCAGCTTCGCGCATTGCCGCGACATCCTGCTGGAAGCGGAAAATCAGGGGTTCCGGAACATTCTCTGCCCGTCCTCGTACCAGGTGGGTCAGGACACGCTGAGTTTCGTGGCAGGAATGGCGCCGCTGACATCCAAAATCAACATGCTGGCCGCCGTCCGCTGTGGGGAAATGCAGCCGATCATGCTGGCGCGCACGCTGGCGACGCTGGACCACATGCTGGAGGGGCGACTGACGGTGAATATCATCTCGTCCGACTTTCCGGGCGAGAAGGCCGAGAGCAACTTTCGCTATCAGCGTTCGCGCGAGGTGGTCGAGATCCTCAAGCAGGCGTGGACGCAGGATGAGATCACTTACAAGGGCGAAGTCTATGATTTCGCAGGGCTGACGACCAACCCGGCGCGTCCCTATCAGCAGAATGGCGGGCCGCTGCTTTACTTTGGAGGCTACTCGCCCGCCGCGCTGGACCTCTGCGGTCAGCATTGCGACGTCTACCTGATGTGGCCCGAACCGAAAGAGCAACTGGCCGAGCGGATGAAAGCGGTGCATGCCGTCGCCGAGACGTACGACCGCACCCTCGACTACGGTCTCCGCGTGCACATGATCGTCCGCGATACCGAGGCCGAGGCGCGCGAATACGCCGACTACATCGTCTCGAAGCTGGATGATGAATACGGCAAACTGATCCGCGACCGGGCCCATGACAGCACCTCGCTCGGCGTCAGCCATCAGGCGCGCGCCCGCGAACTGGCCGACCAGTTCGGCTATGTCGAACCGCATCTCTGGACCGGGATCGGCCGCGCACGCTCGGGCTGTGGCGCTGCACTCGTCGGCTCGGCGGATCAGGTGATGAGCGAGATCGAGGCTTATCAGAAGATGGGTATTCGGGCCTTCATCTTTTCGGGATATCCGCATATCGACGAATGCAAGCATTTCGGCGAGAAGGTGTTGCCGCACTTGAAAACCTGCTCGCTGCCCCATGGCTATGGCCGCGTGCCGTCGGGCACCCCGGCCACCCCCCTCGGTGTAGGAGAGAGAGTTTGATCGACCGCGTCACCCTTCCCGGCGGCCTTGAACTGAGCCGCATTGTCTATGGCATGTGGCGCGTGGGCGACGATGCCGACACCTCGCCCGCCCATATCCGCGCCAAGATCGAGGCGTGTCTGGAACAGGGCATCACCACCCTGGATCAGGCGGATATCTATGGCGGCTACACCGCCGAGGGTCTGTTGGGCGCGTGCTTCAAGGAGAACCCGGGGCTTCGCGACAAGGTCGAGATCGTCACCAAATGCGACATCATCGCCCCGGTCGGCCGGTATGAGGGCGCGCGCGTCAAGTACTACGACACCTCTGCGGCGCATATCAGGAAATCCATCGATCTGTCGCTGAGCGAGATGGCGGTTGACCATATCGACCTGCTGCTGATCCACCGCCCCGACCCACTGATGGACCATCACGAGACAGGCCGCGCTTTGGATGACGCCGTCGCCTCGGGCAAGGTGCGCGCGGTGGGCGTGTCGAACTTTAAACTGTGGGATTGGACGTTGCTGCAATCTGCGATGAAAACGCCGCTTGCGACCAACCAGATCGAGATCAGCCTGCAGCACCACGCGCCCTTCACCAACGGCGATATCGCCTTTTTGCAGGAACGCGGCGTGAAGCCGATGGCGTGGTCCCCGCTTGGCGGTGGCAGCCTGTTTAAGGACGGCGAGCCGCGGGCCACCGCCTCGAAAATCGCCATGCAGAACGGCGTCGATGAGGCCGCCGTTGCTGTTGCCTGGCTGCTGGCGCATCCCGTCGGCATCCTGCCTGTTATGGGCACCAACCGAGTGGATCGGATCGCGCAGTTCAGTGATGCGCTGAAGGTGAACATGGACCGCGAAACCTGGTTCGAGCTTTACACTGCCGCCCTGGGGCGCGAGGTCGCGTGACCCGTTTCGTCCCAGGACCCGACACCACCCACGACTTTCGCGGCGCCCTCGGGCGGTTCGCGACCGGCGTGACCGTGGTCACCTGCCAGTCCGAACGTGGGCCGTTGGGGATAACGGCGAACAGCTTTGCCAGCGTGTCGCTCGACCCGCCCTTGGTGCTCTGGTCGCCCGCCAAAAACTCGTCGCGCCACGACGCCTTTGCCGAGGCACCGCATTTCTGCATCCATGTGCTGGGCAAGGAACAGCGTGATCTTTGCATGCGCTTCGTCAAGGGTGGCCTTGATTTCACAGGGCTTACGGTGTCCGACTGCCCGAATGGCGCGCCTCTGATCGCCGGGTGCCTGGCGCATTTCGAGTGCAAGCTCGACGCCATCCACGATGCCGGGGATCACACAATCATCATCGGCCATGTCGAAGCAGCTGCGGCGCGCGACGGCGAACCGCTGGTGTTTTCCTCGGGCGAT
Organism: Pseudomonadota bacterium; assembly: GCA_039193985.1. Lineage (GTDB taxonomy): Bacteria > Pseudomonadota > Alphaproteobacteria > Rhodobacterales > Rhodobacteraceae > JAJDOD01. Next base: position 13,809 of record JBCCWG010000034.1, read on the forward strand.
TTTGGTGGCTTCAACCGCTGAAACGATCTAGTCGACCAGTTCCTCGACCATCACCACACCCGGCAGCGACTTGAGCGCACCCTTGATCTGGGGCGAGACCGGCCAGCCGTCGCCAAGGTCGATTGGCACATCCTGCATGGCGCCCGGCAGTGGCACCGACAGCACGGTCACGCGCACCGGCCCCTTCGACTTGACCGAGCCATCCTCGCGATAGCGGTCCAGCACGGACTGGATCATCGTGCCCGCTTCGGGCGCGTCGATCATGACGTTGAGGCCCGCCGAGGCCCCGGCCATCGCGACCGCATCAATGGGGGCCACTGCGCGCGCGATCGGGTCGAATTGTCCTTCGTTGAACCGCGCTTCCAGCGTCATGATGACCTGCGTCGTCTCGTCGAACACCTTGCGGTTGGCCTCGAAATCATCGGGGAAAAGGGCAATGCCGCTGACCTGCCCTGTCGGGTCCGAGATGTTCATGCGGAAATACCGCGTGCCGCGCCCCGATTTGCGTTCCTGCAAGGCCGAAACGATGACACCGACGCGGCTGACGGCTCCGCCTTCGCGCTCGGCCTTTTCCTGCAATTCGGCCAGTGTCAGCATGTTCTTGCGCTTGAGCGCGGCGGCATAGTCATCGAGCGGATGGCCCGAGAGGTAGAACCCGATGGCCGTCTCCTCCTCGGCGAGGCGTTCATTCGGCAGCCAGTCATCGACCGGCGACAGGCGCGGTTCGGGCAGATCGTCGCCCGCCTCGCCAAAGAGCGAGACCTGGTTCGATTCGCGTTGCTCAAAGATCGCGGCGGAATAGGCCGTGAGCGCGTCGAGCGAGGCAAAGATGCGCCGCCGGTTGGGATCAAGCTGATCAAAGGCCCCGGCCCGCGCCAACATTTCCAACGGGCGCTTGCCCACGCGCTTGAGGTCCACCCGCCGGGCAAAATCGAAAACCGTCGCAAATGGTTTCCCGTCACGCGCCTCGACCACCAGTTTCATCGCCTCGACGCCGACATTCTTGAGCGCGCCAAGCGCATAGACCAGCTTGCCGTCGCTGACCGAGAACCGCGCTTCGGACCGGTTGACGCAAGGCGGAATGATCTCGATGTCCAGCCCACGCCGCACTTCCTCAGCATAAACGCTAAGCTTATCAGTCAGATGCAGGTCGCAGTTCATGACGCCGGCCATGAATTCCACCGGGTGGTTCGCCTTGAGCCACGCGGTCTGGTAACTGACCACGGCATAGGCGGCAGCGTGGCTCTTGTTGAAGCCATAGTTCGCGAACTTGTCGAGCAGGTTCCAAACCTCGAGCGCCTTGGCCTTGTCGACCCCGTTCTTGGCGGCACCTTCCAGGAACTTCGGGCGCTCGGCATCCATCGCGGCCTGTATTTTTTTACCCATCGCGCGCCGGAGCAGGTCAGCACCGCCGAGCGAATAGCCCGCCATCTCCTGCGCGATCTGCATCACCTGTTCCTGATAGACGATGATGCCCTGCGTTTCGTCCAGGATATGGTCGATCAGCGGGTGGATGCCCTGCCGTTCCGCGCGTGCATTCTTCACGTCGCAATATTGCGGAATGTTCTCCATCGGGCCGGGGCGGTAGAGGGCCACCAGCGCCACGATATCCTCGATACAATTGGGCTTCATGCGCCGAAGCGCATCCATCATGCCCGAGCTTTCCACCTGGAACACGGCCACGGTGCGCGCCTTGGAGTAAAGCTCATAGGTTGCCGGATCGTCGAGCGGGATCGCCCCGATATCGATCTCAACACCGCGCTCCTTCAGCAATGTCAGTGCGTTCTGAATGACAGTTAATGTTTTGAGCCCGAGGAAGTCGAACTTTACCAACCCAGCCTGTTCGACCCACTTCATGTTGAACTGCGTGGCTGGCATTTCCGAGCGGGGGTCGCGGTAAAGCGGCACCAGCTCGTCCAGCGGTCGGTCGCCGATCACGACGCCCGCCGCGTGAGTTGAGGCATTGCGCAGCAACCCTTCGACCTGCTGACCATAGGTAAGGAGCCTGTCCACGACCTCCTCGGCCTTGGCTTCCTCCCGCAAGCGCGGCTCATCCGCCAGCGCCTTTTCGATGCTGACGGGTTTCACGCCTTCCACCGGGATCAGCTTGGAGAGGCGATCCACCTGCCCATAGGGCATTTGCAAGACCCGCCCGACGTCGCGCACAGCGGCTTTCGAAAGAAGCGCACCGAAGGTGATAATCTGCCCCACCCGGTCGGCCCCGTATTTCTCCTGCACATAGCGGATCACGTCCTCGCGGCGGTCCATGCAGAAATCGATGTCGAAATCGGGCATGCTGACCCGTTCAGGGTTCAGGAATCGCTCGAACAGCAGGGAATAGCGCAAAGGGTCGAGATCGGTGATGGTCAGCGCATAGGCGACGAGTGAGCCTGCGCCAGAACCCCGGCCCGGACCGACCGGGATGTCCTGTTCCTTGGCCCATTTGATGAAGTCGGCCACGATCAGGAAATAACCGGGAAAGCCCATGCCCTCGATGATGCCCAGCTCAAAATCCAGCCGCTGCTCATACTCTTCCCGCGAGGCAGCAGGCTCGATAGCGGCCAGCCGGTCGTCCAGACCTTCCTTGGCCTGGCGCCGAAGTTCTTCAACTTCATCCTTGGCAAACTTGGGCAGGATCGGGTCGTGCAGTGGCACCGCAAACGCGCAACGCTTGGCGATCTCGACTGTGTTTTCAATCGCTTCCGGCAGGTCTTTGAACAACACCTCCATCTCGGTCGGCGATTTGAAGTAATGCTGTTGCGTCAACCGCCGCCGTGGGCCTTGTTGGTCAACATAGGCCCCTTCGGCAATGCAGATCAGCGCGTCATGCGCCTCGTAAAGACCGGCCTCGGGGAAATAGACGTCATTCGTTGCCACAAGCGGCAGGCCCATGGAATAGGCCATGTCGATGAAGGCAGGCTCTGTCACCGCCTCTGCCTCGGGCAATGCGCCGCCCTCGCCCGGGTGGCGCTGCAGCTCGACGTATAGCCGGGTGCCGAATACCTCGCTCAGTTGCCGCATCAACGCTTCGGCCTCGCCCCGCGCCCCGGCCTGCACGAGACGCCCCACAGGCCCGTCTGCGCCGCCTGTAAGGCAGATCAGCCCCGCGGCATGCTCGGCGAGTTCCGCAAGCGTGACATGCGGCCAGTCGGCCTCGCGCAGGTAAAGCGCCGAATTCAGCTTCATCAGGGCGTCATAGCCCGCGCGCGACTGCGCCAGCAGAACGATCGGTGCCGGGCGGATCGCCGTCTCACCCAGCCTTGCATCCTGATATTGCAGGTCGATCTGGCACCCGACGATGGGCTGCACCCCGGCGTCCTTTGCGGACACTGAAAACTCAAGCGCGGCAAACATGTTGTTGGTGTCGGTGACAGCGACCGCAGGCATATCGGCGGCATCACAAAGCGCGGGCAGCTTTTTCAGCCGCACCGCCCCTTCCAGCAGCGAGTACTCGGTGTGAACGCGGAGGTGGATGAACTTTGGGGCTGGCATGGCGGCACCATATGAAGGGTGGACGGCCGGGAAAAGCACAAACTGTTCCTTTGGCGCGGCAAAGGGGCGCGACCCTTCAAAGTCAGCGACTTGGCGCTGTACCTGAGCGGGTTTCGGCATAGGTTCGGCGCATGCTGTTACGCGTTTCAGACCTGACCAAGCGATTCCCCGGTGTGGCCGCGCCCGTCCTCGACGGCGTATCGCTGTCGCTTGACGCGGGCGAGACGCTGGCCCTGACGGGCGAAAGCGGGTCGGGCAAGTCCACGCTTTTGCACATCGTGGCGGGGCTGGAGCCATCGGACGGGGGTGCGGTTGAAATCGACGGGCAAACGCTTTCGGGGATGAACGACGCGGCACGGGCCGCGCTCCGCCGGAGCGATCTTGGGATTGTCTTTCAACAGTTCAACCTGATCCCGTCGCTGAGCGTCGCCAAAAACCTCGCCTTTCAGGCCGACCTGGCCGGGGCACAATACCATCACAAGGACGTCAAGACCCTCGCGCAATCCCTTGGAATCGCAGACCAGCTGGCGAAGTACCCGGAGGAACTCTCCGGAGGACAACAGCAGCGCGTGGCTATCGGTCGCGCTCTGATGCATCGCCCCAAACTGGTGCTGGCCGACGAGCCCACTGGCAACCTCGATGAGGCCACGTCAGAGGCCGTTTTTGACCTGTTGCTCGCGGAGGTCGGCAAGACCGGTGCCGCGTTGATGCTGGTCACGCATTCCGAAAAGCTGGCCGCGCGCGCCGACCGTCGTCTGCATCTCAGCCGTGGGCGGCTTGCCGAATGACCGGTGCCGTCCTTTCAGCCCTACTCTCGCATTGGCGGCGTCGCCCGTTCCAACTGGTCACACTGGTGCTGGGGCTGGCGCTCGCCACCGCGCTTTGGTCCGGCGTGCAGGCGATCAATGCCGAGGCACGCAAGAGCTATGATGCCGCCGCCGACACGCTGACCGGTGGCGGGCTAAGCAACCTCGTGCATCTCGACGGGTCGATCCCGCATGAGACGTTCATCGCGCTCCGCCGTGCGGGCTGGCTGGTCAGCCCGGTGATCGACGGCTGGATCAGCGCTCAGGGCGGGCGTGTGCGCCTCCTCGGCATTGACCCTTACACCGCGCCCGGCGACAGCACTATTGGCGCGGCCATCGGTCCCGACAGTATCGGTGAGGTGGTGGGGGCCGAGGGTGCAATCCTCACCAATGCGACGACTGCTGCCCGCCTGTCCGCGCTGGAGCGTCCGGTCAACGTTTCCAATGGTTTGGCGCCCGGCATTGCCCTTGCTGACCTGAGCGTGGCGCAAGTCATCACAGGTCAATCCGGGTACAGCCGCCTGATCCTGCTGCCCGACCAGCCCTTGATCCGCCCGCCACTGGAGAGCATTGCCCCGGACCTGACCATCGAGCGCCCGGAGACGGCGGAAGACCTCGGGCGGCTGACAGACAGCTTTCACCTCAACCTGACCGCCTTTGGCCTGTTGTCCTTCGCCGTGGGTCTTTTCATCGTCAACGGCGCTGTCGGCCTCGCTTTCGAACAGCGCCGCCCGATGTTCCGCACGCTGCGCGCTCTCGGGGCCACGTCGCGGCGTCTGGTGATCATGCTGGTCCTTGAGTTGCTGATCTTTGCGATTGTCGCAGGCGCGCTTGGCATTGTGCTGGGCTACCTGATCGCCAGTCTGCTTTTGCCGGATGTCGCCGCGACGCTAAGGGGCCTCTACGGTGCGACTGTGGAAGGCGCGCTGACCCTGTCGCCCCTCTGGTGGCTGAGCGGTCTCGCCATCGCCGTGGCGGGCACCGCCCTCGCGTCGGTCAGCGGGTTGATCCAGGTCGCACGCATGCCTCCGCTCGCCCCCGCCAAGCCGCGCGCCTGGGCCATGGTCAGCGCGGGCACGATGCGCTGGCAACTGTCGCTGGCCGGGGGCGCGTTTGCCGTCGCCCTCCTCGCCATGGTGCTGGGCGACGGGCTGGTCTCGGGTTTTACCCTGCTGGGCGGGTTCCTGATCGCCGCCGCACTGGCCTTGCCCAGCGTGCTGGCGGTGCTCCTCGCCCTGCTCTCGCGCTTCGGGAAGGGGCCGCTCGTCACGTGGTTCTGGGCCGACACGCGACAGCAACTCCCCGGGTTGTCGCTGGCGTTGATGGCGCTGCTGCTGGCACTCGCGGCCAATATCGGCGTCGGCACCATGGTCGCCAGCTTTCGTGCAACGTTCACTGGCTGGCTCGACCAGCGGCTGGTGAGCGATCTTTATGTCACCGTCGCGAGCGTGGCGGAATCGTCCCTGTTGCAGGGCTATGCGGTCGAAAACGGCGTTGTGGTTTTGCCGATCTGGCACACCGATGGCGACGTCCTCGGCGCACCCGCCGAGATATACGGCGTGGTCGATCACCCGGTTTACTCAGACAACTGGCCGCTCTTGTCCTCCCTCCCCGACACCTGGCCGCGCATCGCGGCTGGCGAAGGCGCGCTGGTCAACGAACAGCTTGCCCGCCGCGAGGGCCTCAGCCCCGGCGACCCGCTGCCACTTCCGGGCGGGTGGGAGACCGTGATCCTCGGGGTCTATAGCGACTATGGCAATCCGCTGGGACAGGTCGTACTGCCCTTCGCGGTGCTGACGGCCCGCTATGACGATGTCGACCGCAGCGATTTTGGATTGCTGACCGACGATCCGGACGCACTCCGCGCGGCGCTGACCGGAGACCTCGGCTTCGCGGAGGATCAGATGGTCGACCAGCGCGCGCTTAAGGCATTCTCGATGCAGATCTTCGAGCGGACCTTTGCGGTGACCGGCGCGTTGAACATCCTGACCCTATCGGTGGCGGGCGTTGCGATCCTGACCTCGCTGCTGACGCTTTCAGCCATGCGCCTGCCGCAACTCGCACCGGTCTGGGCGCTTGGGGTGACGCGTGCGACGCTGGCACGGATCGAATTGATCCGGGCGCTGGTGTTGGCCGCCCTGACCTTTGTGCTCGCCGTGCCGGTGGGCCTGGCTCTCGCCTGGGTGCTGCTCGCGGTGATCAATGTCGAAGCGTTTGGCTGGCGGCTGCCGATGCAGATCTTTCCGATGGACTGGCTCTGGCTCGGCCTCGCCTCCCTCGCCGCCGCAGGGCTCGCCAGCCTCTGGCCCGCGCGGCAATTGGCCCGGCGTGCGCCGGCCGATCTGATCCGGGTGTTCAGCCATGAACGTTAGAGCCCTCTTCCTCATCCCACTGTTCTGGGCGCTGGCCACAATGGCAGCGGCGCAGGGCTTTGCCGGTCTCGGCCAGACCAGTGACGGGTTCGATTTGCCCGACCCCGAGACGCGCTTCGTCTTTCCGCAGGATCACGGCGCACATAACGGGTACCGGATCGAGTGGTGGTATGTGACCGCCAACCTGGAGGCTGCCGACGGCACCCCCTACGGCATCCAATGGACGCTCTTTCGCAGTGCCCTCGCCCCCGGCGGAGCGGAGGCGGATCAGGCGTGGATGGCGCATGCCGCCGTTTCCACCCCCGGCGGGCATCTCTATGCCGAGCGGTTTGCGCGGGGGGCCAGCGGGCAGGCCGGGGTCACCGCCGCACCGTTCGACGCCTTCATCGACGAATGGCAGATGGTCGGCCCGGACCTGAACGACCTGCGGCTGACGGCGCAAGGCACGGACTTCCACTATGACCTCAAGCTCGACGCTGACGGCCCCTTCATCCTGCAAGGGGATGCGGGGTATTCTGTCAAGTCTGAGGCCGGACAAGCCAGCCACTACTATTCCCAGCCCTTCTATCAGGTCACCGGCACGATCACGCTGGAGGATGGCCCGGTCGAAGTGACGGGTCGCGCCTGGCTCGACCGCGAGTGGTCATCGCAACCGCTGGAGGAGACGCAGACGGGTTGGGACTGGTTCTCACTCCATTTCGACAGCGGCGAGAAGATGATGGGCTTTCAGGTGCGGGATGAAGATGGCAGCGTCTATACCGTCGGCACCTGGATCGACGCCGATCAGTCATCGCAAGCCCTGACGCCCGACCAACTGCGCATCACTGCCACCGCCTGGTCGGATGTCGCCGGGCGGCGCATCCCGACAACGTGGGAGCTTGAACTGCCCGACCGCGACCTCAGCATCACCACGACCGCGATCTATCCCGACAGTTGGATGGGCACGCTGGTGTCCTATTGGGAGGGGCCGGTCACCGTCACGGGCACCCACCCCGGCATCGGATATCTTGAAATGAGCGGCTATTGAGGGCCTTGCCGAGGGCCGAGCCTTGCCGCTAGGCATTCCGTTATGAACACCGCCCTTCCCCTAACCCGCGATATCGTCCTGATCGGCGGCGGGCATGCCCATGCGCTGCTTCTGCGCGACTGGGGGATGGACCCGCTGCCGGGCGCACGGCTGACGCTGATCAACCCGTCCGCGACCGCCCCGTATACAGGCATGCTGCCGGGCTTTGTCGCGGGGCACTACAACCGCGACGCGCTGGAGATCGATCTGGTGCGACTGGCGCGGTTCGCCGGGGCGCGGATGATCTTCGGGCGTGCGACGGGCATCGACCGCGACGCGCGGCTCATCCACGTGCCGGGGCGGCCCCCTATCGCCTATGACTTCGCATCCATCGATATCGGCATCACCTCAGACATGCCCGACCTGCCGAGCTTTGCCGAGCACGCGATTGCCGCCAAACCGCTCGGCCCTTTCGCCGACCGTTGGCGGGCGCATCTCGAGGGCGGCGGCGGCCCGGTCGCCGTCATCGGCGGAGGGGTCGCGGGTGTCGAGCTGGCACTGGCCATGTGGCACGCGCTGCCCGACGGCACGCAAGTCACGGTGGTCGAGGCGGGCACGGCGCTGCGCGGTGTGAATGACGCCACCGCCCAGCGTTTGCGCGCGGCATTGGACGACGCCGGGATCACCTTGCTGGAAAACGTCGAAGTGGCAGAAGTTACGGCGGACCATGTGATCCTGTCGGACGGCAGCACCTGCCCTGCCACACTGACCGTCGGCGCGGCGGGTGCGCGGCCCTTCGAGTGGCTGGCAGAAACAGGCTTGACGTTGGAGGATGGCTACATCTCGGTCGGCCCCTACCTGCGCGCCGTGGACGACCCGCATGTTTTCGCCGTCGGCGACTGTGCCCATCTGACCCATGCGCAACGCCCCAAGGCGGGCGTTTTCGCCGTTCGGGCCGCGCCGATCCTGACCCAGAACCTGAAAGCCGCTGCGGCGGACCGCGTCCTCCAACCGTTCAAACCGCAAGCGCACTATCTGAAGCTGATCTCTCTCGGCGGGAAATCAGCCCTCGCAGACCGTCGCGACCGCTGCTTTGGCGGCGCGTGGGCGTGGCGCTGGAAGGACTGGATCGACCAGCGATTCATGGACCGGCTGAACCACCCGCCGCCAATGACACCGCCCCCTCTGCCGCGCCTGCGTGCCGAGGGCGATGTTGGCACCCAACCGCTCTGCGCCGGATGCGGCGCAAAGGTCGGGCCGGACGTGTTGACCCGCGTGCTCGCCACCCTGCCCGAAGTGCCGCGCGAGGATGTGGTGAGCGGCCCCGGTGACGATGCCGCCACGCTCACAATCGGTGGGAAGCATCAGGTGCTGGCGACCGACCATTTGCGCGCCTTCTGGGCTGACCCGTGGCTCTTTGGGCGAATAGCGGCGATCCACGCCCTGGGCGATATCTGGGCTATGGGGGCCATGCCGCAAGCCGCACTGGCGCAAATCACGCTGCCGCGCCTTTCGGCGGACCTGCAGGAACGCTGGTTGAGCGACGTCATGGCCGCTGCGGGTGATGTCTTTGCGGCGGAAGGGGCCGCAATCGTTGGCGGGCACAGCACGCAGGGGGCCGAGTTCACGCTGGGCTTTGCGGTCACCGGGTTGCTCGATGACGCACGGCTCGCGGATGCGGTGCCAAAGGACGGCGATGCGCTGATCCTGACCCGGCCGATTGGCTCGGGCACGCTGCTTGCTGCAGAGATGGCGGGGGCCGCGCGGGGCGACGATGTCGAGCACATGCTGGGCGTGATGGCCTTCCCGCAAGGCGATGCCGCCCGGCTGCTGGCCCCCGAGGCGCGCGCCATGACCGATGTCACCGGGTTCGGGTTGGCCGGGCATGCCGCACGGCTGCTCAAGCCCTTCGGTCTGGCCGCGAGCCTCGACCTCGACACCCTTCCCGTCTATCCGGGTGCAGAAGCCCTGGCAGAGAACGGCATTCGCTCCACGATCTGGCAGGCCAATCGCGACGCGGTGCGCTTTGACGGGCCGCACGGCCCGCGCGCCGCGCTTCTCTTCGATCCGCAAACGGCGGGAGGATTATTGGCGGCAGTACCAGCGGATCGGGCACCGGAGCTGGTCACAGCCCTTCTGGACATGGGGCATGAGAGCGCCGTCATCGGGCACCTGACCCCCAGCAATGACCACGATGTTATGGCGCGCTAAAGCGCGCCAACGTGCAGGGCGATCTGTCCTGCAAGCGCCTCGATCCCTGTCGCGTCCAGCGTATCGGACCAAAGCGAAACCGGCTCGACCCCGGTGCCGCGCAGCTTGGCATATCGCGGGTCGTAATGCGCGCGGATCAGCTCTTCGGCGAGGGCCGGATGCGCGCCAGCCCGCGCCATCTCGCACCAGACCCGCACGCGGTCGTGGCCTTGTATGGGCGTCAGCCGCTCCAGCCGCGCCACAAGAAGCTCGGTGTCCCCGATCAGATCGGCATATGCGTCGCAAAGATACTGCGCGCGAGCAGCGACAGGCGCAGCCACTTCTATCCGCGGGGCCGCCTTCATCGCCGTGAAAAACGCCGGCGGTATGTTGAGCCGCCCAATGCGGCTGCTTTCAGCCTCGACAACCGCCGGCCGATCCGGGTTGAGCGCGCTCAGTGCGACGGCAAGACGGCTTTCAAACGCCTTCTGGCTGGGCTGCGCCCCCTGCGCGCCAAGCGCCGATCCGCGATGATTGGCCATCCCCTCGAGGTCCAGCGTCTGAACGCCGCGCGCGGCGAGACGCCCAAGAAGTTCGGTCTTCGCCGTTCCCGTGTTTCCGTCGAGCAGGATCAGTCTGGCTGAAAAGCCGTTGTAGTACAGACGGTCGACCACATGGCGCCGGTACGACCGATACCCGCCCTGCAAGGTCTCCGCCCGCCACCCGACTTGGCTCAGGATGGTGGCAAAAGACCCCGAGCGTTGGCCGCCCCGCCAGCAATAGACCAGCGGGCGCCACCCGCCATCCATCCCGGCCAGTGGCCCCTCAAGGTGCCGTGCGACGTTTCGGGCGACCAGCGCGGCCCCGATCTTACGCGCGCGGAACGGGCTCTCCTGCACGTAAATCGTACCGACCCGCGCCCGTTCCTCGTCCGACAGCACAGGAAGGTTCATGGAACCAGGCACGTGATCCTTGGCATATTCGGACGGGCTGCGCACATCGATGACGGCGTCAAAGGAGGCGCGGTCCAGCGCTTGAAATCCGGTGAACTCAAAAGCCATGGCGCGTGCTTACGCTGTCGCGCGCAGGTCCGAAAGGCCGGTATCGCTTGAACCTGCGGCAGGTTGCGGCGAAGCTGACCGGACCGATGACAAACGGGAGGGAGGCGCCCGATGAAAAAGTCGCTGTTCGAAGTCCGCCACCCGTTCTTTCGACCGTTCTATCGCCGCTTCCTTGCCACGGCGGCCATCCTGGGCTGGGCGGTGTTCGAGTGGACCAACGACGCACAAGTCTGGGCTCTGATTTTCGGAACGGCGGGCGTTTATCTCTTTCTGCAGTTCTTCATCCATTTCGATCCGGCAGAATATGAAAAGCCCCCGGACGAGTGAGGTTTGGAAGGGCTGACCTGCCGCATCAGTCGAGCACGTTCGGAGAATGTCAGGAGACTTCGGGAAAAGCCGAAGCTGTGTTGGTGTTTTTCCCCGCCGTTCGATATTCCGAAAGGGCTCTCGCGTGAGGCTGCAGGGGGAAGGGATGAGCGGTTATCTTGGTCAGTCTCAAGCGTACGGCGAAAGTTGCTCGACGTGAGTGCCGCGCCGGATGAACCGCCAGGACTGGCCCTGATGCTGGCCGTCGATGCGTCTGCCAGTGTGAACTATGACGAATTCGATCTGATGACCGAAGGAACGGCTCGGGCGTTTTCCCGGCCTGACATTCACAGCGCGATTGCGTCGGTACCGGGGGGAATCGCGCTGGCCATGGTCCAATGGTCCAGCATTCGTCGGCAAGCGCTGACCCTGGACTGGACGCGGGCGTGGAACACCGAAAGTGCCATCGACCTGTCGCATTTGATTTCCGGAACGCCCCGGATCATCGACGGAGGTGGGACCATGATTCATGCCGGCCTGTCCTTTGCGGCCCAACAGTTCGAACACGTTACTGCAAGACGTCGGGTCATTGACCTCTCCGGGAACGGCGAGGACGATGATCCCGAAAGCCTGTCGGTGGTGCGCGCCGCAATCGCGGCTCAGGGAATTGTCATCAACGGCCTCGCCGTGCACGAGGACAGTCAGCACTTGCTCAGCTGGTTTACTCGAAACGTCATCGCTGGCCGCGGATCGTTCGCCCTGTCGGCCAACGACTATCCGGTCTATGCCGAGGCGATCCACCGAAAACTGCTGCGCGAGATTGCGGGACCGCGGCTCTTTTGATCGGTCTGAGACCGGGTTCAAACCTGCTGCTTCCGCACGCCCCGGATCTCTAGAGCAGAAATCGGTAAATCTGAATCACTCAACGCTGCCTGAAATCAAAGATTTCAATGCGTTGAGTGATGTCGTCCGTTTAAAAAAAACCGATTTCGCTCTAGTCTTCGATCCAATACCACTCTGCAATGACACGCGTCGCGAGATAGATCAGGCCAAACAAGGCAGGATCGGACGCTACATTGTAGAGCGCCCATTGATCGGTCGTGAGGATCCGCCTGGCAAACTCATTTGCAAGCGCAGACAGAAGCGAGAGACTGATCCAGGCGGCGGCAGGGCGACCCAACCTTCTCTCTCCAGCTTCAGGCGATACCCGAGCGTACGTTCCAAAAGGCTTGGCCGGGCAAAGGCACCTGCTGCCAGAATACCCGCAAAGGCCACGGCGCCGACCGTTGGGCGAACAAGGACGAACGTCTCGTCATTCAGGGCAACGCCAAAGGCGGTGAGGATGACAGCAAGGACAAAGGTCGCGACGGCGAGCCAGGGAACTGATGCGTCCCACCGCCAACGCAGTGCGACTGCAACTGCAGTGGCAACCACAGTCACAGCGGCCGCCCACAGCAAACCGCCATAGGCATTTCCCAACAGGAACGCGATGCCGGGAAGGAACTCGAGAATAAGTCGTCGATCCATTGTAAGGAGACCGTTTCGCTGGC
>JBCCWG010000035.1:0-25865 GCA_039193985.1 Pseudomonadota bacterium
CTCTGACCTGAACTTCGGCACCTACGGGCTGAAGGCGACCGAGCCGGAGCGTGTCACCGCGCGCCAGATCGAAGCTGCCCGTCGCGCCATGACGCGTCACATGAAACGTCAGGGCCGCGTCTGGATCCGCATTTTCCCCGACACCCCGGTCTCGGCCAAGCCCATCGAAGTGCGTATGGGTAAGGGCAAAGGCTCGGTCGACCGCTGGACCTGCAAGGTCAAGCCCGGCCGGATCATGTTCGAGATCGACGGCGTGGCTGACTCGATTGCACGTGAGGCCCTGCGTCTCGCGGCGATGAAACTGCCGGTGAAGACGCGGACTGTGGTTCGCGAGGATTGGTGAAACCAATCCTCGAGTGCGGTGTAGCGAGTTTCTGAAAGAAACTTGCGGGCCGTCACACGGTTGAGATTTAAGAGAGGCGGGGTCGTTGGCTCCGCCTTTTACGTTCAATTATCTCATAGCTGCAGAGTGAGGCTGAAAAATGCGCGCTTGGGTGCTAGTTTCAATTATTGTCGCTTTGGGAACCTTCTATTGTATAGGCAATGCGGTTGCGTTTGCGTGGCTGTCGGCATTTCAAGAGAACTCAACGCGCTTGGACGAGTTGGAGAGGAAGTTCTGGATAAATGTGGCGATAGCCACCGCTTTGACAGTTGCGTGCGTCTACTCTATGCGCCGCGCTCTTAGTTCTCGAAACAAGTAAATGCCCGGGCGACCAGCCCGGGCAGCGCCCGACCCTCCCCCGGGAGGGCGCTTTTCGACGGCAGCCAAGACCACAACCAAACAATGTGTGTGGCCCCATTAACCGCTTGCGTTAAATTGGAGCGTCCGCCCACCCATGGCCGGGCGCTGCCCTTACCAAATCCGGTAGGGTGCGCATTCATGCGCACCGTCTCACCTATCCGTTTCGCAAAAATGGTGCGCAAAATTGCGCACCCTACACCTCTAAAACCCTCCGCATCTGCCACAAACAAACGCCACCCGCGCTCTATCTTCGCCACATTCTCCCTCGAAACCCCCGAGTCGACAGATTGGAAACAATCCAATTGTCTGAAACTGAATTGAGAGCGGAGCCCATACAATGGCAGCCACGAAAGCAAAGACACCGGCCAAGGCGAAAACTGCCGCGGCCAAGACGAAGACAGCAACGAAGACCAAGGTCGCTGCAAAGGCAACGGCAGCAGCCAAGCCCAAGACGGTCGCAAAGCCCAAGGCAACGAAGGCAGCTGCAAAACCGAAGGCAGCGGCAAAGTCTAAAACGGCCGCCAAGACCAAGGCATCGGTCAAGGCCGCAGCAAAGTCGAAGACGACAGCCAAAGCGAAAGCACCGGCCAAGAAAGCGGCTACTTCGAACGGCGCAAAGTCCTTCGATGCGCCTAAGTTCCAGGAATTCACCATTCGCGACAACGCTGGCGTCGTCGGTCACGTCCGGGTCAAGCCGAACGCGATTGCGTGGAAGGCCAAGGCTGGCAAAGCCTATCAGCAGGTCAGCATGGATCAGCTTGCTGCCTTCGCAGCCGAGCATGGTCGCGCTGTAAAGGCCTAGATCGCTATTAATTGCACTTGACTGAGCCGCTCTTCGGGGCGGCTCAGTACTTTAATTGAGGCCAAGTGCGCGGATGTCCGCGTGAAAGGTCGCCACGGCGTCGGGATCAGCCTCGGTTCCGGAAAAACCAAAAAGATAGCTTTCAATCCGGGACAGGCGCGTGTCCATATCCTCGCGGACGTCGAGCGCGTGATATCCCAACTGCATGAAATAGAGGATGCGGGCGCGGGCGTCGGCCTCATCCGGCGGATAGTCGAAACGGGCGAACATGTCAGTGACAGCCGCGATCCGGTTTGCGTCTGCCAGGTCCACGCGTTGCCGCAGGTCGCTATCCCGACGGGCCCATTCACGCACAGCGAAGTCAAGACCGCGATCAAAGCGCGTCGGGTCGATAAAGCAGCGGAAGAAATTGCAGATTGCGGCCGAGATGCTTGCTCCGGGCATCTGACAATGCTCGATGACACGGTTGGTGTTTCCCGCCTCCCAATGGCTGAGAAGTGCGGTCAAAAGGTCATCGCGGTTCTTGAAGTACCAGTAAAAGCTCGAGCGGCTGACCTGCAACTGTTCGGCGAGCGCTAGGATTTTCACCTGCTCCACGCCCTCGGTCACCAGAACATCCCGCGCAATCGCAAGCCAGTCTTCGCGGGTCACCTTGACGTGGCCTGACAACGGCTCGCGCGTGGGGTCATCGCGGTGCAGAAGGGGGGTGTCCGTTGCCATCGGCCTCAACTTTCGGGCGGTGCGCCGCCCTCAGCGGTGCGTCGGCGTGTGAATTCGGCAAGTGCCTCGCGTCTCTCGGGATCCATCCGGCATATCTCGGGGGCATTCAGGATCGCTTCCCAAACGGCAGTCGCGCGGTGGGTGGCATCGACACTGCCCTGTTCGGTCCAGCGTCCGAAATTGGCATAGTCGTGAACCACGGGTTGATAGAACTCGGTCGCATAGCGCTCCATCGTCTGCGGGGCATCGAAGAAGTGGCCTGATGGTGCGACCAGGGAGAGCGCATTGGCGAACCCGACCTCGTCCTGTGTGGCTGTTTTTCCTGCGCACAACTCGGCCACCATGTTCAGGACTTCGACGTCGGTGACAATCTTCTCGTAAGACACCGTAAGCCCGCCTTCCAGCCAGCCCGCGGCATGGATCACGACCGTGGCGCCCGCCAGCAGACAGCCCCAGAGGCCCAACTGGTTCTCATTCGCGGCTTGCACGTCGTTGAGGTTCGAGGCCGAACCCGCCGCCGAGCGCCAGGGCAGACCGACAAGGCGCGCCATCTGGCCCGCCGCGAGGGAGGCCTGAAAATGGGCGGGTGTGCCAAAGGCGGGGGGCGCCGGACTTCATGTCGACATTCGAGGTGAAGGTGCCATAGCAAACCGGTGCGCCGGGGTTGGCGAGTTGCGTGAGCGTGATCGCCGCAAGGTTCTCGGCATGGCTGAGGGTGATGGCCCCCGCCACGGTGATCGGCGCCATCGCCCCCATCAGCGTGAAGGGCGTGACAATCGAAAGCTGCCCCCAGCGGGCAAAGTCGATCAGCCCCTGCGCCATGGGTACATCAAGGGTGCGGGGGCTGTTGGTGTTGATGATGGTATAGGTGTGGGAGCCGCTTTTGAGCGTCGCCTCGTCAATGCCGCGGGCGATGGTGAGCATCTCGAAATTGTCGAGGGTCTGAGGCGTGCCGCGAGCGAAGAGGAAGGGGAACTTGGCCGTCAGTTCCATCTGCGTTGTGGTCGTAAAGTAGTGGCGCAAATGGGTTGGAACGTCCTGCGGCTCGACCGAGGGGGACATCATCTGAAAGACGTCGTAATGATCGGCGAGGCGGGTGTAATCTTTGAAGTCACTGCCAGATCCGGGGCGCCGCCCCCGGCGAAGGTCGGTCGCGTGGGGCGCGCCTGCGCCCGGCTGGAAGGCGAGTGTGCCAAGCTCAAGCTTGACGTTAGCGGCAGGGTCGCCCGCGCGGCACTTTATGGTCCGAGGCGCAGAGCCGAGCGCGGCCCAAACCATATCGCGGCCAATGAAGACCATGTCGTCTTCAACGCGCGCACCGCCCTGGGCATAGATCTCGCGCGCTTCCGGCAACAGGACGCGCATGCCGAGCTCTTCCAACGTGGTGAGCGCGGTTTCGTGCATGGCCTGCGCTTCGTCATCCGAGAACACCGACATGAGCGGGAAGGGATTGCGAAGCTGGCGATAGTTTGTCTGGCGTAATGGCGTGGCCGCCTCCGCCTCCGCCCCCGCGCGACCGCGCCGACGCCGGGTGCGGTTGGTGGTGGGTGTGTCGGGGGGCATCAGGCCCGCATCGCTGTGCCCGCCGGGTCATATGGCGACGGGGGGATGACAACGGCGGGCCGTTCGACGCCGACAACATGCACGGAAAGCGCGGTACCTTCCTCGGCCACATCGTGGTCGATCATGGCCATGGCGAGCGACTGGCCCGTGGTATGGCCAAAGCCGCCAGAGGTGACAAAGCCCACGATATTGCCGTCTTTCCAGACCGGTTCATAGCCGCTGGCATCGGCGTCCTTGGCGTCGATGCGCAGGGTGCGGATGACTTGAGCGGGGCCATTGCCATCTCGCTCGGCGAGTGCCGCGTCGCGGCCCTTGAACGCGCCCTTGTCCCAGGCAATCCAACGGTCCATGCCCGTCTGCGCGGCAGTGTAGCCTTGCGTGAATTCGGCGTTCCAGATGCCGAAACTTTTCTCCAGCCTAAGCGAGAGAAGTGCATTGAACCCGATTTCGCGGATGCCGAGCTCTGCACCGGCTTCCAGCAGGATCTTCCGCAAAGTGATTTGCTCGGCGGCGGTGCAGTGGATCTCGTAGCCAAGCTCGCCAGTAACCGAGAGACGGCCGACCTTGGCCCGGATCAGACCGATATCGAATGTGCCGCAGCCCATGAAGGGCAGGGCGTCGATCGGACCATCTGTGAGCTTTTCCAGAACCTTGCGGCTGTTGGGGCCGGAGAGCGAGAAACCAACGACGCGGTCGGAGATGTCCGCAATGCTGACACCCTCGTCAATGTCGCCCTCAAAGAGGCGCATGTGCCATTCGCGGAGATAGTAGGACCCCATGATCCACCACGTGCCATCGCCCCAGTTGAAGATCGTCAGGTCACCCTTCAACCGGCCATCCTCGGCCAGCATCGGCGCAAGGCGCGCGCGCCCCGGACCGGGCAGACGCGAGGCCATGATGCGGTCGAGCCAGGCTTGCGCGCCGTCCCCCGTCACCTCGAAGCGGGAAAAGCCCGAGATGTCGAGCAGGCCCACGGCCTCACGCGTTGCGCGGCATTCCTCGGCCACGATATCGAAGGCGTTCGAGCGTTTGAGGGTTGGCGTCTCCTGGAACTTCGGGGTGGGCGCGAAGTAGAGCGGCACCTCAAGCCCAAAGCTGACGCCCCACTGACAGCCCGCCGCGGTCATATCGGCATAGGCCGGGGCCTTTTTGAGCGGACGGCCTGCAGGTAGTTGTTCGTTGGGATAGGTCATCACAAAGCGGCGCGTATAGAATTGGCCCGTGGTTTCCTTGATGTATTGCTTGTTCTCGGCGAAGGGGCCGAAGCGTGCGACATCCATGCCGAACACATCCGCCTCGGCCTCGCCATGGATCATCCACTCGGCGAGCGATTTGCCAACACCGCCGCCTTGCAGAAAGCCCGCCATGACGCCGCAGGCGCACCAATAACCGGGCTTGCCGCGCACGGGCCCCACCAGCGGGTTGCCGTCGGGTGCAAAGGTAAAGGCGCCGTTGACCCAGGTCTTGACCCCAACCTCCTGTAGGGCCGGATAGCGCTCGAACCCCAGGATCAGTTCCTTCTCGATCCGGTCCGGGTCTTCCTGCTGCAGTTCAAACCCGTACTCCCAAGGTGCGCCGTCCATCATCCAGTGCTGGTGATCGATCTCGTAAATGCCCAGCAGAATGCCCTTCTGGTCCTGCCGCATATAGGTGAAGCCTTCGAGGTCGACCGTCATGGGGACTTCGAAGTCGATGTCTTCCAGTTCGGGGATGGTGTCCGAAATCAGGTAGTGGTGGTTGAGCGGGCTGACCGGCAGTTCGATGCCCGCCATGCGCCCCACTTGCTTTGCCCAGAGGCCAGCCGCGTTAACCACGTGTTCGGCGTGGATCGTGCCTTTTTCTGTCACTACGTCCCAGCCATCGGGCGTTTGGATCAGTTCAAGGACGCGGTTGTGTTCGATCACCTCGGCGCCAAGCTTTTTGGCTGCCCCGGCATAGGCATGCACCGTGCCGGTCGTGTCGATATACCCTTCGCGGTCGGCCCACATACCGCCCAGGATGTCGTGGGTCGACATGATCGGGCAAAGCGCGCCCGCCTCTTCCGGGGTGACGAGGCGCACATCTTCGATCCCGATGGATTGGAAGGTGCGATAGGCCGATTGCAGCCACTCCCACCGGTCAGGCGTGCCTGCCAGCGTCAGACCGCCGGTCATGTGCATGCCGACGGATTGGCCCGATTCCTTCTCGATCTCGGACAGAAGATCGATGGTATAGGCCTGAAGGCCAGCGATGTTCGGGTCGGCGTTGAGCGCATGAAAGCCGCCCGCGGCGTGCCAGCTTGACCCGGCGGTGAGAACGCTGCGTTCGACGATGCACACGTCTGTCCAACCGAATTTGGCGAGGTGATAGAGCACCGAAGCGCCCACGACGCCGCCACCGATGACCACGACACGGTATTGAGACTTCATCGCTTCACCCTCCCTCAGGTGCTTCGATCAGCCCACTCCAGTGGGCTTCTGGACAGTTCTGTCTAGGAGACAATGCGATTCTAGACAGAACTGTCCAGAATTTTTTTGATTACAGAACCGAATTTCGCAGACCCTACTTAGGTGTCGTGCGAAACGCGGTGGGAGGTATGCCGAACTCCCGCGTGAAGGCGCGTGTCATCGCGGCAGCATTCCTGTAGCCGCACCGCACCGCGATTTCCGAGACGGGCATGCGCCCCGCCCGCGCATAGTCGCGCGCAACGCTCAGTCGCAGGCGACGATAGACAGCAGCCGGCGGCGCACCGAACTCGGCCAGGAATGCGCGGGCCAACGTACGGTCAGATACGCCGAGACGGTTGGCGAGGGCGGGGATCGCCACGGGTGTCTCGATCTCGGCGAACATGGTCGCCAGGGTCGAGGCCAGCAGCGGGGAAGTCACCTGATGCGTAAGGAGCAGCGGGGCAGGCCGAACGGACGGTTCGAGGAAGAAGGCGGCAACGTCAAGCCGCAGCGCCTCGCCATGGCGGCGGCGAAGCATGTCGAGGACAAGGTCGAACGCCGTCATCGCGCCGCCGCAAGTGATCCGGTCACCGTCCCGAACAAAGCGGTCTGTAACCGCATCGATCGTATCGAAGGCCTCAGAGAAAGCGGTCAGTTCTGCAGGGTGGATCGTGGCCCGGTGGCCGTCGAGCAGGCCCGCATGCGCCAACAACCACGAGCCGGTATCAAGGCCCGCAAGCACGCGGAACCGTTTGGCGGCGGCGCGCAGCGCACGTTTGGTGGCCGGTGTCGCAAGGGCAGGGGCGTCGTAACTCGCGACAACGAAGAGCGTATCGCCGCCCGGATGATCTGCCAACGCACCCTCGGGCAAGACGGGCAGGCCGCTTGACGATGTGACTGCTGCGCCATCGGGCGTGACGAAACGCCAGCGATAGGCGTCGCGGTCAAGAAGTTCGTTCGCGGCGCGTAATGGCTCGACCGTGTTGGCCAGGCAGTGGTTCGAAAAGCGCGGGAACAGCAGGATCGTGACATCCTCGGTCCCGTTCGCGTCTTTTGTCCATTGCGGCATGACTTTTGTCTATTTCTGCAACACACAGCCGGTCAAGGCCCGGCATAAGAGAACAGTGCGGGGGAGAAGGGAGAGGCGCCCATGCAGTTTGGCCTGAGCGATGAGCAGGAGATGATCGTCTCGACCGTGCGCAGCTTTGTCGAGAACGAGATCTATCCCCACGAGGCCGAGGCTGAGCGAACGGGCGAGGTGCCGGAAGAGCTTGGCGCTGCAATCAAGGCAAAGGTTCTCGATCTGGGGTTTTATGCCTGCAACTTCCCCGAGGAGGTCGGCTGTGCCGGGTTGAGCCATGTCGATTTCACACTGGTCGAGCGTGAACTGGGGCGCGGATCCATGGCGCTGACACATTTTTTCGGGCGACCGCAGAACATCCTGATGGCCTGCGCGGGCGAACAGCGCGAGCGCTACCTCCTCCCCGCGGTGCGGGGCGAGAAGATGGACGCGCTGGCCATGACCGAACCCGATGCCGGGTCGGATGTGCGGGGCATGCGGTGTCAGGCGGTGCGCGACGGCGGCGACTGGGTCGTCAACGGGTCGAAGCACTTTATTTCGGGCGCCGAGCACGCCGACTTCTTCATCGTCTTCGTCGCAACCGGCGTGGATCAGACACCGAAGGGGCCGAAGAAGCGGATCACGACCTTTCTGGTCGATCGGGGCACGCCCGGGTTCGAGGTGCGTGAGGGTTATCGGTCGGTCAGTCACCGGGGTTACAAAAACTGCATCCTCGAGTTCGACGATTGCAGGCTGCCCGATACGCAGGTCCTTGGCACAGTCGATGGCGGCTTTGCCGTGATGAACGAATGGCTCTATGCGACCCGGCTGACGGTGGCGGCGATGAGCGTGGGGCGCGCGCGGCGGTGTTTCGATTATGCTCTCAGCTATGCCGCCGAGCGCAAACAGTTCGGCCAGCCCATCGGCAAGTTTCAGGGCGTCAGCTTTCAGATCGCAGATATGATCACCGAGATCGACGCCGCCGACTGGCTGACGCTTGCCGCCGCGTGGCGCTTGGATCAGGGGTTGCCCGCGAACCGTGAGATCGCGTCGGCCAAGCTCTATGCCTCCGAGATGCTGGCGCGGGTAACGGACGCGACGCTGCAGATCTATGGCGGGATGGGGCTGATGGACGATTTCCCGATTGAGCGGTTCTGGCGTGACGCGCGGGTCGAGCGGATTTGGGACGGGACGTCGGAGATACAGCGCCACATCATCAGCCGCGACCTGCTCCGGCCGCTGGGGGCCTGATGGCGCGGCTCGCCCGTTTGCTGCGCCCACGCTCCATCGCCGTTGTCGGTGGCGGGTTCTGGGGGCGAAACGTGATTGCCGAATGCCGCAAGATCGGTTTTGCGGGAGACCTCTGGGCGGTGCATCCCACGCGGGACGAAGTCGAGGGCGTGAAGGCGGTGCCCCGCATAGCCGATCTGCCCAGCAGTCCAGACGTGGCCTATCTCGGCGTGAACCGTGCGGCGACGGTGGAGGCTGTTGCTGCCCTGTCCGCGATGGGCGCGGGTGGCGCGGTCTGTCTGGCATCAGGTTTTCGCGAGGCTGTCGGCGAGATGGCGGATGGCGCCGAGATGCAGGCGGCGCTGTTGGCGGCGGCGGGCGACATGCCTGTTCTGGGTCCCAACTGCTATGGGCTGATCAACGCGCTGGACCGCGTCGCACTCTGGCCGGATCAGCACGGCGCTGTGCCGGTCGAGGCTGGTGTGGCCATCGTCATGCAATCGTCGAACATCGCGATCAACCTCACCATGCAGACACGGGCACTGCCGATCGCCTACATGGTAACCGTGGGCAATCAGGCGAGCGTCGGCCTCTCCGATGTCGGAATGGCACTGATCGAGGATCCGCGTGTGTCGGTGCTGGGTCTGCATATCGAAGGCATCGATGACCTGCGCGCGTTCGAGCGGTTGGCAGCGCGGGCGCGCGCGTTGGGCAAATCCATCGTCGCCTTGAAGGCAGGCCGGTCGGAGGCCGCGCGCGCGGCGACTGTTACGCACACCGCATCGCTTTCGGGGAGTGCGGAAGGGGCAGCGGCCCTGTTCCGGCGGTTGGGCGTGGGTCAGGCGACGTCTCTTGCCGGGTTTCTGGAGGCGCTGAAGCTTCTGCACGTGGCCGGACCTTTGCCGTCATATCGGCTGGCCGCCGCGTCATGCTCGGGCGGTGAGGCGGGGTTGATGGCGGACAGTGTCGTGGGCACGCCACTGGAATTCCACGCGTTAAAAAAGGGCCAGATCGCGGCGTTGCGGGGCGCACTCGGGCCCAAGGTGACGCTTTCTAACCCCTTGGATTATCACACCTATATTTGGGGCGATGTGGACGCAATGACCGCGACGTTCTCAGCCCTGACCGCGGGCGATGCGGCGATAGGCATCGTCATTCTCGACCTGCCCCGCGCAGATCGCTGCGACCCCGGCGCATGGATGCCGGTGATCGAGGCGGTGGCGCGGGTGGATGGACGGATTGGGGTCTTGGCGACCTTGCCCGAGACCATGCCTGAAGACGTAGCCGAGGGCTTGGTCGCACACGGGGTCGTGCCGCTCTCAGGCGTGACCGAGGCGGTGGAAGCTCTGCGCATCGCCGCCGATATCGGGAGCGTTGGCCTGGTGGCGGAACCGTTGCTTCTGCCGGAGGGCAAGGCAGGGGACAGGGTTCTGACCGAGGCGGAGGCCAAGACGGTGCTTTCGGCTTACGGCGTGCGGGTGCCAAAGGCGCGCAAGGCGACGACTGCTGCCCGCGCCGTCGAGGCGGCGGAAGAGATTCGGTTTCCCGTCGTCCTGAAGGGCGAGGGGATCGCCCACAAGACCGAGGCAGGCGCGGTGGTGCTCAACCTCGCCACGGGCGACGCTGTTGGTGCGGCGGCAGGGGCGATGCCGTGCGAGACTTTCCTGGTCGAGGAAATGGTCTCGGATTGTGTGGCCGAGTTGTTGGTCGGCGTCGTCGTCGACCCGGCGCATGGCTATGTCCTGACGCTGGCAGCCGGAGGGCAACTGACCGAGGTGATCGCGGATGCCGTAACGCAGCTTTTGCCAGTAACCGAGCACGACGTGCGGGAAGCGCTTGACCGTTTGCGGATTGCACGGGTGCTGAACGGCTATCGGAACCGGCCCGGAGCCGATATCGATGCGATTGTTCAGACCGTGATGGCCGTGGCCCGATATGTTGCCGCGCACCGCCCGGCTGAGCTTGAGATAAACCCGCTGATCTGCGGAACCAGTTGTGCGATTGCCGCCGATGCGCTGATCCGCCCAAGGGAGGACTGATGACCGACACACCGATCAAGACCGAACGGCGTGGCCACGTGCTGGAAGTGACGCTGGACCGACCCAAGGCGAATGCCATCGATCTGGCCACCAGCCGGATCATGGGCAATGTCTTCACCGAATTCCGCGATGATCCCGACCTTCGCATCGCGCTGGTCACGGCAGCGGGCGAGAAGTTCTTTTGCCCCGGCTGGGATCTGAAAGCGGCCGCCGAGGGGGACGCGGTCGATGGCGACTATGGCGTTGGCGGCTTCGGGGGACTGCAGGAGTTGCGCGGGCTGAACAAGCCGGTGATCATGGCGGTGAACGGCATCTGCTGCGGCGGTGGTCTGGAGCTCGCCTTGTCGGGCGACATCATCCTGGCCGCCGATCATGCCACATTCGCCCTGCCCGAGATACGGTCGGGGACCGTGGCGGACGCCGCAAGTATCAAGCTGCCCAAGCGCATTCCCTATCATATCGCGATGGAGATGCTTCTGACCGGGCGCTGGCTCGATGCCGATGAGGCGTCCCGCTGGGGCCTGATCAACCGCATCGTTTCGGCGGCGGATCTGATGGCTGAGGCGCGGGCACTGGCCGATCACCTTGCCGAAGGCCCTCCACTGGTGCAGGCGGCAATCAAGGAGGTCGTGCGCGAGGCCGAGGCGATGGCGTTTCAGGACGCCATGAACCGGATCACCAAAAGCCAGTTCGCCACCGTCGAAAAGCTTTATCGTTCGGAAGATCAGAAAGAGGGCGCGCGCGCCTTTGCCGAAAAGCGCGACCCGGTCTGGAAAGGAAAATAGCCATGCCGTTGACCACGAACCGTTCTGTCTTCATCACCTGCGCGGTTACCGGATCGGGCGGCACGCAGGACCGCTCGCCGCACGTCCCTCGCAGTCCGGAAGAGATCGCAAACTCGGCCATCGATGCGGCCAAGGCGGGCGCGGCAGTGGTGCATTGCCATGTGCGTAACCCCGAGACGGGCGCGCCCGCGCGCGATCTGGCGCTCTACCGCGAGGTGACCGAGCGGATCCGGGATGCAGAGGTGGACGTGGTCTTGAACCTGACGGCGGGAATGGGGGGCGATATGGTTTTTGGCTCCTCCGACGCACCCTTGCCGCTGAACGACAGCGCGACCGACATGGTGGGCGCGGCCGAGCGTGTGGCCCATATCCGCGACTGCCTGCCCGAGATCTGCACGCTGGATTGCGGCACGATGAACTTTGCCGAGGCCGACTATGTCATGACGAACACGCCGGGCATGCTTCGCGCGATGGGTGGCATGATGACCGAACTTGGCGTGAAGCCCGAGATCGAGGCATTCGATACCGGCCATCTCTGGTTTGCCAAAAAACTGGTCGAGGAGGGGGTGCTGGACGCCCCCGCACTGGTACAGCTTTGCATGGGCGTGCCATGGGGTGCGCCAAACGACCTGAATACGCTCATGGCCATGGTCAACAACGTGCCACCGGATTGGGAATGGTCGGCTTTCAGCCTCGGGCGCGATCAGATGCCTTACGTCGCTGCCGCAGTGCTGGCAGGCGGCAATGTGCGGGTGGGGTTGGAGGATAACCTCTTCCTCGACAAAGGCGTGCTGGCGACCAACGCGCAACTGGTCGAGCGTGCCGTGACCATTATCGAGAACCTGGGCGCAAAGGTGGTGGGACCAGACGAGGTGCGCCAGCGTCTCGGTCTAACGAAACGCGCGCCTCTCGCAGCATGAAAGCGCCCCGGCGGACCGGGGCGCCCATTTGACATCAGGCGAAGGACCAGCGCTCCATCCAGCGTTCGCCGTCGACATCCCAGTGCGACGAGAAGCTGTCGCTCACCACGACATCGGGCGCGGTGGCAAAGACGAAGTTGGCGAACATCGGGATGATCGCGCCGCCGTCCTGGTTCACAATGGCCTGCATCTCAAAGTACATCTCGCGCCGCTTGTCGGTGTCGAGTTCGGCGCGCGCGGCCACAAGAAGTTCGTTGAAACGGCCATTCTCCCAGAACGTGTCATTCCAGGCTGCACCGGCCGCATAGGCCGTCGCGAACATCGCATCCTCGGTGGGTCTGCCACCCCAATAAACGGCTGAGAACGGTTCGCTCATCCACACATCCGACCAGTAGCCATCATTCGGGACGCGGTTGATATCGACTGTGATGCCCGCCGCTGTGGCAGAGTTCTGGAAGAGAGTGCCGGCGTCGACCGCACCCGGGAAGGCGGCGTCGGCCGCAGACAACTCGACCGTCAGATTGTCAAGACCGGCCTCGCGCAGGTGGAACTTGGCCTTGTCGGGATCGTACGTCGTTTGGGCCAGTTCGTTGTTGAAGAACTGCTGACCGGGTCCGATCGGGTGATCGTTGCCGACCGAGCCGTATCCGAAAAGGATCTTCTCGACCAGTTCTTCGCGATTGATCGCATGCTTAAGCGCAAGACGGACATTGTTGTCCGTATAGGGGTCCTTGTTGGTGGACATCGCGAAGGTGTAGTGCTGGTTGCCCGCGACCGAATGGACGGTCACATTGGGGCGCCGCGCCATCAGGCCGACGGTCTTGAGATCCAGCTTGTCGGCGGCATGGACATCGCCCGATACAAGCGCTGTGGTCCGTGCATTCAGGTCGACAACCGAGAGCATCTCGATCCGGTCAAAGAAACCGCGATTGCTGTCCCAATCGTTCTCAAACCGCTCCAGCGTTGCCGAGACGCCTGGCTGGAAGTCAGCAAGGCGATAAGGGCCAGCGCCGTCGCCCGAGCGCCAGTCGATGCTGTCGCCGTCGGCGGGCGCAATGGTGAGGTGATAGTCGGTAAAGGTGAACGGGAAGTCGGCGCTGCCGGCCGTAAGGGTAAAGACGACGGTGTCGCCATCCGCAGCGACGCTTTCAATTCCTTCGAGAAGCGGTTTGGCGGCGGACGTTGAATCCTCGCCGCGATGGTATTCTATGGACGCGATCACGTCATCTACGGTAACCGGCCGTCCCGAGTGGAACGTCGCGCCCGAACGCAGTTTGAAGCGCCAGACTTTGGCGTCCGGGCTGGCTTCCCAGCTTTCGGCGAGTTGCGGCTCGACCGAACCATCGGGGGCGACGCCGGTGAGAAAGCCGCTGAAGCCATAGGCCATCGCGATCACAAACCCGTTCTCCCATGTCGCAGGGTTCAACGTGTCAGTGGTTTGCCCGTGGCCCTTGGCCATACGGAACGTGCCGCCGCGTTTGGGTTGCGCACGAAGGGTGCCGGGCATGAGGCCCGTGCCGAGGGCTGCCCCGGCGGCTGTCGCACCAAGAAAGCCGCGACGTGAAATGTCAGTTGTCTTTCGACGTATCATCTGAGTGTTCTCCCCATTAAATTATTGGCCATGACCCCTATTCCTCCGGGCCGGTGGCGTGTCTGCCATGTCAGGATACTCGCAAGTCCGCGGCAGATGCCAACAATCTTCGTGGGGAAACCGGCGCAACAAGCAAAGATTCAGGGTTCTTTGGCGGAAGTTCGGGTCAATCTTGCTCTGCCGCTTCCATTGCCGCAAGGAACTGGCCCACCTCTGCCAGGGAGTTGTAGTGGCTGAATGACACACGAATGCAGGCATCCAGCCCGAGCGGGCCGAGCACATTTCCGCAATAATGGTCATTCAGGCGGATGTGGGTGCGCACGCCGTTCTGGTTGAGGTGACGGACAAGCGCCTCGGGCGCCATGCCGTCCAGCGTCAGGCTGATCACCCCTTCGCGTCCGGGGTTGTTCGCGCCGCCGATGATCGTAACGCCGGGCATATCCGCCAGGCCCCTGTGGTTGCCAGTGCCGTGCATCATAGCTGTCGAGAGCGTGCTTTCCTGTGCGTGAATGGCCGACGCTGCGGCCTCGATCCGGGCGCGGGGATCGGTGGCGTCAGACGTCTCGCCCCCCAGCCAGTCGAGATACGCCACGACGTCCGACCACGTGGCATAAGCCCCCGCGTCGCGCGTGCCCTGTTCCCAGTTATCCGCCGCGCCGCCGATGACGGTCTCCTTGGTGGCCGCCGTCAACCGGTCGGACGCCCAGCCGATGCCATAGCCATGGCGCGAGAACACCTTGTAGGGCGAGATTGCGAAGCCATCGATGCCATAGGCGGCAATGTCGATCAGGCCGTGACTGGCGTGCTGGATACCGTCCACGATGATAAAGCAGTCGGGTGCCGCGGTCCGGATTGCAGCGGCGATCTCAGTTACGCCGACCGATATTCCGGTAACCGGTGAGGTTTGCACGATGGCGGCCACCCGCAGATCGGGCGAGATATGCGGGGCGTAATCGTCAACCGTAACGGTGCCCGTCTCGTTGTCATGGACGGCGAGAAGGTGGGGGCGGCCCGTCACCCCGGCCCAACGGGCCATCGCACTGCGGGAGGCGGGGTGCTCGAGGGTCGAGCCCATCATCGTACCCCCTTCCGCCGCCGCAAGGGCAGCGGTTCGGATCAGGCGAAAAAGGACTTCGGTCCCGCTTTCGCCGACGAAGACCTGACCGTCCGGCGCATTGAAGAAAAGGCGCGCATCGTCCTTGCCCTTCCTGATGTCGGCCATCAGCGCTTTTGAGGCCGGATTGTCCCGGCCCTGATTGTCAGGATAGGCGGCATATCTTGCCGAGGTCTCGACCACCGAATTCAGCGTCAGCGCGCCGCCTGCGTTCTCAAAGAACACGCGCGGGCCCTCGAACGGGCAGGTTTCGACATGGGCGAACCGTGCGCGGACGGCGGATAACAGATCGGGCGAAAAGCTCATTCAGCGGGTTCCGGCTGGGGGGCGGTGCCGCGCAGGCGATGACCTGCGGGGTCAAAAGGTGGCTCAGCCAGCATGCGCGCAATGTGCGGGCGCCCGAGGACGGCGATATGTACCTCTTGGCCCGGCGCGACCGTGTTCGACTTCACATAGCCAAGTGCGAGCGACTTGCCGACGCTATAGCCATAGGCTCCTGACGTGACCTGTCCGACGGGTGTGCCATCGGTCAGAAAGATCGGCTCACCACCCGAGGCGTCGGCTTTCTCCGCGTCGATCTCGAAAATTTCCAGTGTTTCGCGTGGGGCGTCGTCGGCCAGCGCGAGATAGGCGTGCCTGTTCAGGAAATCCTTGTCGGTCTTGATCAGACGCGCAAGGCCGCTTTCCTGTGGCCACCATTCCGGGCTGTATTCGCGTCCCCACGAGCCGTAGCCCTTTTCAATCCGCAGGCTCATCAGCGCGCGGCTGCCGACCGGACCAGCGCCAAGCGGCACGCCCGTTGTCAGTAGGGCATCGTAGAGCCGGGTCTGGTCGCCCTCATCACAGTGCAACTCCCAGCCGAGATCACCGGTGAACGAGACCCGCAGCGCAAGGCAGGTGACACCAGCGACGTCGATCATGGCCGAACGCATGAACGGCATCGCCTCGTTCGAAAGGTCTGCATTGGCCAAGCGCGAAAGCAGATCGCGCGCCCGCGGACCGCCCACATTTAACCCGCACATGGCGTCGGTTCTGCTCTCGAACGTGGTTGCAGGGGGCAGGGGCACGGCGTTGAAGAACCGCTGGTGAAAGCGCTCCGCCATGCCCGAGCCGATGATCCAGAACGTCTCGTCGGCAATGCGGGTGACGGTGAAATCGCCCGCGATCCCGCCGCGCTTGCCGATCAGCGGGGTCAGACATGACCGGCCCACGGCGCGCGGCATCCGGTTCGCGAAAAGCGCGTCCAGCCAGTCTTCGGCACCCGGGCCTTGAACGCGGTATTTGGCGAAGTTCGAGATGTCGATGATGCCAGCATGCTCGCGCAGCATCGTGCATTCGCGCCCCACCGAACCCCACCAGGGCTGACGGTCGAACCCGGCGCTGTCGGGCGTGTCGGCGTCGAAGTAAAGCGGATGCTCCCAGCCGTAATTGAGGCCAAACTTCGCGCCAAGCGCGTGCTGTTGCGCATGGACCGGACGGGTGCGGACCGGGCGACCCGCCGCACGTTCTTCGCCAGGGAAATGGATCTTGAAGCGGTGCGCGTACTGATCTTCGACCCGCGCCTTGGTGAACTCGGCGCCGGCCCAGGCGCCGAACCGTGCCACATCCCACCCGAAAAGGTCCAGCGTCGGCTCACCCTCGACGATCCATTCGGCGGCAAGCTTGCCCAAGCCGCCCGATTGCGAAAAGCCGGGGATGATGCCGTTGCAACAGAAGTAACCCGTCAGTTCGGGGACCGGGCCAAAGAGGGCGGCACCGTCGGGCGACCAGATCATCGGGCCGTTGATCACGCGCTTGATGCCCGCCGTGCCCACAACCGGAACCCGGTCGATCGCGCGCAGCATATTCTCCTCGATCCGCTCAAGATCGTCCGGGAAAAGATCATGCGCAAAATCCAGTGGTGTGCCGTTTTCGGCCCAGAACCGCATGTCCTTCTCATAGGCCCCGACCAGCAGGCCAAGACCCTCCTGCCGCAGATAATACTCACCATCCCGATCGGCGACCGAGGGCAGGCGGCGGCCCAAATCTGTGATCTCGGGGATGGTCTCGGTCACGAAGTACTGATGTTCGGTCGGGATCAGCGGCAGGTCCAGCCCGGCAAGTGCCGCCACCTCGCGCGCCCAGAGACCGGCGGCGTTGATAACCCATGGCGTGCGGATGTCGCCCCTGGGCGTGCGCACGATCCAGGTGCCGTCGGGCTGCAGTTCGGTGGCGGTGACGGGCGTGAACCGCTTGATCTCGGCCCCCCGCTGCCGGGCGCCCGCGGCATAGGCCTGCGTGACTCCGGAAGGGTCGACATTGCCGCCATCGGGTTCGAACATGATGCAGCGGACACCATCAAAATCGACCAAAGGATGCAGGCGTTCGGCCTCGTCCCGGCTAACCTCGTGAAAGTTCATGCCATATCGGCGCGCCTTGGCCTCCTGCAGGCGCAACTGGTGTTCGCGGTCCTTCGTCTGGGCGAGGTAGAGCGAGCCTGGCTGAAAAACGCCGCAACCCTGACCGGTCTCGGCCTCAAGCTCTTTGTAAAGGGTCATTGTATAGTGCTGCAGGCGCGAGATGTTGGTCACATCGTGCAGCCCGTGAATGTTGGCCGCCGCGTGCCAGGTCGAGCCACTGGTCAACTCGTCCCGCTCCAACAGAACGCTGTCGGTCCAGCCCGCCCTGGCCAGATGATAAAGGATCGAGCAACCGACAACGCCGCCACCGATCACGACCGCCTGAGCATGGGTTTTCATCCGCTTCCTCCACAAACGCGCGGGACTTCAGCAGGCATAGACCAGTTTTCCGGGGAGAGCCGCACAAAATTTCGGTGGACCATCGCCCACTATCATTCGCGAGATACAGACCCACTTTTTTGCGGCGGGCAGTGTGCTGATGGGTCAGCCGATGGAGAGCTAGGGAGCAGTGAAGGGCCCATCTGTAAGGAAGTGCGAGCCATGCCTGCAGAAGACCCGGGCCACCACACAGGCGGCCCGGGGTGTCGGTATCAGACCATCATTTCCATTTCTGGTTCATCTTCCTCGGTCGTGGTTGTCGTGGTCTCATCGTCCGCCTGAGTGACGGGAATGAGTTGCGACAGGAGGTCTTCGATCTCGTTCAGATCCTCCTCCAGTTCCTCCTCGGTATAGTTCGGATCAGCGTCGTCGCTGCCACCAAGGAACGAGAAGATAGAGATGAAGATGTCGAAGATACGCGCGAAGATTGAACCGCCACCATCGTCATCGTTGTCAGCTTCGTCCGGCGTCTCCTCCTCATCCTCGCCCATGTCGGGCGAACCATCATCATCCGCCGGAGGTGTGTCGTCATCCGCCGGTGGCGTGTCGTCATCCGCCGGTGGCGTATCGTCATCCGCCGGTGGTGTGTCGTCGTCCGACGGTGGCGTGTCGTCATCCGCCGGTGGTGTGTCGTCATCCGCCGGTGGCGTATCGTCATCCGCCGGTGGTGTGTCGTCGTCCGCTGGTGGCGTATCATCATCCGCAGGCGGGGTATCGTCGGCACCGTCATCCGGCGCAGCCTCACCATAAAGACTGTCCAACGCGCTGACGTCACCTCCGGCTTCGGCAAGGAACAACGCTTCGATGTCTTCCAGTGGCCGGTCGAGCATGACCAGATCGCGGATCTCGCCGTCGAAGTGCCACTGCAGGTTGTCATCGTCACCGTTACGGGTGCGGGTCGATGCGCCAAGAACCAGGTCTTCGGTATTGCCCGACATGCCAGCGGGATACCCGTCGTCACTGTCGATCAACTCACCGTTCAGATAAAAGGCGATCTCGTCTTCATCGAAAGTAAAGGCGAAGTGGTAATCCTCATCGGCTTCGACCTTGGTTTGCCAGTCGACGAGGTACTTTTCGTCCTCCGTTCCCTGGAAGCGGACCTTCAGCGCACCATTCGTCGTGATGTATGCGGTCAGATGCCCACCATCTTCGTACCCGGAGTGGTCCTTTGAAAACAGCGCCTGATTGCTGCCATTGCCCGGGTTGTTGGCGTTGAAGGTAAAGGCCCAGGTGCCCTCGGTTGCCGCCTGTGCATCGGTATGTGGAATCTCGATGGGGTCATTGCCGCCGCCGAAGGTGCCGCCTGCGTTCTCCAGCAGTACGTTCGGCGCTTCAAGGCCTTCGGGCAGAGAACTGGCCAGATCAACCTGACCGGTGTTCAGCCAATCGTTGGACGAGTACTCCCAAGGTGAAGTGCCCACCGGATCGCCATCGACATCACGGGTGTCATAGCCAAGGTGTTCGGCCACCCCGTCGCCATCGAGGTCGAGCCATTTGGTCTCACCATTCGGCGCAACGGCTTCCTGAATGTCGTCGATGGTGCCGACGATCCCGTAATGCGCACCGGCATCCGTCTCGATGTCGTCCTCTTCAACGCGGTCACCGTGGACCACGATGTAGCCCAGGTAGTCCTCGTCATGGGCACCACCGCCGTTGCCCTGTTGGGAATAGACGGTGATGACCGAGACCACATCGTCGTCTGCGCCATCGCCATTGGTGTCGATGGTGCGATAATCCACCTCAACCTCGGTAGTGTGGCCGATGACCGAGATCGTGTCGCCTTCTGCCTTGTTGAAGTCGGCAATCACGTCGATGCCAAGACCGTCAACCCAGTGGTCGTGGATGTACTTGTTCTCACCCGCGACGCCGTGCCAGTGGATCATCCGGTTGTCCATCGTGTGCTCGGCCAGGATGTCTTTCTTGCCGTTGATCAGCGTCTCGAACTTGAACTGGTCGGCACCATCGCCGCCGACAAGCACATCGTCGCCCGCGATCTCCTGATCGATCCAGTCGTATAGCTTGAGATACTCGGAGTCGATTGATCCGCCTTCGGGCCGCGACGGGTCATCCAGCACAAGCTGGCCGGCACGCTGTTCGCCGGTGTCGGCGCGACTGTAGAGCACGTCGTCGCCCGCGCCACCTTCGAGGTAGTCATTGCCGCGACCGCCATCGAGCGTGTCGTTGCCGTCACCCCCGATCACGTGGTCGTCGCCATAGCCGCCCTGGATGCTGTCATCGCCCGCACCGCCATCGAGCATGTCGTCTCCGGCTTCACCATCCATGGTGTCATTGCCGCCCAGGCCGTACATCTCATCATCGATGACCACCATGGCCTCGGCGCCGGAGGGATTGGTGAGAGCGGCGCCGGGCCCGTCGGTCATCAGCGTGTTGATCTGATCCGGCGTCAGGACATCGTCCATTGTGAAGCCGCCCCAGACCCCGAAGTCGGCAATCGCGCCTTCGAACTCGTTGCGCAGGTCTTCATCGTCGGTGGCGAATTCCTGCGCGGTGTCGTTCAGCTCGGTCTTGTACTGGTCGGCGCCGAACACCCAGGGTTCTTCATTCTGCAGCAGCATGTTCTCGCCCTGCGCGCCGGGCGTTGCATCCCCGCCTTCGACGGCGGTCCATGCATTGTCGGGCACAGGCTGACCATCGAGATACACGGTGATCCCGTCCTCGGTGAAGTTGACCGCGATATGCGCCCACTCGCCTTCGGTCAGCAGTTGGTCGGTCTCCCAAGCGTGATTGGTCTTGTAGGGGTCGGCGGCCCGCAGGAACAACCCGCCTTCTTTCGTGTGACCAAGGCGGAAATGGCTGCCTTCGCCCGAGCCCGATTGATCCTTGGTGACGAACATCGACTTTTCGCCCAGATCGTCCGGGCGAACCCACATTGCGACAGTGCCTTGGGTAAAGGCCATCTCGCTTTCATGTTCGAGGAAGGCAAAGCTGTCTTCGCCATTGAAATAGAGGGCGCTGTTGGGTGTTCCGTCCGGCCCCGTGGCAAGATCGCCGGTCGAGGCTTCGGTGTTCAACATCGCCCCGTTCTCGTACAGCGTGTAGGCCTTGACGTCCGCACCGCCATCGTCGCGGGCATCGGCATAGGAACCATCGACCGCATTGTCGAAGGTCCAGAAGCCAAGCGCGCCGGGCATGCCATCAGGCTCCGGCAGATCGCTTTGCGACATGTCATCATTGCCGTCGGTGCCGGTATGGGTCTCGCCCGCCATCTCGACCGTTTCGAGTTGCTCGAAGGGCGCACGGGTTTCGACCATCGGCTCTTCCTCGCCCGCGCCTGCGGCAAGCATGTCTTCCGTGAAGTTCGCGTTGTCGAAACCGACCGCCGGATTGCCTGTGATCGCGCCCAGCATGTTGGTGCCGGGGCCACCGTGGCCAGAGTGCTCTTCACCACCCATGTTGCCCATCATCATCGGCTCGCGGGTGTCATAACCCTTGATCTCCTCGCCATCGACAACGGTGATCTTTTCCTCGCCCGGTGGGGCAAGCGCGGTTGCAATCTCGTCATACCCTTCGACCACGCCATAGGTGACCATGTCGTCGGTCTGGATGTCTTCGACGTCGACGAGGTCGCCATGCACGATGACCTGCCCGATCAGATCTCGGTCATGTGCGCCGCCGTTGCCATGCTGGACCGAGATGACGGTGATGATCGACTCGAGCGCATCATCGCCCATCACGTCGGCATAGGTCACATACGGCACTGCCGTATGGCCGATCACGGCGATGTGGTCTTCCTGCGCGTTGTAGTCGGCGATGATGTCGATGCCGAAGCTGTCGACCCAGTGATCGTGCAACTCGTCGTTCTCGCCCGCAACGCCGGCCCAGTTGATCGTACCGTCAGCGCGCACATGCTCCTGAATGATATCCAACTTAGCGTCGATCTGCGGCTTGATCAGGAACGTGTCCGACCCCGCACCGCCGATCAGGACATCGTCGCCGACAATCGCTTCGTGCGCATAGGCCGAGAGCTTTTGAAGATCATCATCAACCTCATTGTCCGGGTCGCCGCGCGTCGGTTGGCCGATCGCCAACTGCCCGATCCGCTGTTCGCCCGCGTCCGAAGCGGCGATCAACAGGTCGTCGCCATCGCCGCCATCCAGCACGTCCGATCCATAGCCGCCATCGAGCACGTCGTCGCCGTCGCCGCCATTGAGGACGTCATCGCCGAAGCCACCCATAAGCTCGTCATCACCACCAAGACCATTGATGGTGTCGTCACCTGCATCGCCGGTAATCACGTCCCGCGCCTCGGTGGCGGTCACGTCGTTGTCACCATCGACAGTTTCGGGAATGAAAAACGACGGATGGTAATCCTCGACTGCGACAAGGGGCACGTCGGCGGGTGGGTTGGTAAAGTCCTCAACCGATTGATAAAAAGCGCTCTGATCGACAGGCAGGCCATCGATCTCCATCTTGAGCGACATGCCGCCACCGCCATCGAAATAGAGAAGCTCGACCGGGTAAAGCCCACCGTCGAATTCGGCCACGCGCGCCGTCTCATCAGTGCCGCGGCCATTGGCGAATTCCGAGAAATCAACGCCACCAATGTTCAGGTCGAACCCGTCATCCGAGATAATCGAAATCTGATGAACGCCGGGCGGGATGTAGATGTAACCTGAGAAGGTCAGCGCCGACGGGCCCATTTCCACCGCGCCATTGCCGCTTGTGATCGTTCCGTAATCGCCCAGGAACTCGGCGACCGACGTATCGCTCTTGTTATTGCCAAAGAACAACTCCGACACTTCAAATGTCGCGTCGGGGGTGCCGGCGGCCGCCTCGGCGGCGCGGTCGATATTCCAGATCCCCATGTCAGGTGCATAAGCCGCGCCCGTAAGGCCGGTTCCACTGCTTGGAACACCTGTCACAGCGCCAATCGCGACGGCGGCAGTCATGCCTGCGGGTGTATCGGGGTTGGCGGCGTCGAAATAGGCGGTGACATCATTCATGGCAATTCTCTCCCGTCGGCGCTCCGGGGTTTTCCGGGCACCGCTCGTCTTTCGTTCGGTTTAAGCTTTGAGGGACTCAAAAGGCGCGCGGAACGCCGGAACTGAACACTATTCTGACAAAACTAACGGAAAATGTGGCGACAAAAGGGCTGGACTAACCGGGCAAAGTCGGGCTCGGCGGATGCTGTGGAGCGCGTGGGCGAACTCTCGCTTAAGCCAGATTAGGCGACTCTAAAGGCATGGAATCAAAGCAGGAAATGAGAGATTTCACTGTTGATCATTCGAGACCAAAGCCGCCGGACTGTTTCACTTTTTCGACCGGGTCCACAATCGCACAATTGGACGAAGCAAGGGCAAGGCTGGAGAAACAGCTGGGCGCGGGCTTGGCACAATGTCGACACATTTGGCCGGACCAAAATGACCTCTCTCTCAGATAGGACCGGCTGCTATACTGTCTCTAAAGTGTCATGCTGGTCTGGCAGGGGGTGCGTGGGGTAAAGGAAGGGGCCATGCCAGACTTTCAGAGATATGCGGTTTACTACCTGCCAGACGATGCCGAGTTGGCTTCGTTTGGCGCCACCTGGCTCGGCTGGGACATCGCGCGGGGTGCCACAGTCAATCAGCCCGACATCGACGGGATCGGTCAGGCGACTCGAACTCCGCGGAAATACGGATTTCACGGGACGCTTAAACCTCCGTTCCATCTGGCCGATGACAGCACCATTGCCGAGTTGCAAAACGACATCGCGACGCTTGCGTCCGAAACGTCTGCGGTAACGCTTGACGGCCTGACTTTGAGCCGCATTGGCAGTTTCCTTGCCCTTGTGCCTCTCGGGGATACCCGCGCTCTGGCATCGCTGGCCTTTGCCTGCGTCGCGCGTCTGGATGGTCACCGGCGCGCGGCAAGTGCCGAAGAACTCGAACGTCGTCGTGCCGCCGGTCTGACCCCGCGCCAGGACACGCTTCTTACGCAATGGGGGTATCCTTACGTTGCCGACGAGTTCCGGTTTCACCTGACGCTTTCCGGAAAGCTGAACGATGCAGACCTGGACCGTTTTCAGGACGCGGCGGCCAATGCACTGCCGCAGCTTCCCACCCCGTTTCACGTGGGGTCCGTCGCGCTGGTTGGAGAAGGGCCCGATGGCACGTTTCGCGAGATCGGCCGTTACCCGTTGACCGGGTGACGTGCGGTTAGTTCGGGGCGAGCCGTTCCAGAAAGGCGTGAATTTCTTCAGCCGTCTCATCGGGTTTGTCCAGCGGAACAATATGCCCAGCGTCAAAGACACGGGTGCCCCCGATCGCATCGCCCGGACCAGTAAGGATGCTGGTGCGGCCGAGGATGGACAGGACCGGCATTGTCAGTTGGTCAACCAACCCACGTCCGTCGAACATCAGGGCCGCGCGCATCGCGTCCACCAACCCGGCGCGCGGCGTATCGGCTATCGTCCTGCGCAATACGGGCCGCATCGCAAGGTTCGACGTGCGGTACTGAATCACGCGTGAGATCGGGCCGGGCCAACCAAACAATCCCGCCAGCACAGGCGCGCGTGGCATTGCGGGCAACAGGCGCACCGGCACGTCGATTAGCACCAGTCCACGACATCTTTCGCGATGACGCGCGGCAAGCTCCATCGCGACCATCCCACCCAGAGAATGACCGCCCACGACAAAGCGTTCTGGCAGAAGAGGTTCCATGGCCGTGGCGTAGGCGTCGACGGTTGGCGTGGTTCGGGGCGCCTGCCCATGGCCCGGAAGCTCAGGCCAGAGGCCTGGCAGGCTCTCGTGCCACCGCAGACCCGCCATCGCAGTTCCGTGAAGCCAGATGCACATTTGCCGATCCTTCTCTGGGGCCATCGATTTGCCTCAATCCGGCACGATACTTACATCCGAAAGGAGCAATGCACATGCTGTTTGGCGCCAATGCCTGCCGCGAGACTGTCAGCGTGATCGAAGCTTTGATCTTCGGCGCGGGCGATGCCTGCATCGATCTGGGCCTTACCTCGCTTCTCAGCGGCGTGGCACTTTTCATCGGGTGTGTCGTAGCTCTGCGCATCATCGGCAGTTGGGCGCTGCGCCGCGCCTTTGGCGCTCTGCGTCGTCCGAGAGATGTGGCCAACAACCCTGTTCATTCGCCCGAGGATGAGTGCCTGCAACGCATGCCCTACGAAAGCCCGATCCGATCAACCCGACGCTGGGGCCGGTCGCCGCGTTAAGCCGTTGGGCGGGTGCTTGACATTCCATCCCTCTGCTTGGCGAATGAGCGTTGGTCGTTGGGGGGAAATGCGTGCCGCGCCGTGAACTGAGAATTGTGGTGGTCGGTGCCGGGCTGATCGGCAAGACGCATATCGACCGGGTCACCGAAGCGGCGCAGCTGCACGCCATCGTCGATCCTGCGGCGAATGCACGCGACACGGCGGCGAAACTGGACGTTCCGTGGTTTGACGATCTTGACGACTGCCTTGCCGCGGATCGCCCCGATGGCGTGATCGTCGCTTCGCCAAACAAACTCCACCTCGATCACGGCAAAGCCTGTCTCGAAGCAGGCGTACCTGTCCTGATCGAAAAGCCCCTGGCCGAAAGCGTGACCTCGGCAAGACAACTGGTAAAGCTCTCGGCCAAAACCGGTGTGCCCATCCTTGTCGGTCACCATCGGCGGCACTCACCCGTCACACACGCCGCCAAACAGATCATCGACCAGGGCAGATTGGGTCGTATCGCAGCGGTGAATGCCATGTTCTGGCTGAACAAGCCCGCCGACTACTTCGACACGACCTGGCGGACACAAGCGGGCGGTGGGCCGACCTATATCAATCTGATCCACGATATCGATCTGTTGCAGTTTCTCTGCGGCCCCATCGAAACGGTCCAGGCGCGGGAAGCCAACCACGTGCGGGGCTTTGCCGTGGAAGACACCTCTGCAATTATGCTGATCTTCGCCAGTGGCGCGCTGGGGACGATCAGCGTCTCGGACGCAGTCTCATCGCCCTGGAGTTGGGAACTGACATCGGGCGAAAACCCGGCCTATCCCAGAACCGATCAGTCTTGCTACACGATCGGGGGGACCAAGGGCGCGCTGTCGCTGCCCGATCTCAGGGTCTGGTCACACGAAGGCGCACAAAGCTGGTGGTCGCC
>JBCCWG010000036.1:0-25405 GCA_039193985.1 Pseudomonadota bacterium
AACGATCTGGTTGACCGCAACGTGGCAGGTGCGCTGAATGCAAACCTGGCGTTTTATCGCGGTCTGGGATCGAACGGCGATTTCGAGATGACCGAAGAAGACATGCTGCGCGACGTTTGGGGGCAGGAGGCGAGTATCCGCCATGACACGATCGACTGGATCTTCGGCTATATGACCTTTGCCTATACCGCCCTCAGCGATGAGGAATTGAGGGCTTATGTCGATATGACTGCGACGGAGGCCGGACGTGATCTGAACCGGGCGCTTTTTGCAGGGTTCGACGCCATTTTTCTGGAAGTGTCCTATGCGCTCGGCGCGGCAACCGGCCAGTTTTCGGTCGGGGATGAACTCTGAAAAGAAACGGGCGCCGAGACTGGCCCGGCGCCCTATCGTGAAACTGCGTGCTGTCGGTCAGCCGTTGCGGGCGGCGAGGACGCGTGCGATGCCCTGCTTGTTGTCGTCTGTTCCCCATTCGTCATCGACGGGGTTGGGCTGAACCGGCTGCGGTGCGTGTTGAGGAGAGGGCTTTGAGACGACGGCCTTCGAGACGACCGGCTTCGAGACAACACGGTCCGGTGTCGGTGTGGTGGGGGCGGTTGCCGCCGGTGCGTCGTCGTCATCGTTGACCAGCGCTTCGCCAAACTCGATGAAGCTGTCAAGGTCGCTCAAAAGCTCTTTCAGTTCTTCGATCTCCGCCTCTTTCTTGGCGATGTCCTTTTTGTACTCGTCGCGGCGGGTTTGCGCGACTTTGAGTGCGTCTGCCATGCGTGTGCTCCTTGGTGTGCCTGCAGGTACTTAACTACGTCAGGTTCATGAAGACTTAAGGACTTGAGCAAATCCGGGGCGAGATTGCGGCGGTTCGGTGACAGAATTGACGATTTTCAAGTGGCTCGGCGGACGCGCAGCAGCAGGATGGGCGGGACCTTACCTGTGCGGGTGCGTATGGCCGATCAGCGCGGCAATTGGTCTTGACTCAACAGGGCAATCTGCCGATAAGCCGGGCTTCGGCGGGCAGGACCCGCCTTTTCATATTGAATGACCGTCCGAATGGGGCGCGCAGTTTGAGGCGGCAAGATGCCGAAACGCCGGGATGCCGGGGCCGAAGGACGCGGAAAATGGAAGGAAATGAGATGTTTGCGGTTCTGAAAACCGGCGGCAAGCAGTATCGGGTTCAGGCGGGCGATGTGCTCCGCGTCGAAAAACTCGCCGCTGAAGCTGGTGAAAAGGTCCAGTTCAACGAGATTCTGATGGTGGGCTCCACCGTCGGCACCCCCCTTGTCGAAGGCGCGGCAGTGCAGGCGGATGTGGTCGACCAGATCAAGGGTGACAAGGTCATCCACTTTGTGCGGCGTCGCCGGAAGCATTCGTCGAAGCGCACCAAGGGCCATCGGCAGCAGCTGACGCTGCTGAAGATCACCGAGGTTCTTGAAAAGGGTGGCGACAAGTCTGGCGTAAAGGCCGCTGTGGGTGCAGGTTCAGTTGTTGCTGTGGCCGCCGCGACTGCGAAGCCGGCCAAGAAGGCTGCACCCAAGAAGGAAGAGGCCCCGAAGGCCGAAGCCAAGCCCGAACAGAGGCAAGACGCGCCCAAGAAGGCCGCGCCTAAGGCAGAGGCGGGCGCAGATGACCTCAAGAAGCTTTCGGGCGTCGGCCCGGCGCTTGAGAAGAAGCTGCACGAAGCCGGTGTCACCTCGTTCGCCCAGATTGCGGCATGGGGCCCGGAAGAGATTGCCGACATGGACGAGAAACTCTCGTTCAAAGGTCGGATTGAGCGCGACGGGTGGGTCGAACAGGCCACAACCCTTGCGGCTGAAAAGGAGTAAGACGCAATGGCACACAAAAAAGCAGGTGGTTCCAGCCGTAACGGCCGCGATTCAGCCGGTCGTCGCCTTGGCGTGAAGAAGTTCGGTGGTCAGGACGTCATTCCGGGCAACATCATCGTGCGCCAGCGCGGCACCAAGTGGTGGCCGGGCGAGGGTGTCGGCATGGGCAAGGATCACACCATCTTTGCAACCGTCGACGGCCGCGTGACGTTCCACAAAGGTCTTAAGGGCCGTACCTTTATTTCGGTGCTTCCAGAAGCGGTGGCAGCCGAGTAACCGATCCATTTGAAACAAGTTTTTGGGGGGTCGGTGTCAAAACCGGCCCCTCAGCATTTCAGGGACCGGTTGTGTCATAAACCCGCCATACCCACATGAGATGGGTTCGGCGCAAAATGTCAAAGGCCGGACCCACACGAGGCCAGGAGGAGGCCCCCGTGAAGATTGATACGATTGTGAACCAGCCCGTTGTCGAAACCGAACGGATGACACTGCGCCCCGTGCGCCGCTCGGACCGCGGGTTGCTCGAGATGTATGGCGCGGACGAACGAGTGGCCCGGATGACGCGGTCTTTGCCGCACCCCCTGCCGCCGGGAGCGATCGACGCCTTTATTCAGCGCGCCACGGCGGAGGATCGTGTGGAGGATGTCTGGGCGCTGGATGCGTCACGCAACGATCGGGCCGAATTGGTCGGCCTGATCGCGCTGGAACGGATGGACCGCGAACAGTCCGAGATCAGCTATTGGGTCGCGCCCGCTTTCTGGAACACCGGTCTGGCGCAGGAGGCCGTGCGCGGCCTGCTTGAGGCGAACCCGTTGAACAACCAGGCGATATTTGCCAGCGTGTTTCAGGACAACCCGGCCTCGGCCCGTGTGCTGACAAATAACGGTTTTGCCTATCTTGGCGATGCCGAGGCATTTTCGGTGGCGCGCGGGGCGACCGTGCCAACCTGGACCTATCTGAGGAAGTACCGTTAGACCCCATGTCATACGCGGCGCTCCCCACACTCAGGACGCCGCGACTGACCCTCCGGCCCCTGACGGAAGATGACACCGACGACATCGTGGCGGGCGTCGGCAATTTCGATGTGTCCAAATGGTTGGGCGTCGTCCCGTATCCTTATGCGGCAACAGATGCCCTGGCATTCATCGACGACGTGACTCAAAACGCGAAAGAAGTCTGGGGCATCTTCGACAGGACGGGACTGGTCGGAACGGCCTCGACTGATACCGAACTGGGCTACTGGATCGCACGGCCCGCCTGGCGCAAGGGCTATGGCTTTGAGGCGGCGCAAGCCGTCGTCAAACGCTGGTTCGAAAACCCGGAGAACGGTGTTATGACCAGCGGCTACTTTCACGGCAATGACCGGTCAAAGGGTGTCTTGACGGCTCTCGGGTTCGAGGAAACCGATACGCGGACACGCCATGCCAAATCGCTGAGCCAGGATGTGACGTCACACGAGATGCGTCTGACCCGATCCGCTTGGAGGGCGCGGCAAGTCATCGACATCCGGGCCGAGCGGCTGCGTCTGCGTCCGATGATCGAGGGCGATGCGCCCTTCATCACGGACCTCGCGCGCCCCGAGGTGACGCGCATGCTGTTCTCGCTGAAGACCGGCCTTTCCGAAGACGATGCGCGCGCCTTCATCCATGCGCGCCGCTGGCGGGGCGTGCCGGGGTTTGCGCTGATGATCGAGCAAGCGGGCCAACCTGTCGGGTATGTGGCCACGGGAAACAGTGCAGGCGTTGAACTCTATTATGCCCTTCACCCTGACCACTGGGGCAAAGGGCTGATGAGCGAGGCGGTGCAAGCGTTCCTGGTTGATCTCTTTGCGCGCTTTCCGATCAACCGTGTCGTCGCTGACCGGTTCGAAGATAATCCGGCCAGCGTACACGTGTTGGAGAAATGCGGGTTCGTCGCGACAGGCCGCGATATCGGTCATTCGTCGGGAAGGCTTGAGCCTGCACCCGTTATCACCTACGCCCTGATCCGGGACAATTTGAGGACAAACCCATGAAGTTCCTCGATCTGGCGAGGGTGACGATCCGTTCGGGGAGCGGCGGCAACGGGTGCATCAGCTTCCGGCGTGAGAAGTATATCGAGTATGGCGGACCCGACGGTGGCGATGGCGGGCGCGGCGGCGATGTCTGGGCCGAGGCGGTGGACGGGCTGAACACGCTGATCGATTTTCGCTATCAGCAGCACTTCTTTGCCAAGAACGGCCAGGGCGGTGCGGGGCGTCAGCGGACCGGCAAGGATGGCGACGACGTCGTGCTGCGCGTGCCCGTGGGCACCGAGATCCTGGATGAGGATCAGGCAACCGTGCTGGCCGACCTGACCGAGGTCGGGCAACGTGTCCGGCTGGCGGCGGGCGGCAATGGCGGGTTCGGCAACCTGCACTTCAAGTCCTCGACCAATCAGGCGCCGCGTCATGCCAATCCCGGTCAGGCCGGGGTCGAACGCGAGGTATGGCTCAGGCTCAAGCTGATCGCCGATGT
The DNA here is from genome assembly GCA_039193985.1 of Pseudomonadota bacterium. Classification (GTDB taxonomy): domain Bacteria; phylum Pseudomonadota; class Alphaproteobacteria; order Rhodobacterales; family Rhodobacteraceae; genus JAJDOD01. The sequence continues at coordinate 4,316 of JBCCWG010000036.1, forward strand.
CGGCCTGTTGGGTCTGCCCAATGCGGGCAAATCGACCTTTCTGGCGGCAACCTCGAACGCGCGGCCCAAGATTGCCGATTACCCGTTCACGACGCTGCATCCCAATCTTGGCGTGGTCGGTGTGGATGAGGTGGAGTTCGTCGTCGCTGACATCCCGGGTCTCATCGAAGGCGCGCATGAGGGCAAGGGGATAGGCGACCGGTTCCTGGGCCATGTCGAACGCTCGGCCATGTTGCTGCATCTGGTCGATGGCACCTCCCAGGATGTCGTCGCCGACTGGCAGACGATCATCGACGAGTTGGAGGCCTATGGCGGCGCGCTGGCCGAGAAGCCGCGCCTGACCGTGCTGAACAAGATCGATGCGCTGGACGAGGAAGAGCGCGAGGAGAAACGCGCGGCCTTGGCCGAAGTCGCGGGGCACACGTTCATGATGTCGGGCGTCAGCCGCGAGGGCGTGACCGAGGTGCTGCGCGCCGTGCGCCGCCAGGTGGACGCGCAGAGAAAGCGCGAGGCCCCGGCAGAGGAGGACGCGCCGTGGCAACCCTGAGCGCGGCAAAGCGGATCGTCATCAAGATCGGCTCGGCGCTTTTGGTGTCGGGCGGCGAGGTGCGCGGCGCGTGGCTGGCCTCGCTGGCGCAGGATGTCGCCAAGGCGCGTGCGCGCGGGCAGGATGTTATTCTTGTGTCGTCCGGTTCGATCGCGCTGGGGCGCGGTGTCCTGGGGTTGGGTGAGGGCACCTTGCCACTGGAAAAGTCTCAGGCGGCCGCGGCGGTCGGGCAGATTCGGCTGGCGCGGGCCTATGAGGAGGCCTTGCACCCCCATGGCATCACGACCGCGCAGGTGTTGATGACGCTGGAAGACAGCACCGATCGGCGGCGCTACCTCAACAGCCGCGCGACGCTGGAACAGCTCTTGTCGCTGGGGGTCGTGCCCATCGTGAACGAGAACGACACCATCGCCACGGATGAGATCCGGTTTGGCGACAATGACCGGCTGGCTGCACAGATCGCGGTGACGGTCGGCGCGGACGTGCTGATGCTGCTGTCGGATGTGGACGGGTTCTACTCGGGCAACCCGAAATCCGACGACACAGCCAAACGGTTTGACCTCATTGAACGGATCACGCCCGAGATCGAGGCAATGGCGGAAGATGCGGGCTCCGGCCTCTCAAAAGGCGGCATGCTGACCAAGCTGATGGCGGCCAAAACGGCAACGGCGGGCGGTGCGGCGATGGCGATCACGCTCGGGTCCGCCATGACACCTTTGACGGCGCTTGAAGAAGGCGCGGCGGCGACGTGGTTTACGCCCGAGACCGACCCGCAAGTGGCCCGCAAACGCTGGATCGCCTCGATGAAGCCCAAGGGCGTGTTGGCCGTAGATGCCGGGGCGGCGCGCGCGCTGGCGCAGGGCAAGTCGCTGTTGCCTGCGGGCGTGACCGCGGTTGACGGCGTGTTCGGCCGGGGCGAACCGGTGCGGATCGTCGGACCCACGGGTGAGAAACTGGGGCTGGGGCTGGTGCGGTACACCGCGGAAGAAGCGGCGGTGATCCGGGGGCAGCGGTCAGACCGGATCGAGGCGTTGCTGGGCTATCCGGGACGCGCGGCACTGGTGCATCGGGATGATATGGCGGTATGATGGGCGGGCATTTTCTGGCGCAGAAAATGGTGCGGAAAATGGTGCATTTTCCGGGCACGCCGATTTCGGCGTCAGAGACCGCTGGGGAATGTGTGTCACATTCTGCCCGCTGAAAGAGGTGAGACGATGAAAGACGGAACGGACATTCCCGGCATGATGCAGGAGATTGGCGCGCGGGCCAAAGCCGCGTCAGCCGAACTGGCCTTTGCGGCCGCCGAGGCGAAGGTCAAGGCCCTGACCGTTGCGGCCGACAGCGTCTGGGAACGCCGGGCCGATATCATCGCGGCAAACGCCAAGGACATGGCGTTCGGGCGCGACAAGGGCCTCTCCGATGCCATGCTCGACCGGTTGATGCTGGACGAGGCGCGGATCGGGGGTATCTGCGACAGCCTGCGCAACGTGGCGGCCCAGGATGACCCCGTGGGCGAAGTGATCGCGGAATGGGACCAGCCGACGGGCCTGCACATCCAGCGCGTGCGCACGCCCCTGGGCGTCATCGGCGTCATCTATGAAAGCCGCCCCAATGTGACGGCGGATGCTGGCGCGCTCTGTCTCAAGGCCGGCAACGCCGTGATTTTGCGCGGCGGGTCGGAAAGTTTTCATTCCTCGGGCGTGATCCTGGAGTGCTTGAGGGCCGGTCTGGTAGCGGCAGGTTTGCCGGAAGACGCGATCCAACGCGTACCCACGCGCGATCGTGCGGCGGTTTCCGAAATGCTGACAATGACGGACCATATCGACGTGATTGTCCCGCGCGGTGGCAAGGGCCTTGTGGGTCTTGTCCAACGCGAAGCGCGGGTGCCGGTCTTTGCGCATCTAGAGGGGATCGTGCATGTCTATCTCGACAAGGCCGCCGATCCCGAGAAGGCGCTGAAGATTGTCCTCAATGCCAAGACGCGACGGACCGGGATATGCGGCGCGGCTGAATGCCTGCTGATCCATCGCGACATTGCCGATACGGTGGGCGCGGCAGTGGTTCGTGCTTTGATCGAGGAGGGTGTCGAGGTGCGGGGCGACGCGGCGCTTAGTGGCATCGCGGGTGTCGTACCTGCCGGTGAGGAAGACTGGGGGCGCGAATACCTCGATATGATTATCGCGGCGCGCGTGGTTGACGATATCGACGCGGCGTCGTCGCATATTCGCAAGTATGGGTCCAACCACACCGATTGCATCGTCACCGAGAACGCAGAGGCCGCTGCGCGCTTTTTCGAGCGGCTCGACAGTGCGATTTTGATGTGGAACGCCTCGACCCAGTTCGCCGATGGCGGTGAATTCGGGATGGGCGCCGAGATCGGGATTGCGACCGGTAAGATGCATGCACGAGGGCCGGTCGGAGCCGCTCAGTTGACCAGTTTCAAATACCTCGTTACCGGCGACGGCACGATCAGAAGCTGACCGAGACTGAGTTGCCGGTAAAGGTCGGCTTGACCGCGCGTCCGACTGTTTCGGCGGTCGGAGCGACCAGAGCAAAGTGCACGTTCGAGGCACTGACATCCACGGTGGGCGAAAGGTTGTCAAACAACTGCCAAAGTGCGTCGTCACGCTTTATGCGTTCGCCGGTGCCGAAAATGCTCCAGGTCGTGCCGTTTCGCGTGACGGCCACCTTGCCACCCCAGGGCAGCGCGCTTTCGAAGCATTGCAGGACCAGAAAGGCGAGCTTTGCTTCGATCCGAAGCGTGTCTTCGGGGATCCGCCAGTCGACCGAGAGGCGGTTGCCGCGATAAAGATCTTCGAGTATGCGGCGCAGTTCGTTATGACCGATCATGGAGTTCGCATTTGCCGAGCCGAAGGCGATGCGGAAAAATCGAATGCGCGCGTTGGCGTTTTCCACCGATTCCGTGATGAGCGTCATTTCGGGAGCCGCGGACGCCCCCGACATCGCAAGCAGTTCTATGCCGTTACCGATGGCCCCAAGAGGAGAAATCAGATCATGGCAGATGCGCGACCCGATGAGGGCATTCAGTTCCACTGCGTTGATTGTCATGTCCCGTTCCGTTTCATCCCCATTTATCGAGCGGGTCATCGACGATGACACCTCTCCCATCCTTATTCACGCCGGGTATGCGCGTGACACACCCGACCCATCCCGAGTGGGGCGCGGGTCAGGTGCAAAGCAACATAGGCGGCCGTGTCACTGTGAACTTCCCGGAAGTGGGCAAGGTCGTGATCGATACCAACCGTGTCGAGCTCATCCCCGTCTTTGATCATTAGTCGTCAGAATACCTGTTAACACAACCTTAACGGGTACACAATTGAGACATGCACGCATGGTGCGAACTGTCGCAGTTCCTTTCCCGCACGGTAAAAAGGCGCTAACCAGACAGCACGATCAGAGGCGGGCATGAAACTCGACAGCGGATATCTGCAGGTGCGACTGGCAAGGTCTGAGGCAGACCTTCGGGCGTCAGAGCGCCTGCGGTACCGGGTGTTCGTTGAAGAACTTGGCGGCGACGGCCCGCTTGTCGATCACGCGGGCCGGTTCGAACGCGACGCGTTCGATCCGTTCTACGAACACCTTGTCCTGGTCGATACGCGCGCGGCGGAAACTGCGCTTACTCATGTCGTGGGTGTGTACCGCCTGCTGGCCGGGGCCAGGGCGGCGGAACATGGGCGGTTCTACTCGGATGACGAATACGACCTGTCGGTTCTGCGCGCCTCGGGACGCAGCCTGCTGGAGCTTGGGCGATCATGTGTCGCACCGGAATACCGGGGTGGGCTTGGTCTGCATCTTTTGTGGTCGGGTCTGGCCGACTATGTGCGGGCGCGGGACGTTGAAGTGCTTTTTGGTGTGGCAAGTCTGCACGGGACCGACATCGATGCCCTCGCGCTGCCATTGTCGCATCTGCACCAGAGGTTTCTGGCACCGCCCGATCTGCGGGTCAAAGCGCATGTGGGCGCCTATCAGCGGATGGACCTTGTTCCACCGGACAAGATCGATCGGGTGGCCGCGATGCGCGCCGTGCCGCCTTTGATAAAGTCCTATCTGCGGCTTGGCGGCTTTGTTGGTGATGGCGCATTTGTCGATCACGCGTTCAACACCACCGATGTGTGTCTGGTCATGGATACCGTGCGGATGAACAACCGAGCCACGGCCCGCTTTGCCGAGGCGCTGCGGCAATGAGCCCGACCTGGCAGTCGGAGGACATGCCCGACACTTTACCCATCGGGCCATTGGGCGGTTTGCGGGCGGTGCTGAGGGGACTGGCGCTTGCCCTGGTCCTAGGGGCCGGGGTCTTGGTCAAGCTGGCGCTAAGATTGGCAGAGCTTCCCTTTCATGGCGCGTCCCGCCCATGGTCGGGGTGGGTCACGGTCGCCGTCTGCCGCACCGCGCTGGGCCTTCTGGGGATACGACTGGCCACAAAGGGCACGCCGATGCGCGAACGCGGGGCGTTCGTGGCGAACCACAGCTCGTGGGTGGACATCTTTGTCCTGAACGCCGGGACACCGCTGTTTTTTGTCTCAAAGGCCGAAGTTGCTGGCTGGCCAGGTATCGGCTGGCTTGCGCGGATGACGGGGACGGTATTCGTCCGGCGCGACCGGCGCGAGGCTGCTCAGCAACGGGCGATGCTGGAAGATCGGATGGCCCTGGGGCACAGGTTGTTGTTTTTTCCCGAAGGTACTTCGACCGATGGACAGCGCATTCTGCCGTTCAAGCCCACGCTCTTTGCCGCGCTCATGTCCGACCGGGTCCCAACCGCGCATTTGCAACCGGTGACCGTTGTCTACACCGCGCCAGAGGGGGCGGATCCGCGGTTTTATGGGTGGTGGGGGGATATGGGCTTTGGGCCGCATCTGGTGCAGCTTTTGGCTGCGCCCGGAAAGGGGCGGGTCAAGGTGACATGGCACGCGCCTTTGCCAGTTTCGCACTTTGCGGACCGCAAAGCCCTGGCGCAGGAGGCGGAGGCAATGGTCCGGTCATCCCATCCGTTGGGACGGGCGTCGTCTAGTCCAGCGGCGTGAGCAGGCGGGCGAGCGCGCCGACCGCGTCTTCCTCGCGCCAGATCTCTTCCCCCACGGCCAAAAAATCGGTCACGGTGGCGAGGTCTTTGACGAGATCGGTGTCCAGATGTCCTTCGGCCACGACCGGCACCTCGATCATTTCGGACCACCAGGCGAAGAGGTCGATTGGCGCCTGTGTCCCATCGCCGAGGGCCGATGCGCCCATCGGTCCGAAGGCGACGTAGTCGGCCCCCGCTTCACCGGCGGTCATGCCGTCATGGCGTGATGCCCCGCAAAACGCGCCGACGATGGCATCTGCCCCAAGAGCCTTGCGGGCCTGGCGCACGCCGCGCGCACCATCGCTCAGGTGCACGCCATCAAGGCCCAACCTTTCCACCAGTGCGATATGCGTCTCGATCACCACGGCCACGTCACGGTCATGGGCGACCACGCGCAGGGCGTCGGCTGCGCGCGACAGGCGATCTTCGTCCTGCGTGGCCAATGCCAGGCGCAGGCAAGCGATCTCATGCGTGTCGAGAACCTCGGCAAGACGGTCGGGGAAGCGCGACAGCTCGAAATCCGGAGGTGTCAGAAGGTAAATTTGAGGGCGATCCGTGCTCACCATCGGGGTCCTTTCGCGTCGTGGGCAGGCTATAGCCTGTGAAGGCGCGACGGAAAAGGTAAATGATCCATACGGTTTAGCCCGTATCTTTCGCGCTGACAGGCTAATCAGCCCGGCGAAATTGTGGCACGCGCCATAATTTCGCCACATTAACCATGTTTAAATCCCATTAGTATTTACTGAGTTGTGATCGGTGCGCGTTATGCAAAACACACGTCAAGAGATGCTCGTTGCTTCCCGGGCAAAGAGTCGTGATCCCCAACGTTCCCTGTCAGCCGCTGCATTGGAGTCGCTTCGCGCCTATCGCCGCGAACGGTTTGCCACGCGTCGGCTTGTGGCGCAGGTCAAGCGGGCCTGATCCTCACCTTCTCGGTCGGGAATAGGTCAGCGTTGCCCGGGCGACCAGCGAGTCGGCGCCATCATTGCGCAGGGCGACATCGCCGACCGCCAGCCCGCGACCCAGCTTCAATAAGGTTGTATCTGCGTAAAGCGGCTTCCCCGCAGCGGGCTTGCGCATGAAATCGATCGAGGCCCCGGTGGTCACCGCGAGCGCTTCCTCCCCGACATGCGCGATGATCGCCAGATAGACGGCGCAATCGGCCAGCGAAAACATCGTGGGCCCCGAGATCGTGCCGCCGGGACGCAGGTGCTGAGGGCCCGGCAGCAGTTGCAGGCGCAGCCGCATCGCGCTGACATCGACAACCTCATATTCATCGGCAACTTGCGGGAATTCGCGGTTTAGAAACGCGTGAAGTTCGGGGATCGTCAGGACGGGCTGCAAGGTATCGCTCATGGTGCTATCCTTGCCGCGTCTGAAGGAGCGCTGCAATGTCTGATCCCTTTGCCACCATCGCGCCGGAAAAGCGGGAGGAGGCGTTGCGCCTCGATGCGGTGTTTCGGGATGTGACAGGCTGGCAGCCGCGCCTTTGGGGCAACTTGATCGGGTACGGTCAGTATCACTATCGCTATGCCTCGGGCCGCGAGGGGGATTTCCTGGCGACCGGGTTCAACATGCGGGCGCGCGATATCTCGCTTCACATCCTGCCGGGCTATACCGAATTTCCCGACATCGCCGCACGGCTTGGCCCCCACAAGCGGGGCAAAAGCTGTTGGTATATCAAGGGGCTCGACGCAGTTGATGAAGTAGCGTTGCGCGACCTCATCCGCGCCGGTCTTGATGATCTGGCGAAGGTGTCCGAGCTGCAGGCGACCTGATCAGAGGTTGTAGATCGCCCCGAACTTGGCATCCAGATAGTCGAGCAAGGGATCGACGCCCGGTTCTTCACCCGTGGCCTTCGCGATGACGTCACGGGGCTCGTAGAGCCCGCCGTGGCGTTGGATGTTGGTCCGAAGCCAGTCTGTTGCAGGTGCGGTGTCGCCTTTAGCGAGATGGTTGTCGAGATCGGGAATGTCGCGGCGGAGGGCCGCGTGCAGGCAGCCCGCATAGACATTGCCCAGCGTATAGGTCGGGAAGTAACCGAAGAGCGCCTCGGACCAGTGAACGTCCTGCAAGACACCGTTGGCGGGCGTGTCGACCTTGAGGCCGAAGTCGCTTTCAAACCGGGTGTTCCATGCCTCGGGCAGGTCGGGCACCTCGAGCCGTCCGGCGATCAGATCGCGTTCGAGGTCAAAGCGCAGAGCGACGTGCAGGTTGTAATGCACCTCATCCGCCTCGGTCCGGATGTACCCGGGCGCGCAGCGGTTGACGACAGCATAGAAGGCGTCGGCATCGGTAACGCCGAAATCTCCGAACGTGTCCTGCATCCGGTCAAAGAGATGCCCGGTGAAGGCGCGGCTGCGGCCAAGCTGGTTCTCGTAGATGCGGCTCTGGCTTTCATGGACGCCCATCGACACACCGCGCCCCAGCGGGGTCAGCAGATAGTCGCGGTCGATGCCTTGTTCGTATGTGGCGTGGCCGACCTCGTGGATGGTCGAATAGAAGCAGTTGAACGGGTCGCTCGGCTCGGTCCGGGTGGTGATCCGCACGTCGAGGCCCGAGCCGGAGGAGAACGGATGGACAGCCTTGTCAATCCGGCCATGTGTGGTGTCATAGCCAAAGGCACGGGCCAGTTCGGCGGAGAGCGCGAGTTGGCCGTCTTCGGGAAAAGTGCCGTCCAGCTTGGGCACCTGCCGCTCTGATCCCATCACCCGTTCGCGGAGCGCGACCAGACGGGGGCGCAACGCGTCGAACAGGGCAGCGAGATCGGCTTCGGTCGCGCCGGGCTCATAGTCGTCGGCCAGCGCATCGTAGAGGTTGCCGCCATCGGCGAGGGCGGCGGCTTTTTCGCGTGCGAGATCAAGCACCTCGGTCAGTTTCGGCGCGAAGAGGGCAAAATCGTTGGTCGCGCGCGCCTCGGCCCAGACGCGGTGCGCGAGTGACGTGGTGCGCGCCAGCGCAGCCGAGAGGGCCGCTGGCACGCGCTGGGTGCGTTCATAGCGGCGGCGGATCTTGTAAAGCTGTCGTTCGGCGACGGCGTCTTGCGGTTCTGCCTGTTCCAACCACGCACCAATGCGCGGATCGGTGCGGCGGCTATGCAGTACGCCATCAAGCGCCGCCATCTCCTCGGCCCGTTGTTCGGCTGCCCCGGCGGGCATCATGGTTTCCTGATCCCAGCCCAGACGGCCCATGATCTGGCCGAGGGCCTCGGTCTCGCGCTGGAACGTCATCAGGTCATCATAAGCGCTCATGCGGCACCTCTTACGGATTGGGTCAGCGGGTATTGTGCGAGGAAGCGTGCGCGCAGGATTAGGGTCAGAAGGACGACCGCGCCGAACTGGTGCACGATCGCCAGATGCCAGGGCGCAAGGTAGAGGACCGTCGCGATGCCCAGCACCATTTGCAGCAGCATCATCGCCATGACGGCGGAAAACGCGCTGCGGGTGGCGCTGTTGGCGGACCGCCTGGCGCGAAGCCAGACGATGATCCCGAAGAGGAACAGCAGGTATCCGGCGCTGCGGTGCATGAACTGCACGAGGCCTGCATCTTCGAAGAAGTTGCGCCAGATCGGTGTCAGCGAAAGCGGCTCGGGCGGCAGCCAATAGCCGCCCATCAACGGCCAGTCGTTGAAGCTGCGGCCCGCGTCGATCCCGGCCACCAATGCGCCCAGCAGGATCTGCAGGAAGGTGAAATGCATCAGCCCGGTGCCCATCGAAAAGAGCGCGCCGTCGCGGTTACGACGGGCCTGCATCAGGTCTGCTTCGCGCCGTCCGAGTTGCAGGATGTACCAGGCGAGCAGGCCAAGGATCACGAAGGCGAGGCCGAGATGGATCGCCAGACGATAGGAGGCGACGTCGAGCATGGTGCCTGTCAGGCCGGAAGAGACCATCCACCAGCCGATGGCACCCTGCGCGCCGCCGAGGATACCCGGCAGAAGCAGGCGACCGGTCCAACCGGTGGGTATCTTGCGGGCGACGAGGAAGATCAGAAAGCCGAGGGCCCAGACCAGCCCGATGAAGCGCCCAAGCTGACGGTGCCCCCATTCCCACCAGTAGATGACCTTGAACTCCTCAAGGCTCATCCCTTTGTTCTGCAACTCATATTCGGGTATGGCGCGGTAAAGCTCGAACTCCCGCGTCCAGTCTTCCGCCGTGAGCGGGGGCATGGCCCCGGTGACGGGGCGCCATTCGGTGATCGACAACCCGCTGTCGGTCAGGCGGGTCAGGCCGCCCACCGCGATCATCAGAACGACGAGGGCGAAGAGGATCATCAGCCAGACCCGCACCGCGCCGCGTGCCCCGCGGCTGGCGGCCTTGTCAATAACGCCTGCGGTGGTGGCGGGCGTGGGTGTGTCGCTGCCCACCTCTTCAAAGATGCTGCGTTTGTCGCTCATCGGGACCTTCTTCCATGTTGGGCGGAACTTAAGGTCGGGGTCGGGGGCCGTCCAGTCAGTCGCCGCGTTCTTTCCAACGGACCATCTGTCGCAGGATTCCGTGCAGCATCTGCACATCTGCGCGGGTCAGCGGCATCCGGCTCCAGAGGTTGCGCAGCACGGTCTTCATCCCCTCGGCCTTCTCTGGTGGGAAGAAGAAGCCCGCCGTGTCCAGCCGGTCTTCGTAATGCTCGGCCAGTTTCTCGATCTCGATGCCGGTTGCGGCTTCGGTGCCGGCAAAGGCGGTTTCGATGTCGATCACCTCGGATGTTGCACGCCGCCACTCATAGGCCGTCAGCAACACACATTGCGCGAGGTTGAGAGAAGGAAAGTCGGGGTTCACAGGGACCGAGATGATGGCGTTCGCCTTGGCGATATCGTCGTTCTCCAGCCCGGCGCGTTCGGGTCCGAAAAGAACCGCGACACGTTCGCCCGCCGCGATGCGCTTGGCGGCTTCAACCATTGCGGCTTCGGGCGCGTAGACCTCCTTCGTGAGGTCACGAGAGCGTGCGGTGGTGGCGAACGTGAATTGGACATCGCCGAGCGCGTCGGCGGTGGTGTCGTGAAGCTGCGCTTCGTCCAGCAGGCGCCCCGCACCGCTGGCCATCGCGACCGCCTTAGGGTTGGGCCAGCCGTCGCGCGGGGCGACAACGGCCAACCGGTCCAGCCCGAAATTCCACATCGCGCGAGCGGACGCGCCGATGTTTTCGCCCATTTGTGGGCGCACGAGCACAAAGCTGGGCTGGCTCATGTGTTCAGAAAGACCTCGAGCGTGACCAGTTCGGTCAAGGGCGCTTCCAGCAGCCGAAGCGCGGCGAGCGAGATGCGGCTCGACCCGCCGGGGGCAGGGCGCAGTTCGACCGAAACCGTGCGGCCCGTTGCGGGGTTGCGGACGCGCCCCGGCGTTGGTGCGCTCACCAGGGGCGATTCCAGCCAGAAGCCCGGGCTGCTTGCGTCGCCCAGCGATGCGACCGTGGTGCCAAGGCTGTTCGCGTCGTCTTGCACCGTGGTGGATGTCGCCGCCTCACGTTGTTCGACGGTCGTTGTATCGAAATCCTCAATCGTGCGCGCATCCACCGGCGGGGGCGGCAAGGCACCCGGACTTTCAATCGACGTGGGTTGCGATTGTGGCGGGCGGAAGTCGGGGATCGAACCGCAGGCCGCTAGAGCCAGGAGAGCGGGGAGGAGTGTATAACGCATGTCTTCAAACTAGCGGTCCGAGCGATGCGCTTCAACGGCTCATCAAGGCTTGCGGTCCTCTTCGGCGCATTCTAACGTCTCAGCGTTATGACAATGCCGCCGCTGATAGACCCATTTGCCCGCCCGATCAGCTATTTGCGCGTTTCGGTTACCGATCGCTGCGATTTTCGCTGTGTTTACTGCATGTCCGAGAACATGACCTTTCTGCCGAAGAAGGAGCTTCTGACGCTGGAAGAGCTGGACCGCATGTGTTCGGCCTTTGTCCGGATGGGCGTCGAAAAGCTGCGGATCACCGGCGGCGAACCGCTGGTGCGGCGCGATATCATGACGTTCTTCCGCTCAATGACCCGGCATCTTGACAGCGGCGCGTTGAGGGAACTGACCGTTACGACCAACGGCTCGCAATTGGCGCGTTTCGCGGATGATCTGGCGGCGGCGGGTGTGCGGCGGATCAACGTCTCGCTGGATACGCTGAACGAAGAGAAATTCGCACGTGTCACCCGCTGGGGGCGTTTGCCGCAAGTGCTGAAGGGCATCGATGCTGCGCAAAAGGCCGGGCTCAGAGTCAAGATCAACGTGGTCGCGCTGAAAGGCTTCAACGAGGACGAATTGTTCGACCTGACGGCATGGTGCGCCGAGCGGGACATGGACCTGACCTTTATCGAGGTCATGCCGATGGGTGACCTTGGCGGTGAGGATCGCGTGGGTCAGTACTGGTCGCTGAAAGACCTGCAGGCCCGGCTGGCCGAGGAATACACGCTGACCGATCTGGACCACAAGACAGGCGGACCGGCGCGCTATGTCCAACTGAATGAGACCGGCCAGCAGGTGGGGTTCATCACGCCGCTGACGCATAACTTCTGCGAAAGCTGCAACCGCGTTCGCCTGACTTGTACGGGCGAGCTTTTCATGTGCCTCGGTCAGGAAGACAACGCCGATCTTCGCGCGCCACTCCGGGCGTCCGAGGCGGACGATCTGCTGGAGGCAGCGATCCGCGACGCAATTGCGCGCAAGCCCAAGGGCCACGATTTCGACTATTCGCGCCAGCGTGCCGATGGCCAGGTTTCGCGCCACATGAGCCATACTGGCGGCTGAGACGTCATTTTTTCGACAATTTGTCCTTGTAATTGCACCAATGGCGGGGGCATCTGACGAAGGAGCTTGCCCGATGCGCAAGTTTTTGATCATCGCTCCCGTTCTGGTCCTGACCGCCTGCGCGCAGGCGACTGAAACCGTAAACTCGGATGCGACAGCGGCCAATGTACAGGTCGAAACGGCCAAGTATTTCTCGACAAGCACCAAGAATGTCCGGGTCGGTGCGTTCGAACAATCTCTGCTCGGCACCAAATACAAGGCACGGGTCGGCAGCCGCACGTATAACTGCCACTACGTGCGCAGCACCGTCAGCTGCCAGAACGCCTAACCGATGTTCCGGGCGACGATGTCGGTCGGGACGCCATCCAGCGTTTCGGTGTTGCGCGTCGCCCAATAGTCGCGAATGCCGTCCGGCCCCTTGGATTTCGCCCAGTTGACCAACACGTCGCGGTCAGCCGTATGCTCCATCTCGGGCACGGCATAGCCGCAGCTTTTCTGCACCAGATCGACATCGAACTCGAAGATCTGGCGGGCGGCGGGGTCTGGCGTGAAATGCGCATCCAGCGTAGCCCAATCCGCATCAAGCCTGTGTACCGCGCGTGCAGTTCCATAAGCGCGCAGGATCATCGGCGGGCCTGAAAAGGCACACCACATCAGTGTCATACGCGGGCTATCCGCCAAATGGGTCGCGGTCTCGTTCCCGCTGCCGGTCATGTTGCGCCAGAGAATGCGGTTGGGCCCCAGCACGCGCAGGCTGTCCATCCCCTTGGGCGAGACATTGATCCGCCCTTCGCGCGCAGCGGAGCCTACAAAAAAGATCGGCTGTTTCTCGATGAAGCGCTGATGCGCCTGTTCCAATGTGTCATATCTCGTACCCATTGCTGGCCCTCTCTGTCACGCCATCGTCCATCATTGGCCGGAAAATACCTTGTGGGGCCGACCGAAGGGAGGCGGGGGCAAAGCCCCCTCCCACGCCTGAGCCTATTCGACCGTCACTGATTTGGCGAGGTTGCGGGGCTGGTCGACATCCGTGCCCTTCGCCACAGCCGTGTAATAGGCCAGAAGTTGCGCCGGGATCGCATAGATCAGGGCGGCGATCAGGTCAGGCGTTTCGGGCATCTCGATCACCCGCCACGCCCCGTCGCCCGCGGTCTCGGCGCCCTTGCGGTCCGAGATCAGGACGATCTTGCCACCCCGCGCCATCACCTCCTGCATGTTGGAAACGGTTTTGTCGAAAAGCGCGTCCTGCGGGGCCATGACGATAACGGGTACGTTGCGGTCGATGAGCGCGATCGGCCCGTGCTTCAGCTCGCCACTCGCATACCCTTCGGCGTGGATATAGCTGATTTCCTTGAGTTTCAGCGCGCCTTCCAGAGCCAGCGGATACATCTGGCCCCGACCGAGGAACAGGATGTCCTGCGCTTCGGCGAGTTTCTCGCCAGTCGCCTCAAGATGGTCGGACGCAGCTAGCGCGTGACTGACAAGTCCGGGAATTGATTTGAGCGCGCCAAGGTTCTCGGCGAATGCGTCATCGCCGATCCGCCCCTTGTCGCGTGCGGCACGGAGTGCCAGGACCATCAGCACCAGAAGCTGACAGGTGAATGCCTTGGTCGAGGCGACACCGATCTCGGTGCCGGCATGGATCGGCAGGGCGATGTCGCTTTCGCGTGCGATCGAGCTTTCGGGCACGTTCACCACCGAAAGGATTTGGCTTTCCGAAGCTACGTGACGCAGCGCGGCGAGCGTGTCGGCCGTCTCGCCCGACTGGCTGACAAAGACCGACAGGGTGTTCTTGCCGATGGGCGGGTTGCGATAGCGAAACTCCGAGGCGACATCGACCTCGACCGGGATGCCGGCCAGCCGTTCGATCCAATATTTCGCCGTTGCGCAGGCGTAATAGGCGGTGCCGCAGGCCACCATCAGGATGCGGTCGACTTGCGTAAAGTCGGGCATGTTGGGGGGCAGGGCCAGACCGTCATCGGTCACGTAATGGGCCAGTGCGTCGGCCAGAACCGCCGGTTGCTCGGCAATTTCCTTGGCCATGAAGTGCTTGTGCCCGCCCTTGCCGATGCGCGTCGTGTCGATCCGGATCCGGCGAATTTCGCGGTTCGCAGGCCGCCCTTCGCCGTCCCAGATCTCGGCCCCTTCGCGGGTCAGCGTCGCCCGGTCGCCTTCTTCGAGATAGGTGATGCGGTCGGTCAGAGGCGCCAGCGCGATGGCGTCCGAGCCGAGAAACATCTCGCCCTCGCCCCAGCCGATGGCCAGAGGCGAGCCTTTGCGCGCCGCGATGATCAGGTCGCTTTCGCCGTCGAAGAGAAACGCGATGGCGAACGCGCCTTCGAGACGGGCGATGGTCTGTTCGGCTGCGTCGCGGGGGGCAAGGCCCTGATCGAGAAAGCTCTGCGCCAGAAGCGAGATGGTCTCAGTATCGGTCTCCGTCGCGGTCGTGTAGCCCTTCTCGGCCAAATCCTCGCGCAGGCGTTTGTAGTTCTCGATGATCCCGTTGTGTACCACCGCCACCGGGCCCGAGCGGTGCGGGTGCGCATTCGTCACTGAGGGCGCGCCATGGGTAGCCCAACGGGTGTGCCCGATGCCGGAACGGCCGCGCAGGGGTTCGTGCACCAGAAGGTCGGCGAGATTGACCAGTTTGCCAACAGCGCGGCGACGGTCGAGCGTGCCGTCATTCACGGTCGCGATCCCTGCGCTGTCATAGCCGCGGTATTCCAGCCGTTTCAGCGCATCGACCAGAATGGGCGCGGCTTCATGTTCTCCGAGAATTCCAACGATTCCACACATTTATCAGCCTTTCTTCGCGGCCTTGGCGGCGCGCAAACGGGAAAAGAGCCTTCGGGCAAGCCCGGGTTTGTTGACCTGGCGCGCCCGGGCCAGCGCCATGTCGCCGGCGGGCACATCCGTGGTGATGACACTGCCTGTGGCCGTCATCGCCTCATCGCCCACTCTAACCGGGGCAACCAGCATGGTGTCCGAGCCGATGAACACGTCTTCCCCGATCTCGGTCCGGTGTTTGAAGACACCGTCGTAATTACAGGTGACGGTGCCCGCGCCGATGTTGGTGCGCGCACCGACGGAGGCATCACCGATGTAGCTGAGGTGGTTGACCTTGGCGCCATCGCCAATCTCCGCATTCTTGATCTCAACGAAGTTGCCGATGCGGGTGTCGTTGGAAAGCTCTGCGCCGGGACGCAGGCGGGCATAGGGGCCAACGACCGCGCGCGAACCGACATGGGCCCCTTCAAGATGCGAGAACGCGCGGATATGCGCGCCGGATTCGACCGTTACACCAGGGCCGAACACCACATAAGGTTCGATGACCGCGTCGCGCCCGATCTGGGTGTCTGCGGCGAAATGCACCGTTTCGGGGGCCTCCAGCGTGACTCCGTTGCTCAATGCAGCGGCACGGGAGTTGCGCTGAAACACAGCCTCCGCCTGGGCAAGGTCGGCGCGGCTGTTAACGCCCAACGTCTCGGCCTCGTCACAGGTCGCGACCTTGGTGAGCAGCCCTTCGGCGGCGGCGAGGGCGGGGATATCGGTCAGATAGTACTCACCGGCCGCATTGTCGTTGCCGACAGCGGTGGCCAGGCGCAGGAGCGTCTCGGTCTCAGCCAGAACGACCCCGGAATTACAGAGGGTTATGGCGCGTTCCTGATCATTCGCATCCTTGAACTCAACGATGCGCACCAGCCTGTCGCCCTCCGTCACCATGCGCCCATAACGGCCGGGATCGGCGGCGTCGAACCCGAGGAATACAATATCGGCTCCCATGCTGCGCATGTCCTGCATCCGCACAAGAGTGTCCGGCGCGATGAACGGCGTATCGCCGTAGAGAATGAGCGCGTCTCCACTCGCATCCCGCAAAGCTTCGGTGGCCTGAACCACGGCATGGGCGGTACCCAACTGTTTGGTCTGATGAGCGATGGCGATGGCGGGGTCGATGGCATATGCGGCCTGAATGACCGCATCCGCACCGCTGCCGACCACAAGCACGCGCTTGCCATCGAGCGCCGCGGCTGAGTTCAAGGCGTGCTCGAACATCGGAATGCCGCCGATCCGATGCAGCACCTTGGGCATGTCCGAGAGCATCCGCGTGCCTGCGCCGGCCGCGAGGAGGATCAAATGGGTTGGCATATGCTCGGCCATCGTCGTTTTTTCTTGCCCCCTTCTACCCGCCGGGTCACATGTCGCAAAGGTGCAATAGCATCAACTTCTGTTGCCAAGCGTTACACGACGGGCGGGCTTTTGCCGAGGAATGACATGAAAACGGTGATTTTTGATCTCGACGGGACGCTTGCGGATACAAGTGCCGACCTGATCGCGGCGGCGAATGCGTGCTTTGAGGCGCAGGGACACGGGGCGCTTCTGGATGAGGTGGACGACGCCATGACGGCCTTTCGCGGCGGTCGCGCAATGTTGAGGCTGGGTTTCGAACGCCTCGGGATCGAGGATGAA
This sequence comes from Pseudomonadota bacterium, assembly GCA_039193985.1. GTDB lineage: Bacteria > Pseudomonadota > Alphaproteobacteria > Rhodobacterales > Rhodobacteraceae > JAJDOD01. Next base: position 21,140 of record JBCCWG010000036.1, read on the forward strand.
GCGCAGGTCAATGCACACTATCAGCCGTTTCTGGGCCATTACGCGGAAAACATCGATGTGAAGACACGGCTCTATCCCGGGGCCGTCGACGCTATCGAGGAATTGCGGACGGCGGGCTATGCGCTGGGCGTCTGTACCAACAAGCCGGCTGATCTGGCCGAAACGCTGCTGCAGCGCCTTGGGGTGCGCGACTTGTTCGGCTCGATGATCGGGGCCGACACGTTGCCCGTGCGCAAACCCGATCCGGCACCTTACTTCGAAGCCGTCAGTCGGGCAGGCGGCGACCCGGCGATGTCGGTGTTGATCGGAGATACCGAAACCGACGCCAAAACCGCTGTGGCGGCGGGCGTTCCGCTGGTGCTGGTTGGCTTTGGACCCGAAGGCACAGGCGTGGCCCGGCTGGTGCCGGATGCGCTCTTGATGGGGTATGACCAGCTTGGCAAAGTGGTGCGGGCACTGATTGGATAGCGCATGCGGTTCGAGGGCAACTTTACACAGCAGGAACCCATTCCTGCCGAGGGGATCGCTGCTGCGACCGAGATCATGCAGCACGGTCGTTTGCATCGTTACAACACCGCCGACAATGAGTTGGGCGAGGTTGCGCTTCTGGAGCAGGAGTTTGCGGCCTTCACCGGTGCCAGATTTGCGCTTGCCGTCACATCGGGAGGCTATGCGCTGGCAACCGCCCTGCGCGCGGTGGGTGTGGAGCCCGGCGCGCCCGTTCTGACCAATGCCTTCACACTCGCGCCAGTACCGGGATCGGTTGCGGCGGTGGGCGCCAAGCCCGTTTTCGTTGAGACGACCGAGGCGCTGGTGATCGACCTCGACGACCTTGAAGCCAAGGCAGCTTCGAGCGGTGCCAAGGTCCTGATGCTCAGCCATATGCGCGGGCATCAGCCTGATATGGCGGCGTTGATGGAGATCGCAGAGCGACACGGGCTGACCGTGATCGAGGATTGTGCGCATACTATGGGTGGCCGGTCGGGCAATGTCATCTCGGGCCGTCATGGCGCGGTGGCGTGTTACTCGACCCAGACCTACAAACACCTCAACTCGGGCGAGGGAGGTTTTCTGATCACCGACGATGCCGAGATTGCGGCGCGCGCCACGCTCCTTTCCGGCAGCTATATGCTCTATGCCCGCCACGGGGCCGGGCCGGACATGGAAGTGTTCGAGCCGTTGCGCGATGCGACACCGAACGTCTCAGGCCGGATGGACAACTTGCGGGCGGCAATCCTGCGGCCGCAGCTTAGAGTTTTGCCGGAGCGCGTGGCACGCTGGGCGGCATTGCACGATGCGATGGAGACCGGGCTGAAACACACGCCAGCCCTTCACCTGATCAAACGTGATCCGGGGCTTGAACGGGTCGGGTCTTCCTTCCAGTTCGTCATGCCGGACAAACGAGACGCTTGGATCGTTGATTTCGTAGCCCGATGTGCGGCCCGCGGGGTCGAGCTCAAGTGGTTCGGGGCCGAGCGGGCGCAAGGCTTTACGTCGAACCACCGGAACTGGGCCTATGCTGACCGCGCCAGCCTGCCGCGCACGGACCGCGTGCTGGCAGGTTTGCTTGATATGCGGCTGCCGCTGACGTTCAGCACAGAGGATTGCACGGTGATCGCGACCATCATCCGCGAGGAAGCTGCGAAATAGCGGGCGATCCACCGTAGGACGTGTCGAATTTCTGCGTTTCAGGGGAAATCATTGGAGGATCCCCCATGCACCTGATTGCCTTGATTTGTCTTTTGACCTTTGTGGGACTCGCACCGGCCTCTGCCGGTTTGCAGGACGAGCTGCGGGCCGCGCATGCGGCGGCGGTGAAGTATCAGAACATCCGCGTGGCCAAACGCGCAGGCTGGCGGCCCTTCGGCGGCGAGGCACCCTTGATGGGCCGGCATTACAGCCACCCGGAGGGGCCGGACTATGTCAGCGGCGACCGGATAGACTTTGCGCGCCCGTCGAACCTTGTCTATGCGACCATCGGTGGGAAAACGGCGCTCGTGGCGCTGGCCTATGTCGTGCGGATCGCGCCGGGTGAGCCGATGCCAGCCGGTTTTTCGGGCGGTCGCGACATCTGGCATGTGCATGACGGCGAGCGTTTTCTTGGCGCGGTCCGCGAGACGCGCCCGTTGATTGGTGGGCTGGCCGGGCGCTGGTTCAACCGCAACATGGTTGAAGAAGACGGCAAGACCCAGCTTGCGATGGTGCATCTTTGGCTGATCCCCAACCCCAAGGGTCGCTTCGCCTCGCACAATCCGCGTCTGGCCTATCTCGATCTGGGCCTGCCGCCGGAGCGGGCGAATGACATGAACATTGCGCGTGGTCTGGCGCTGACCCGGCGTACAGGCTGCGACGAAGCGCTGGGTGCCGAGCTTTGGCTCTCAGGTGCGCCGCGTCGCGTGGTGCGCGGGATCAAGGCCGACTGCAGGAACGCGGCCGACCAAGTGCGCGCGGCGCGTTCGAACGGACTTCTTGCGTTTGAGGCGGAAGCAGCGCGGCAGTACCGCCGCGTCGAGGACATCGTTCAGATCAGCCTGACGCCGGCACAGCAGCGGCGTATGACGGCCTTTGTCGAGGATGGCCCCGGCATCTGCCGGTGAGGCTCAAGTGTTCTCAACCTCGGCAGCGGCGCGAGCCTTCAACTCCTTGCGGATCACCTTGCCGGTTACCGTCATCGGCAAGGCCTCGAGAAACGCGACCTCGCGGGGATAAGAGTAAGTGGCGAGCCGGGTTTTGACCCAATCCTGCAACTCACGCTCGGAAGGTGAGAACCCGTCTTTCAGAACGACATAGGCCTTGACGATCTCGGTCCGTACCGGGTCGGGCTTGCCGACCACGCCGACCGTCGCCACCGCAGGATGCGTCAGCAGGCAATCCTCGATCTCGGCCGGGCCGATCCGATAGCCGCCGCTGGTGATCACATCATCCTCGCGGCCCACAAAGCGGATGAAGCCTTCTTCGATCACGCCACGGTCCCCGGTGATCAGCCAGTCGCCGCGAAACTTGTCCTGCGTTTCCTGTGGCTTGTTCCAATATTTCAGCATCATCGAGGCCGCGCCGCGCCGCACCGCGATATCGCCCTCGCCATCGGTCACTTGGCCGGCGTCATCGAGAACGGCGACTTCGAACCCCGGCACCGCCTTGCCAATGGCGCCCGGTCGCGCCGCGAACAGCGCGCCACACGAACTGGCCACCATGTTGCATTCCGTCTGGCCGTAGAACTCGTTGATCGTCACGCCCATCGCCTCGCGGCCCCAGGCCAGCATTTCTGACCCCAAGGGTTCGCCGCCGCTCGCCACGGACCTGAGACCCGGCAGTTTTGCGTCGGCCGCCTTGAGCATCCTGAGCGAAGTGGGCGGGAAAAACACATTACGAACTTGGGCTTGGCGCGCGATCTCGAGGCAAGCGTCAGGCGTGAATTTCTCCATCCGCGCGGCGACCACGGGCACGCCGAGCGCGAGCCCCGGCATCAGCACATCGAAGAGACCGCCGATCCACGCCCAGTCCGCCGGGGTCCAGAGCACATCGCCGTCCTGGCCCAGGAAATCATGACTCATCTCGACGCCGGGCAGGTGGCCTGTCAGCATCCGATGGCCATGGAGTGCGCCCTTGGGTGACCCTGTGGTGCCGGACGTGTAGATCAGGCACGCGGGTGTCTCGGGGCCGGTTTCCGCGAAACGCGCAACCACTTCTCCGCCCAAACCGCGTTCCGGGACCAACGGTTCGGCCAGATGCCCGAGCAGGTTCGCACCGTCGGGGTCTGCGATCGCGATGCGGCACCCCGCATCCGCGACTCGCGTTTGTAACGCATCATGCTTGAACAGTTTGAAAAGCGGCACCGAGATTGCGCCAAGCCGCCAGATCGCCAGATGCGCTGCCGCGCACCAGGCATCCTGTGAGCGCAGTACACCGACACGGCCGCCCGGTTTGATGCCACGCGCCAAGAGCGCTCCGGCCAGACGCGCTGACATGTCACCGAGCATGGCGCGCGAAACGTCGACGCGCTTCGGTCCTGACAGATCTATGATCGCAACTGCTTCACCCGGTCCGTCGAGACATTGCTCTGCCATGTTGAGAGTATCAGGCAGCGCCCAACGAAACCCGTCTCGCAGCGCGCCGTAATCTTGCGATAACGCAAGTCGTCGTTCGCCGGTCACTCGGCCCGAAGCTGACAATACTCCTCCGTCGACCGGCCATCAAGGCAGGCGGTCATCTCATTGGTCAGTAACGCCAATTCCGAGATCTGGCAGCCGAGCGAGGCCGCGTCAT
>JBCCWG010000037.1:0-25151 GCA_039193985.1 Pseudomonadota bacterium
CTGAGAGCATTTCAGACATTCGTGAAAACGCTTTGAATGGCAGATTTGTCCGCATAGCGATACTGGAGCGCTCACAATCCGCTCCAGCGCGAATGCCATCAGAGCACCGACGTGGACCATGCTCACTTCCGCACACACATCCTCACATGACAGCGCCTTTTTGCAGCCCTATGTGTAGCGTACATGAAGGAGGCAGCTTATGGGACAGCTCGTTGACGGCACCTGGCAGGACGTCTGGTATGACACCAAATCCACCGGCGGCAAGTTTGTCCGCTCGACGGCTAAGTTCCGCAACTGGATCACGCCCGATGGCGCGTTTCCGGCGGAACCTGACCGCTATCATCTCTACGTATCCTATGCTTGCCCTTGGGCGCATCGCACGCTGATTTTTCGCGAGATCAAAGGGTTGAGCGATCTCATCACCGTCTCTGTCGTCCACCCCGACATGCTGGCCGACGGCTGGACCTTCGCCGACGACTTTCCCGGCGCCACGGGCGACACGCTGTATGGCCTGCCGTTCGCGCGCGACATTTACACCAAGGCTGACCCGCAGGTCTCGGGCCGTGTGACGGTACCGATCCTTTGGGACAAGAAGGCGGAGACCATCGTGTCCAACGAGTCGTCCGAGATTATCCGCATGTTTAACAGCGCCTTCAACGACATCACCGGAAACACTGATGACTATTGGCCGGAGGAGATGCACGACACCATCGAGGAGGTGAACAACCGCATCTACGACACGCTCAACAACGGGGTCTATCGCTCGGGGTTCGCCACCACGCAAGCGGCCTATGACGAGGCCGTCACCCAGCTCTTCGACACAATGGACTGGCTGGAAGACCGCCTGTCAGAGAACCGCTACCTGATGGGTGACCGACTGACCGAGGCCGACTGGCGGCTTGTCCCGACGCTCTTTCGCTTCGATCCGGTCTATCATCTTCATTTCAAATGCAACCGCAAACGTGTGATCGACTACCCGAACCTTTGGGCCTATGCGCGTGAGCTATACCAGTGGCCGGGGGTCGCCCAGACGGTGAACTTCGACCACATCGTGCGGCACTATCACTATAGCCATGAAAGCATCAATCCGCACCGGATTATCCCCATCAATCCGGATCTTGATTGGAATGCGCCGCATGAGCGCGACGGTTGATCAAGCGACCTTGCGCTTATTGTTCGGTGATCAGCGCAATTGGAGCGTTGGCGGCGATCTCATAATCCAAGGCGGGCTTTTCGGTATGCGGTGTGGCGCGCTTGAATTCATAGACCATCTCGCCCGCTTCCTCTTCAGAGGCTACGATCAAGCATTGCGACAGATGCCGTGTTCCGTCGAACACATCGACGAGACCACGCAACCGCGGGGCATCCTCGGCATCTAGCGCGAAACCGGTATCCCAATGACGCAAAATCGTGAAATGCAGATTGCCCGCTTTCACCCGCATCCGACTTTTCTTGCGAAGCTTGCGCTTGCGAGCAAGCTCAAGTTCTTCACGCAAGTATTCTGGTAGATACTCTGACATACGCTCACCCCCCGGATCGTGTCATAAACATGGCGCGATTCTTGGTTTCGTCAAAGTGATGATCATGTTTGTTCGCGTTTCGCGAACGTTCGGTAAAAAAGCCTGTGGATTGTGCTTGTTATCAATTCAATCTCTGGCCATACCCGCAAGGGTCAACTGGCCCTACTGAAACACGGGTCGGCACCATAGATAACGATCGCTTTAGGGAGATTGCCGCATGAAAATGACCACAGAAGAAGCTTTCGTAAAAGTTCTGCAACGGCACGGCATTCGCCATGCTTTCGGGATCATCGGGTCCGCCATGATGCCGATCTCCGACTTGTTCCCGCAAGCCGGGATCACGTTCTGGGACTGTGCGCACGAAGGCAGTGCTGGCATGATGGCCGATGGCTATACCCGCGCTACCGGCGAGATGTCGATGATGATCGCACAGAACGGACCGGGCATCACCAACTTTGTGACAGCCGTGAAGACCGCCTACTGGAACCACACGCCGTTGCTGCTGGTCACACCGCAGGCTGCCAACAAGACCATCGGCCAGGGCGGTTTCCAGGAAGTCGAACAGATGAAGCTGTTCGAAGACATGGTCGCCTATCAGGAAGAAGTGCGCGACCCGTCGCGCGTGGCCGAAGTGCTGACGCGTGTCATAAGCCAGGCCAAGCGTCTGTCCGGCCCGGCACAACTGAACATCCCGCGCGATTTCTGGACCCAGGTTGTCGATATCGACATCCCGGACCCGATTGAGTTTGAACGTTCGCCCGGTGGCGAGAACTCAATTGCAGCTGCCGCAGCAATGCTGTCCGAGGCAAAGAACCCGGTGATCCTGAACGGCGCTGGCGTCGTCCTGTCCGAAGGTGGGATTGAAGCCTCCAAGGCGCTGGCAGAACGCCTGACAGCGCCGGTCTGCGTCGGCTATCAGCACAATGATGCCTTCCCGGGGTCGCACCCGCTCTTTGCGGGCCCGCTCGGTTACAACGGCTCGAAAGCTGGAATGGAGCTGATAAAGAGCGCCGACGTCGTTCTGTGCCTCGGCACGCGCCTCAATCCGTTCTCCACCCTGCCGGGTTATGGCATGGAATACTGGCCTGCCGATGCCAAGATCGTTCAGGTCGATATCAACCCCGACCGCATTGGTCTGACCAAGAAGGTCAGCGTCGGTATCGTCGGTGACGCAGCCAAGGTGGCCAACGGCATTCTGAAGCAGCTTTCGGACACGGCAGGTGACGCTGGCCGGGAAGAGCGTAAGAACCGCATCGCCACGACCAAGTCGGCGTGGGCGCAGGAACTCTCTTCGATGAATGAAGAGCAGGACGATCCGGGCACGACCTGGAACCAGCGCGCCCGTGCCGCCAAACCCGACTGGATGAGCCCGCGTATGGCGTGGCGTGCGATCCAGCAGGCCCTGCCACGGGACGCGATCATCTCGTCCGATATCGGCACCAACTGCGCGATCGGAAACGCTTACCCGGATTTTGACGAGGGCCGGAAATACCTGGCCCCTGGCCTCTTTGGCCCATGTGGCTATGGTCTGCCTGCCATCGTCGGCGCCAAGATCGGCCAGCCGAATGTGCCGGTCGTCGGCTTTGCGGGCGACGGTGCGTTCGGCATCGCGGTGAACGAGCTGACGGCCATCGGGCGGGGCGAATGGCCCGCGATCACCCAGATCGTCTTCCGGAACTATCAGTGGGGTGCGGAAAAGCGGAACTCGACGCTTTGGTTCGACGACAACTTTGTCGGCACCGAGCTGGACGAACAGGTCAGTTATGCCGGGATCGCACAGGCCTGCGGCCTGATCGGTGTCGTCGCCCGCACGCAGGACGAACTGACCGCGGCGTTGAACCAGGCGATCAAGGACCAGATGGAAAACGGCAAGACCACGTTGATCGAAGCTATGATCAACCAGGAACTGGGCGAACCGTTCCGTCGCGACGCGATGAAAAAGCCGGTTCAGGTCGCGGGCATAAGCGCCACCGATATGGCTGCCGAGTAAGCCTTGTCGACCATCGAAGACATCGCGGCTGCGTCCCGACGGGCGCAGCCGCATATCGTTTTGTCCGAGGGCGACGACCCCCGCATCATCGAAGCGGCCGAGCGCGCTTTGGCCGATAAGCTGGCGCGTGTCACGTTAATTGGAACCACACCGGTCGAAGGCGTGCCGCATCTTGACCCGGCCATTGCGCCCCGGCGCGAAGCCTATGCTGAGGCCTATTTCAACCTCAGGAAACACAAGGGGATCAGCGAAGACGATGCTCGTCGCACGATGGCCACCCCCCTCGCTTTTGCGGCCATGATGGTGCGGCAGGGCGATGCCGACGGCACCATCGGCGGCGCGCTCGAAACCACCAGCAACGTCGTGCGCACAGCGCTGCAGATCATTGGCAAGGATCCCGGCGTCCAGACTGTTTCGAGCTATTTCCTGATGCTGCTGGACGGAGAGCGGCCCGTCATCTTCGCTGACTGCGGCCTCGTGATCCAGCCCACGGCAGACGAACTGGCCAGCATCGCAATCGCTTCTGCTCGGTCATTGACCACGATGACCGGGATTGCGCCCAAGGTCGCCATGCTCTCGTTCTCGACCAAGGGCAGTGTGCCGAAGGGGGCGCACGAAAGCCTGACGCGCATCGCCGAGGCAATCGAGATCGTTCAGTCCCGCGACCCGAACTTGTCCATCGATGGCGAGTTGCAATTCGATGCGGCCCTGATGCCCGACATCGCGGCGCGCAAGGCCCCCGGCTCACCGGTTGCGGGTGCGGCGAACGTGTTCGTTTTCCCAAGCCTGAGTGCCGGCAACATCGGTTACAAGATCGCCCAGCGCATTGGTGGCGCCACGGCTTTGGGCCCGATCCTTCAAGGTCTCGCAAAGCCCGCCAACGATTTGTCGCGGGGCTGTTCGGTCGAAGACATTTACCAGATGATAGCAATTACCGGAGCGCAGGCTGCGCGGTAAACGTCTGTCGTGCGGACGGATCGGACGTTCGAGCCGCCGAAACCTGTTCGCGGCTTCTCTCACTCCAAACTGAACGTCCGGAACTCCTGCTCTAGATGGACCCGGCGATTTGAACGCCCAGGGAGGACTGTTTCCAACCAGTAGCGTGATCGTACCGGTCTTGCGAAGAGTGCCGTCGGAATTGGCCCAGAGCAGTGCTCTGGGCCCTTTTTGTCTGTAAAGCTTAGGCTTAGCCGACCCGGGCACCATCCTCGCGTTCAATCGCGATGATGGCCGACCGGGCGAGGCTGCCGCCGTGGTCGGGCCAGTCGCCGCCGGTGTCGCCCGGGTGCTGAATGCCGACGAACATAGTGCGCTTGTCTGCCGACCAGGTGATGCCCGTCACTTCGCAACCGTTCGGGCCAGTCATGAAGCGGCGGATCTCCCCCGTCACCGGATCGCCTGCCAGCATCTGGTTGTTGCCCATGCCTTCGTACTCGCCCTCATTACCATAGTTGCCATCGGTCTGGATCCAGAGGATGCCGGCGGTGTCGAACATCATACCGTCGGGCGAGTTGAACATGTTACCTTCGTTGATATTGGGCGACCCGGCATAGGCATCGTTGTGGATCTTTGGGTTGCCGACCATGGCATAAAGGTCCCAGCGGAACGTATCAGTCGCATGATCGTCGTTCGAGGGATACCAGCGCACGATCTGGCCATAGCGGTTCTCGGCTCGCGGGTTCGGTGCGTTGGTCGTCATCTCCTGCCCTGCGGCGTTGGTGCGCAGGTTACCATCATCGTCGAGCACGGCGCGGCGGCTGTTGTTGGTCAGGGCGCAGTAGCCTTCGACGGCCACCGGGTTGACGGCAATCCACTCGGGCCGATCCATGGTGGTGGCGCCGACGCGGAGGGCGGCTTCGCGCGTGAGAACGCAGATCTCGGCCGTTGACATACCGGTCGATTCTTCGGTGAGTTCAATCCATTCGCCCGTGCCGTCCCAATTGAACTTGGCAGTGTAAAGCCGCCCGTTCTCCATCAGGTCGTCGGTGTCCGCACCCGGAGCATAGCGGTTGGTCGAGACATACTTGTACATGTACTCACCCCGCTCATCGTCACCCATATAGATGACGAGGTGACCCGAGGGCGCCACGACGCAGGCTGCGTTCTCGTGCTTGAAACGGCCGAGTGCGGTGCGCTTTTTCGCCGGTGCATCAGGGTTGGCCGGATCGATCTCGGTGATGTAGCCATGACGATAGGGCTCGTTCGGATTGGTCGAGATGTCATAGCGCGCATCGATCTTTTCATACGAATAGCGGCTTTCGATGTTGATGCCATAGCGCTTGAAATCATCAGGGCGTTCGAATTCGGGGTCGGTCGAACCGAAGTAGCCGTTGAAGTTTTCCTCGCAGGTCAGGTAGGTGCCCCACGGCGTCTTGCCCGCACCACAGTTGTTCATCGAACCAAGAACAATGGTGCCGGTCGGGTCAGCTTCGGTCTTGAGAAGGTCATGCCCACGCCCTGGGCCGGTAATCTCGATTTCAGTCTGGTGCGTGATGCGGCGGTTATAGGGGCTGTCGAGCTTGACGCCCCAGCCATCGGCGGTGCGCTCGATCTCGAACACGTTCACGCCCTGGAACTTTTGAAGGACGTTGACCTCCTCGGCGCTGGTAACTTCGCCGCCGGTGGAGACGAGGTTCACTTCGGGGTTCACGTATTCCGAGTTGACTGCGATGATTTCGTGGCCGTCGATTTCGAACAGCTCCATGCCGTCGGTGTTTTCGCCCATGACCAGGTCGGCGCCGTCGGAAGGCAAGGTGGCCGTGTTACTGAACTCGGGCGCGTCAGGGAAAAGCGGGTCGCCCCAGCGGACAAGTGTCGACCACTTGTATCCCGGCGGAACATGGACCGTGTTGTCGGTCTGGATCGGCAGCGCTTCGAACGGAAAGCGGCTGGCAGTCATCGCTTCGGCGCTGGTCGAGCCAAGAAGACCGGTGCCCATTGCGGCGGCGCCGGACCCGAAAGCCAACACGCCACTCAGGAAGCCGCGGCGCGAGATCGCTTCTTCAACCACCTTGTCGAAGCCGTTCTCTTCCGGGCGCGGGTCGTGATACTCGTCCCATTCGTCCCAGCTCAATTTGCTTGTGTCGATGTCCTTCATCTTTGTTCTCCGCTGTCTGGTGATTGTGAATCGCCTGGATGGCCGCGCCGCTTGTCTGCGACGCTCGCGCGGGAAATTGCGGTATCTAGGAATCGGGTTTGTGACAGTTTTGCTGCGATCCTGTAAAACCCGTCCGCGTTGACGCTTCAGCGGCGATGGGGCAGTTTGATCGCGCCCGGAAACAGGAGAGCAGTGTGGCCGAGAAAGAGCCCGTGGAAGAGACCGGCGCCGTCGGCATCGCCTTTCAAAAAACAAGTGCGAAAGGGGATGACTTTCGGACGTGGTTTCGGGGCGAGCACACGAATTTCAACCCAAAGCTCGACCAGATCATGGCGGTCGAAGGGCCGGAGCGCTTTGTCCTGCACGGGTGGCTGCCCGAGGAACCTCTGATCAAGCGGACGACACAGATCACGGCCTTTGGTTCCTGTTTTGCCGCCAATATTTCGAACTGGTTGAGCGAGCGGAACTTTCGGGTGCTCAACAAGGCCGACGACGCCACACGGGCTTACGTTGTGACCATGGGCGAGGGGATGGTGAACTCCTTCGTTATCCGCCAGCAATTCGAGTGGGCGTGGGAAAACAAGGTGTTCGATCAACCGCTGTGGCATGGCTACAAGGCCGAAGAGTACGGCTATGATGAGCAGGTGCGTCTCGACACCAGGCGCATCTTCGATGCGACCGAGGTGTTCATCCTGACCTTCGGCCTGTCCGAGGTGTGGTATGATGAACCGACGGGCAACGTGTTCTGGCGAACGATCCCCAAAGACGTTTATGACCCTGCGCGTCACAAGTTCCGGCTCTCCACGGTCGAAGAAAACCGCGACAACATCCGCGCCGTCTATGACCTGATCCGCAAGTATCGCCCCGACGCAAAGATCATCGTTACGCTTTCGCCAGTTCCCCTGATCGCGACGTTCCGTGACGTGTCGTGCATCACTGCGAATTCGGTCTCAAAGGCGACGCTGCGGGTCGCAGTCGACGAGGTTGTGCGTGACGTGCGCGATGAGGGGCACTTGTTCTACTGGCCTTCCTACGAGCTGGTGACCGACGTGTTTCGCAGCCCGTATCGGGGGGACCGGCGGCATGTCCGTCCCGTGGTTCTGAACTACATCATGCGGCTGTTCGAAACCGCTTGGTGCAAGGACAGCAGCGTCACCGAAACCGAAATGCTGGAAGCCTGGGTGCGCGCGCATGTGGCTGCGGGAACCTTGCCAGGCGAACTGCAGGGGATACTGGCCAAGCGCAAGCCGTTTCGGTTGCGCGATTTCCTGGCCAAGACCGGTCGCTTTCACGATGACGATGGTGCCCATGCGGCCATGCGTGCCTTGTTGGGCAAGTTGCTGGAAGCTTGGCGCGCTGAACGTGCTGAAAGGCAGGCTGCAGAATAGCGGCTGTACCTTATGTGCGAATATGCACATAAATCATGCGCCCAGGCGTGTTTTTTGAATTTTAGAACATGATATCTCCTCTCCAACGCAAACGTTTTTGGGAGACTTCTCATGCTGAACCAGATCAAAGGCCTGCATCACGTGACCTCGCTGGCCTCGTCCGCGTCGAAAAACAACGCCTTCTTTACCGACACGCTCGGCCTGCGCAGGGTCAAGCAAACGGTGAATTTCGACGCGCCCGACGTCTATCACCTTTACTACGGTGACGAGACGGGCTCGCCCGGCTCGGTGATGACCTATTTCCCCTTCCCGATGGCCGGGCGTGGGAAAGCTGGCGTCGGCGAAGTCGGCCGCACGTCCTATTCGGTTCCGAAGGAGGCGCTTGATGCCTGGACCGAACGGCTTGCCATGCTTGATGTCGAAGGTTTGGATCATGACACGCGCTTTGGCGAGGACCGGGTTTTGTTCGACGGCCCGGATGGCGATGCCTTTGCCCTCGTCGGAACCGAAGGTGACGATCGTGCGCCCTGGACCGGCGGTGGTATCTCGGCTGACATGGCCATTCGAGGGTTCAAAGGCGCCGACATGCGCCTGCGCGATGACGGAGCGAGCGCCGAACTTTTGAAGTTCATGGGGTATGAGGAAGTTGACCGTCAGGACAACGTGACCCGCTTTGCCGTCCCGAACGGGAACGAAGCCAATGTGATCGATATCGAAACGCTGCCGGGCGCGGCACATGCCGCACAAGGGGCCGGATCGGTGCATCACATCGCCTTCGCGGTCGACACCCGTGCGCGGCAATTGGAAGTGCGCGAAGCGCTGATGGACACAGGGTATCAGGTGACGCCGGTAATCGACCGCGACTATTTCTGGGCGATCTACTTCCGGACCCCGGGCGGTGTGTTGTTCGAGGTGGCCACGAATGAGCCGGGCTTTGCCACGGACGAGGACACGGCTCACCTTGGCGAAGCCTTGCAATTGCCGTCGCAGCACGCGCATCTGCGCGACCGGCTGGAACGTGTGCTGGAGCCGCTGGAATGACCTATCATGCAGCACGGACAAGCGGCGACGAAGGGGCGCCGCTGATCTTCACCTTCCACGGGACCGGCGGTGACGAGCATCAGTTCCACGAACTGGCATCCCAACTGGTGTCGGGCGCGAGTGTCGTCTCACCCCGTGGCGACGTCTCCGAAATGGGGGCAAACCGGTACTTTCGGCGCACAGGCGAAGGTGTCTATGACATGGATGACCTTTGGGCACGGGCGAGCGCGATGGCCGAGTTCATGGCTGCCGAGATTGCGCGCGTTGGGGCATCTCGCGTGATTGCGCTGGGCTATTCTAACGGCGCGAACATTCTGGCCGCTGTTGCCTTGATCAGACCGGAGCTGGTGGATGAAGTGATGCTCATGCATCCGCTGATCCCATGGTCGCCGGAGGCACAGCCCGGTCTTGCGGGCAAACGTGTTCTAATCACCGCGGGGCGTCGCGACCCCATCTGCCCTGCACCGCTGACGGAAGCGTTCGAGGCGTATCTGTCGGCTCAGGGCGCGGACGTGACGACCGTTTGGCATGACGGCGGACACGAGTTGCGGCAGTCCGAACTGGTCGCAATGCAGCGCTTTCTGGGCGCTGAGGAGACGGTCTAGACACGCGGCCTCGCCTTTGGGCGGGGCCCTTACACCTCCGGCAGAACCGCACCTCGGTTCATGATGCCTTTCGGGTCGAGCGCGGTTTTGATGACCCGCATCGCGGCGAGCTTGGCCGGGTCACCATAGCGGGCGAGATCGGCGGTCTTGGCGCGCCCGACCCCATGCTCGGCACTGAAAGTGCCGCCGCGCTCCATGGTCAGGTCGTGCACAAGGCGCGTGACCTCGGTGGCGCGATCCCGGTAGGTGGCCTTGGTTTCACCGTGGGGCGGGAACACGTTGTAATGCAGATTGCCGTCGCCCAGATGCCCGAACGCATTGATTCGCATCGGGAAAAGCTTGCTGACCGCCTCGTTGGCGGCCGTCAGGAACGCGGCGACCTCACCCAACGGAAGTGCAATGTCATGGCTGGCAATGGCACCGATCCGGCGGTTGGCCTCGGGGATGGTTTCACGCACCGCCCAGAAGTCAGCGCGCTGCGCTTCGCTTTGCGCAAGGCGTGCGTCGGTGGCCAGGTCTGCCTCCATCGCCGCTTCAAATGCGTTTGCCAGCAACTCTTCGGGGTTACTTCCCGGGCCGGTGCCAAGCTCGACCAAGACGGCCCATGCGGGCGATGTTTCGAAGGGAAGCCGAAGGTTCGGGTGCGTTTCGGCCAGAAAGGCAAAGGACTGGCCCGAGATCAGCTCGAAAGCCGAGATCGTCTCGCCCGCGCGTTCCTGAAAACGAGCCAACAGAGCCAAGGCCGCTGCCGGATCACGCACCGCTATGAATGCCGTGGCCATCCTTGCCGGGCGCGGGAAAAGTTTGAGCGATGCTGCGGTGATGACCCCAAGCGTGCCTTCCGACCCGATCAACAGGTTGCGCAAATCATAACCGGTATTGTCCTTGCGAAGCCGCTTTAGCCCATGAAAGACATCGCCATTGGGCAAAACGGCCTCGACCCCGAGGCAGAGGTCGCGCGCCGTGCCATAGCGCAAGACATTCAGCCCCCCAGAGTTTACCGCCAGCGCACCGCCAATCCTGGCACTGTCTTTGCTGGCATAGGTCAGCGGGAACAGCCGACCCGCGTCCTCCGCCGCGGCGTGCAGGTTTGACAGTGTGACGCCTGCCTCGGCGATCAGCGTGTTTTCCTGCGCGTGGACGGCGCGTATCCGGTCCATGCGTTCAAGCGACAGGACAAGCGGCGGCGGGCCATCGGGCGCGACCTGCCCGGCGACGAGGCCGGTGCCGCCGCCAAAGGGTACAATCCCGACTTGTGCGTTATAACAAAGGCGAACAGTGCGCGCGACCTCCTCCGTCGAAGCGGGGAGCGCGACAAATTTGCTTTGCCCGGTAAAGCGACCACGCTGCTCTTCGACATAGTCAGACGATGCCGCGCGGGTTTTGATCCCGGCGTTGGTCAGGCGGTCGGCAAAAGCGGCGTCGGCTGGGTTCAGCATCACGCGCTCAGGTCTAGCGCCAGCCGTGGGAAAGGGAAACCGCTTCAGTCCGGTGCGGACAGAAACCGCGGTTCCAGCACGATCACGGTCGGGCGTGAGGGCAGATCGCGCAGCGACAGTTCCATGTGGCTGGTCCCGGGGCGCTGGACCTGGAATGTTTCCGACATGCTGGCCAGAAAGCGCTCTAGCGACCCGCCCGACCACCAATGCATGGGCAGAACGATCGAGCTTTTGAAGCGGTTGGTGATGCGCACCATCGTTTCGGTATCGACCGTAAGACCGCCATCGACCGGTACCATCACCACGTCGAGCCGACCGATGGCGGCATAGGTTTCGTCCGAGGGTTCGTGGTGTAGGTGCCCCAGATGGCCGATGCAAAGCCCCGCTACCTCAAAGATGAAGATCGAATTGTTGTCTGCCACCGCGACACCGCCGCCGAACCGGTCACGGACGTCCGTTGTCGCATTGCGGATCAACATCTCGCCGAGATCAAGATAATGCTCGGCAGGTTGGCCATTCTGCCGCCAGCCTTCCAGCACATGCGGGATGTCGGGATGCGGAAAGGCGGTCCAATGGGTCGAATGGGCATTGTTCATGGTCACCACATCGGGCACCAGTTCGACCGCGCCGATAAACCCGTTGTAATCGGTGACAGCATCGAGACCGCCATGGCTTTGGATCAGATACATCGAGTGATCGATGTAGCTGATGCGCACAGTGAACTCGTCCGCAGTCTGTCTGTCCCACGACGCCTTGTGGATATAGGCGGCGCCGGGAGTGTTTTCAGCGATGGCGAAGCAATGGCTGGAGCGGCGTTCCTGCGCGGCAGCGGGCAGCGCAAGCGCGACGGTGACAAGTACAAGAAGCAGTCTGAACATTGGCAGCACCTCCGGTTAAAAGAAGAATAGCTTTCCGGGAAGGTTGCGCCAGTGGTTGCGTCCGCAATTGCAACACGACAAGTTGAGCGCCAACGCAAGGGAGGGCGACATGACCTATGTGATGGCAATCGATCAGGGCACCACGTCGAGCCGGACCATCCTTTTCGACGGTGATTTGTCGATTGCAGCGATGGCCCAGCGCGAGTTTCCCCAGCACTATCCGTCCAGCGGCTGGGTCGAACACGATCCCGAAGACCTCTGGACCACAGCGCTGGAAACGGCCCGCGAAGCGATGGAGAAAGCGGGCGCCACTCCCGCCGACATTGCCGCAATCGGCATCACCAACCAGCGCGAAACGACGGTGGTCTGGGACAAGGCGACCGGTAAGCCGCTGCACAACGCGATTGTTTGGCAGGACCGGCGCACTGCGGATTACTGCGCCGGGATGAAGGCGGCGCATGAAGACACGGTCACGCGTGTCACCGGGCTGTTGTTCGACCCCTACTTCTCGGCCACCAAGCTGAAATGGATCCTCGACCAGGTGCCGGGTTCGCGCGCGCGTGCCGCAGCGGGCGAAGTGCTGTTCGGCACCGTTGACAGCTATCTCATTTGGCGGATGACCGGGGGCAA
The DNA here is from genome assembly GCA_039193985.1 of Pseudomonadota bacterium. Taxonomy (GTDB): domain Bacteria; phylum Pseudomonadota; class Alphaproteobacteria; order Rhodobacterales; family Rhodobacteraceae; genus JAJDOD01. The sequence continues at coordinate 12,589 of JBCCWG010000037.1, forward strand.
AGCGCATGTGACCGACGCCACCAATGCGGCGCGCACCATGCTATACGACATTCATCAAGGTGCGTGGTCGGAGGAGATCTGCAACCTCCTTGGCGTGCCGATGGCCATGTTGCCTGAGGTCAAGGATTGCGCCGCCGAGTTTGGCTTTACCGAAGTGTTTGGCGGACGGATCCCGGTGCTCGGCGTGGCGGGCGATCAGCAGGCGGCGACCGTGGGGAACGCGTGTTTCCAGCCGGGCATGCTGAAGTCGACCTATGGCACGGGCTGTTTTGCGCTCTTGAACACCGGGGACGCCCCGGTGCGCTCGACCAACCGGCTTTTGACCACAATCGGGTATCAGCTGGACGGCAAGCCAACTTATGCGCTCGAAGGTTCGATCTTCATTGCGGGTGCTGTGGTGCAGTGGCTGCGGGACGGACTGCAGATCATCGCGGATGCAACGGAAACGCAGAGCATGGCCGAAGCGTCGGATGCGGAACAGCCAGTCGTCATCGTGCCGGCTTTTACCGGGCTTGGCGCCCCGTACTGGAACCCCGATTGCCGCGGCGCAATCTTCGGCCTGTCGCGCAACTCAGGCCCGAAGGAGTTTGCCCGCGCGGCCCTCGAAAGCGTTGGCTATCAGACACGCGACCTGCTTGAGGCGATGCAGGCCGATGGTGCGGGAGGCGGCGATGCGGTCCTCCGGGTCGATGGCGGCATGACGGCCAGTGATTGGACCATGCAGTTTCTGGCCGACATCCTGGGCGCACCTGTTGACCGGCCCAAGGTGCTTGAGACAACGGCGCTGGGCGCAGCCTGGCTGGCCGGTATGAAGGCTGGCGTCTACCCCGATGCTGACGGGTTCGCGCAAAGCTGGGCGCTGGAGCGGAGGTTCGAACCGGCGATGGCCGATGATGACCGGGGCGAAAAATACGACCGCTGGAAACGCGCGGTCGCCGCGACACTGACGGTGTGACGTCATGCCAGATGTGGGAAAAGGCCGGTCCTGGTCGGTGCGGACACACATGAATTTTTGGAGGGGTTTGCCATGCAGCGCATGACCGTCGAGACACACCCGATTGCCGGCCAGAAGCCGGGTACATCCGGGCTGCGAAAGAAGACGAAGGTCTTCATGGAGCCGCACTACCTGGAAAACTTCGTTCAGGCCATCTTCACCGGCATCGGTGGGGCGGCGGGCAAGACCTTTGTGGTCGGTGGCGATGGACGCTATTTCAACGACCGCGCCATCCAGGTGATCCTGCGGATGGCAGCGGCCGGCGGCGCGGTGAGGGTCATCGTCGGGCAAGGCGGGCTTCTGTCCACACCCGCCGCGTCGAACCTGATCCGCCAGCGGGGAACCGATGGCGGGATTATCCTGTCGGCCAGCCATAACCCGGGCGGACCGGATGCGGATTTCGGCATCAAGTTCAACATGCCGAACGGCGGACCGGCACCCGAGGACGTGACCAACCGGATATTCGCCGCGACCGAAGAGCTTACAAGCTATCACATTGTCGAAGCGCAAGATGTCGACCTCTCTGCGCTGGGCACGACGTCGCTGGCGGGCATGATGGTCGAGGTCGTTGATCCCGTGGCTAGCTATGCCGCGTTGATGGACGACCTGTTTGATTTCGATGCCATTCGCAGCCTGTTTCAGTCGGGCTTCACAATGCGATTCGATGCCATGCACGCGATCACGGGGCCCTACGCGACCGAGATCCTTGAACGTCGCCTGGGTGCCGGGCCCGGCACAGTGTTGAACGGTACGCCGTCGCCGGATTTCGGCAACGGGCACCCGGATCCGAACCCGATCTGGGCCAAGCCGCTGGTCGATCTGGTCATGGGGCCGAACGCACCGGACTTTGCCGCGGCCTCGGACGGGGACGGCGATCGGAACATGATCCTCGGCAAAGGCATCTATGTGACACCCTCCGATTCGCTCGCGGTGCTGGCAGCGAATGCGCATCTCGCTCCGGGCTATGCCAAGGGGCTGGCGGGCGTCGCGCGCTCGATGCCAACGAGCCGGGCGGTCGACCGGGTGGCGGCGGCCAGAGGCCTGCCTTGCTTTGAAACACCGACGGGCTGGAAGTTCTTCGGCAACCTGCTCGATGACGGGCGCATCACGCTTTGCGGTGAGGAAAGCGCGGGGACCGGCAGCGATCATGTGCGCGAGAAAGACGGGCTTTGGGCCGTGCTCCTTTGGCTCAACATCCTGGCAACGACGCGCAAGTCGGTGGCCGAGTTGTTGGAGGCGCATTGGCAGGAATACGGCCGGAATTTCTACACGCGCCACGACTATGAAGCAGTCGAGACGGAGATGGCCAACGCCGTGATGGACGGCGTGCGGGCCAAGCTGGGCAACTTGCCGGGGCAAAGCTTTGCCGCTGGTGTGATCTCGGCGGCGGACGAGTTCGCCTATGACGACCCGGTCGACGGGTCCCGTTCCAAAGGACAGGGCCTGCGCGTGATGTTCGAAGGTGGCGCGCGGGTGGTGTTCCGGCTGTCGGGAACGGGCACCGAGGGCGCGACGATCCGGGTCTATCTGGAAGCCTTCGAGGACGATCACGCAAGGATCGGCGCCGACCCGGTTGAGGCGCTGGCGGCGGTGGTCGAAAGCGCCGAGGCAATTTCCGGACTGCGCATGACCACGGGGCGGGCTGGGCCAGATGTGACAACATGAGGCGGCCTGGCTTCCAAATCATTCCAATCGATATCTTCCAATAGACAAACTTGATCGATTGTTGTTGGCGGACCTACGTTAAGGCGTGAACACCGTTGGAGATGGCGACCTTGGAAAGAATTGTAGTTGAGCATCCTGATATGCCAGCGCCCTATGGGGCGTATTCCACAGCCATCCGTGCCGGAGATTTCCTGTTTGTTTCGGGTCAGGCGGGCATCGTTCCAGAAACCGGAGCAAAAGCAGGAGAAGACTTCGAAAGCCAAGCAAGGCAAGCCTTTGAGAATCTCAAAACCTGTCTTCACTGCTCGGGCTGCTCGATGGACGATGTCGTCAAAGTCATAACGTGGCTGGGTGATGCTGATGAACGGTCAGCCCTCAACGAACTCTTCGCCGAATAGTTCCCGAAAAAGCCACCAGCGCGTTCGACGCCCATAGTGGAACTCCCTATGGGTCTTCTGCTTTCGATAGAGGCAACAGCAATCGCTCAGTCTTGAGTTCGCCGGTCGAATAGCAGCTTGATCCGCAAAGCGTCCTCGCATCCACGAGCGTCTCGGCGCTTTCGCTTGTTTTGTGACGGTTCTCTTCCGGGCTAGTCGATCACACAGCCGTGGACCAGGTTCTCTCGCATCAGACGCTGTGCCAAGGTGCCACGTGCTACTGAAATCTGACCGAGGTACTTGGCCTTCAGGGCCGTGTACTTGCGGACCTCATCAATCGCCTGTTGGCTTGAAATCGCCTTGAACCGCACTGGTTGACCTGCACGATATTGCGCCAACTTGTCCGTGTCCGGTGAAGTTACGGTCGCAATTTTCGGGTAGCCACCTGTCGTCTGATGGTCGGCCAGCAGCACAGTTGGCACACCGTCGCCCGATACCTGCACGGATCCGCGCATAATTGGCTCTGATGGGATCGATAAGGCACCGGTGTGATCCAGCGCTGGCCCTTTCAACCGCATGCCCATCCGGTCATAGGCGTCGGACACAGTGAACGTACCGGAGGTGAATCTGTCTACCGCCTCATCGGTGAAATGCTGATCCTGCGGACCGGCGACAACGCTTATGGGTCCGTTTGCCACAAAATCCGGTCGCGCGATGTCGCCCAACCGATCAATGCAGACCGATGTTCCTGTCACCTTGAGGGTCTGGCCCGTTCGCACAACACCACCGCCAAAGCCCGAGGTTGAGTGCGTCGCCTGGCTGCCAAGCCAATCTGGCGCATCTATCGTGCCCGCAAAGGCCAAATAGGCCCAGCTTCCGGCGTGGCCTGCCGTGATCGAAATCCGCTCACCTTTCTGAACGGTCTGTACATTCCATGAAGGCACTTTTTGGCTGCCGTGTTGTATGACGAACTCTCCACCAGTGACGGCCAGCGTCACTGGCCCTTGCGTGCAGTGCAGTGTCAGCCCGCCAAGCGATATCTCTATCGCCGTTTGCCCCGGAGCGTTGCCTAAGGCTGCGTGCGCAGCATCGAACGCCAATCTGTCCATAGGACCAGAGGCAGAGACGCCAAAACGCATGTGTCCGGGGCGTCCTGCATCCTGCAAGGTCACCAGTGGACCGGCAAAGGCGACAGTGAACTCTGCCTCAGCCATCAACGCGCCCCTTGCTCAGTTGGTCGAAGGTGGTCGCGTCGATCCTCTCAAACGTTACAGGATCGCCCACATCGAACAGAAACGGCTGTTCAGGATCGCCGGTCAAGATCGCCGTTGGCGATCGCCCGATGATCGACCAGCCGGTTGGCATCGTGAGGGTGGTAACAAGGCACTGCGACCCTGCGATGATCACGCTGCCGGCGGGGACATCGCGCACGGGCGCGGGTTTGCGCGGCACTTGTATCTGCAGGGGTACGCCTGACAGATAGGCATATCCCGGCGCAAAGCCATACATTAGAACACGGAAGCTTCCGGCGAGATGAGCGTTGATCAAGGCGTCCGGCGAAAGGTTCGTGGCGGATGCGACCGCCTCCAGATCGGGGGAAAGCGCCTCTTCATAACAGACTTGCACCACACGCCGGGTGCCTGCGGTCGTTTTGCTTTGCGCAGCTTTCATACATCCGCGCAAGTGGCTTTCAATGGCCGCATGGTCTGTGGCAATAGGATCAAACGCCACCAAGAGGTTGACAATCGCGGGCACTGTTTCGATCACCCCGGGGGCGGGGTCCGCGGCGATTGCGGCGTCCAGAGCCATTACCAATTCATGCGCCTCGTCCGAAACCTCATCGGAAAAAGTCACCAGCAAAGCGTGATCGGCAATGGTTTTAAATTGGGGAAACATGGCTGACCTCAGGTACCTCCGCGTCATCGCCCGTGGTTGGGGCGCCAAACCCTTCGCTAAGGGCGGAGTTGAATTCGATCCGCTCGTTCCGCCCTATTGCAGCGCGTTTGGCAGGAACAGGGCGATGTTAGGGAAGGCGATCAACAAAAGCGCCATGGCCAGCATTGTCAGACAATATGGCAGCGCCCCCAGCATAACCTCATTCAGACTGCCGGATTTGCGCGCGCCTTGCACAACGTACAGATTCAGCCCCACAGGCGGCGTGATCAGTGCCATCACAATGAGGACAATCATCAAGATGCCGAACCAGATCACGTCATACCCCTGCACCAGCACCATGGGCACGATGATCGGGATCGTCACGACCATCAGCGACAGGGTCTCGATAAAAAAGCCCAGCACAATGTAAAGCACCACCACGACGAGGATGAAGCCCAGCGGCGATAGGCCGAGGCCCTCCATGAAAGCCGTCAATTCGCGGCCCAAACCGGCTGAGGCAAGGGTGAAGTTCAGGAACGACGCGCCGATCACGATCAGCATGATCATCGACGTGATCTTGACCGTTCCCATAAGGCTTTGCGTCAGCATGTCCCACGACACACCTCCAAAGGCAAAGCCGATTAGGAACGCACCGGCGACGCCCACAGCCGCAGCCTCGGTCGGGGTGGCCCAGCCACGGTAGATCGACCCCACGATGAGGCCAAAAAGAATAATGATCGGGATCAGGTCGATCAAAGCCCGCAACATTTTGGCAATCGGGAAAGTGCGGCGCAGCCCACCGAGGTCGGGGCGGATCATGCAGATGATCACGGTGATCAGCATGAACAACATCGCCAGTGCGATGCCAGGGACCAGACCTGCCAAAAATAGCTGCGGGATCGAAGACTGAGTAAGGAATCCGTAGACGATCAAGTTGATCGATGGTGGGATCATGATGCCCAATGTACCGCCCGCAGCAATCGCACCCGAAAACAGTTTCGGATCGTAGCCCAGCTTTTCAGCCTGCGGCATGGCGACAGTCGCGACGGTCGCAGCAGTGGCGACGGAGGATCCGGATGTCGCGGAAAACATCGTAGCGGTGGCGATGTTGGCGTGAACCAGCCCACCCGGTAACCATGACACCCACCGGTCAAGTGCAGCATAGGTCCGCGTTGCGACCCCGCTGCGTACCAGGATTTCACCGAGCAACACGAAAAACGGTATCGCGATCAGCGTGGACGAGTTGGACGCCGACCAGACCATATTGCCCAGTCCACGGATCAGCGGAAAACCGGAAAAGAATGTATCGATGCCAAATCCCAACAGGAACAACACAATACCAACCGGAATTGACAATGCCAGCAGGGCCAACAGCCCGGCAGAAACAAATGCGATCATTGCAAAGTATCCTGTTCTGCGAAGGCACCTGCAATGGCTTCCGTTTCCGAATGGCGGCGTTTGACAAACAGGCTGAGCGCACACAGCGTGACGATGGTCGACGTTAAGGCAAACCAGACCCAACCTGCGAACCAGGGTATCTGCACCCAAGCAAGGGGTGTTTCGAGTGGTGTGTTCGCCCGCGATCCGTTTGTCAGCGAATGGGCCACGACGGGCCATGACTTGATAGCGATTGTGATGATGACCGCGGTCATGACGATCATCGAAAAGACGTCAAACAACGCCTTGCCAAATGTCTTGAACCGCGTGCGTATCAGATCGATACGCACATGACCTAACTCCAGCAGTGTAAACGACATACCCCAGGATGTGGCCAGCGCCATCGCGTATCCCGCGATTTCCTCGGTGCCGCCAAGCGACGTGCCGAACCGGCGCATGATGATGTCTGTCAGCACAAAAGCCGAACAGAGGAGCAATCCGAAGCCGACCATCAAGGCCACCCCTCGGTTGATCGCCCGTAGTCTTGCTATCATCGTCAGTTCCATGTCCGGCACGTCCTTGTCTTAAGGGGTGTGGTTACTCGATCGTCACGCCGACCACCGCGCCAACACTGTCGTTCCAACGCGCTGCCCAGTCACCGCCGGACCGCTCGGCCCAGTCGGGCAGAACTTCGCTTGTCAGGATCGTGCGAGCGCGGTCAAAGTCCTCGTCGCTGACCTCAACCAGGGTCATCGAGCGTGCGTCGCCAGATGCACACTCACCGTTGCCGGTCAGACAGGCCACGTCATTGTCCAATGCACCTTGAGCGCTGGCCCATGCAGGGTCCTCAAAGCCGGTCACGATTTCGGTCGAGATCAACGCCTGCGTATCCGCACCAAGGCTATTCCATTTGTCCAGGTTGACAGCCGTTACCACAGGGTCCCAGCCACCAAGCGGAATAGGCAACAAATGTGTGGACACTTCCCACCAGCCAGCGGAATACCCCGAGCCGGCACCCGTCACAGCGCAATCGACGACGCCGTTCTGCAACGCGCCCGGAACTTCGGCGAAGGACACGTTCACGCCCTCCGCGCCCAGTGCTTCAAGCAGAAGTGCCGTCATTCGACCCGATGCACGCACCTTGAGACCCGCAAGATCTCCAAGGCTGCTGATCTCGTGGTTACAGAATACAACCTGCGGCGGGTAGGGTGCGATCGCCAGCACGTGGCTGTTGAACCGGTCACGGAAGATGTCGGACACCATTGGACGGGCTGCGTCGATCATTGCGCGCGCCTCGTCTGCGGTCACGGCGATCAACGGCACATCGAGGCCTTCGAGTTCCGGCGCGTCGGTCACGGCGTAATCTCCCACCGTCATCGCGACGTCATAGACGCCCTGACCCAGCAGCGGGTAGATGTCACCGAGGCCCAGGCTCATCTGGTTGTGGGTGGTCAGTTCTACCGTGATGTCACCGCCCGATGCTTCTGGCAGCGTGGTGGACCAGAAAGGAGCTTCGTATTCATTGTGCAGCGGCAGGCTGGACCAACTGCCCACAACAGACAGGTTTTCGGCAAAGACCGGTGCGGCCAAAGTCGTCGTCGCTGCTAGAATCGGAACTATGTTTTTCATTCGGTCGTTTCCTTATTGGATGGGTTAAGTCTCATGCGAGGATTGTTGTCTCGGCGTCTTCCGCCACGTCTGCGATCAGCATGTGACCAGGTGAATGTGTGATGCAGATCGGCAAATTGGCATCCAGCAGAACATTTTGCGGTGTGACGCCACAGGCCCAATAGACGGGCACTTCGCCGTCCTTGATTTCGACCGCGTCGCCCCAATCGGGGGCGGAGAGGTCGGAAATGCCGATCTGCGCGGGCTCGTCGACGGCAATGGGAGCGCCATGGGCTTGGGGATAGCTGCGGCTGATCTCGCGCGCGGCGTCCAACTGAGCGACGGGGATGGGTCGCATGGTCACGACCATCTTCCCGGCAAACCGACCCGCCGGAGCCAGATCGATGTTGGACTTGAACATCGGTACGTTGCGTCCGGTTTCCAGATGCCGCACTGGAATGCCGTTTCGCACCAGCGCGTTTTCAAAGGTGAACGAACAGCCAAGTGCGACGGTGACAAGGTCGTCCGCCCAGACATCGGAAATATCCGTCACCTCATCGCTGAGCGCGCCGTCGCGGAATACACGGTACTTCGATACATCCGAGCGGATATCGATGTCGTGGCCCAGTGTCGGCAGCATCGCATCGCCGGTGTCGCTCACACCGACGATGGGGCAGGGTTTAGGATTGCGCTGGCAGAAGCGCAGAAAGTCCAAGGCAAACCGTTCGGGCAGAATGGCGAGATTGCATTGCAGCCTGCCCGGCGCAAGACCGGCAGTATGGCCTGTATAGGCCCCAGAACGGATAGCGGCGCGCACGTCCTCTGCCGATGCGCCGATCAGGTCTGAATGAGAAACTGTAGACGACGTCACCCTGGCACCCCTGCGAATAACTGCAGCATCACACGACGACGGATCTCCAATCAAATTATCATTTTGTATCTATATTGATAAATGAAATTTATTCATCTGGGATACATTTTGTCCCAGTGCTCTGCGGCCTCTCGGGCAATTTTCGCACTGGTTTCAACAAGAAAGCTACGCGGCTCTGACAAATAAGACGCGGTGAACGAAAGCGGGCGCGGCTGAAAGCCTGGATCGAACTCTACGATCTGCCCTGATGCTATGAAATCATTGGCCAACGCACGTGGATATGGGCCTACCGCGATTCCCGCCGCAATCATCTTCAGGCTTGCCGACAAAGAGGCCGAGGCATAGACCCGGACCTTTGGCCCGACACGGCGCGACAGTTCGGACATCAGTTCGCGATAGGGGCGCGTCTTGCTGGAGTAGGAAATGACGGGGATCTGGCGAAGGTCAGTTTGCGGGTTCTTGGTGGACCGATACCAATGCAGATCGAAAGTCGGCAAACCGACGTTCTCGACTGAGAACTCCGAGACCGGTCCCATCAACAGCGCCAGGTCGAGTTTTCGCTCGAGAAGTTCGGCACGAAGCGTAAGAGAAATATCGACTGTCAGGTCAACATTGACACGGGGGTATTGTTCGCTGAACGCCTTGAGAAACTGCGGCAACCACGCCTGGGCGATGGTCTCAGACGCGCCGACACGAAACAGGCCATCTGCTTCCGACGGATTGGCGACGCGCTGCTTTATCTCTTCTTCGACGAACAACATCTGCTCTGCGTAAGACAAAAGCAGGGTTCCGTGTTTGGTCAGGACGAGTTCGCCTTGACCGCGTTCGAACAAGGGCACGCGCAGTTCTTTTTCCAGGTTGGCGATACGGGTGGATACAGCAGGTTGTGATAGGTTCAACCGCTCTGCCGCGCGGCGAAACCCGCCCAAGCGGGCCACCCACAGAAAGGTTTTGATCTGATCAAATGTCATGGACCATCCATAAAGTGGATCAATCGGGCGGTATGTCTATAAAAAAGATGCGAAGACACGCCGGACAGTTCAAAAAAACGGGCCACCCGATTGGGTCGAAAGCGACCGTCCAAAAGGGCGACTTGCGACCGTGACTTACACAAGCGGCAATCAATCTATTCGCATCGCGGCTCAACCGTCATTCCCGGTGATACGGGCCGCCTGCCAGGATAGACGCCGCGCGGTACAACTGCTCGACCAGCATCACGCGGGCGAGCATGTGGGGCCAGACCATTTTGCCGAAGCTAAGTCTGACATTCGCCGCGTCGCGTAGGGCAGGGGCGAGGCCATCGGCCCCTCCGATCAGAAAGCACACCTCAGGACTGCCATCGTCGCGCCAACTCGCGAGTTGGGTAGCAAATTCTGGAGAGGTATGGGTTTGGCCGCGTTCGTCCAGCGCAACGATCGGCTTGGCGTCCAAGCAAGCTCTTCGAAGAAGATCGGCTTCGGCCGACATCCCGCCTTTCTTCGCCTCAACCTCGCGCAGGTCCAGCGGGCCAAGGCCCAAGGGCCGCCCGGTCCGGTCGAAACGCGTCCGGTAATCGGCAATCAGGTCGGCTTCGGCGCCCGGGCGCAATCGCCCAACCGCCGCGATCCTGACTTTCATGGCAACCAGCCCTTACGAGCTGGTCGCTGCGCTGTCACCCGGGCTGAGCCACATCTTTTCGAGCTGATAGAACTCGCGCACCTCGGGCCGGAAGACGTGAACGATCACATCGCCCGCATCGATCAGCACCCAATCTCCGGCGTCCTTGCCTTCGATCTTGGAGGGCACGTTGTGATCGCGCTTGAGCGTTTCGACCAGATGCTCGGAAATCGCCGCCACCTGCCGGGTCGACCGGCCCGACGCGATGACCATCCAGTCGGCCATCTCGCTTTTGCCTCGAAGCGAAATCTTTACGATTTCCTCGGCTTTGTCGTCATCCAGCGATTTCAGAATGATATCGAGCAACGCATCGCTCGTGGGTCTGGCAGCGTCTGCGGCCATCACTCGACCGACGGTGTCAGGGGCGGTCGCGCCACGGACCGCGTCTTGGGCATGAGACAGGACATTGTCCTCCTTGGTTGCGCGCCGATACGTTCGGGTCCGGCGCTGACCTGAATGTAAGTTAACACTGCACAAGGCACATTCCAAGATCCTGTAACATTCAGGCTTTTGACGGATGTCATCAATAATCGCGTTCAAAAAAGATGCCGAGGCTCGACCCGCCGTCATTCGTGACCCCGCCCCGGACGGTCAGCGAAGGGGTAACGTCAAGATTGAGGTTCAGCTGGGTTTCTCCCTCGCTGTCGACCGTCACGTCAGAATAGACGTTTTCGCCAAGATAAGCGCCCGCGCGAACGGCGGCATTGCCGTCTTCATTCGTCGTGACGTCCAGGTCCGCAAGACCTGCCGTGCCGCGAATATTGCCGACGATGCCCTCGCCCCCCTGTCCGGCAAGGGTTCGCACGGCAATGGCAAGGCGCGCGGCCTGGATCGGGCTGAGGGTCTCAAGCCCGCGCCCAAAGATCAGCCTCGCCAGAACCTCTTCCTGCGGCAATTCGGGCGAGGAGGAGAACCGGATCTCGGGATTGTCTGCAGGGCCGAGAACCTCGACGTCGATGTCGGTCTCGTCGGCTTGGGTCGAGGCACGAATGTTCAGCACAGGGATGAAGCCACCTTGCAGCGTGATCCGTGCCTGCTCCAGCGCAAGTCGCTGGCCAAGGATGTCAAGACGACCCCGGATCAGTTCGAAGGCCCCAATCGGGACGACATCCGCCGTGCTGCCGGTGACCCGGAGCGATCCGCCAAACTCGCTGTCGAGGCCGCGACCACGCACAAAGATGCGATTTGGTGCGGAAATTTGGATATCGAGAGGAAAGACAGGCCCACCGCGCGCTCCGTTCTCCGACCCGCGATCCAGCAAGCCCGCCCGGCGCCGGGTTCCACGAACCGGAGGCGGTTCGTTCAGATGGGTGATCTCGGGAATAGCCCCAGTCCCGCCAAGACCCGAACTTGGTATCTGGATGTTGGTTTCGGCAAGCTCGATCGTTCCGGCAATCGATGCACCGCCTGCCACCGGGCCATCGATGCGAAGCTGGCCATTCGCCACTGTTTCGAACAGCTGCGGGTCGGTCAGGCGGACGCGATCGAGGCCAATTCGGAAGGCGGCACTGTTGGGCCGCGTCAGACCCACGGGGCCCTGAAGGGAAATGCGACCGCCACTTTCGACGGTGCTGTTCAGGTTCAGTGTGGCCTGCCCGCCTGCCAGATCGATGCTGCCAGAAATTGCTTCGAGACCGGTGGGCAAAGTCGGTGCTGCCAACCGCGCGTTTGTCAAAAGCGCACGACCTGACAGGCTGTCCAGGCCGGGTGGACCATCGAGGTTTAAGTTGAAGCTCGCCACACCGGCCACGCTGCGAGGGGCGATAAACCGGTTGGCCAGTGCCAGTGGTGCGGTTCCGTCGATATCCAGGTTCGCCGAGGTGCCATCCTGACGCAGAGTGCCCGAAACATCGGCGCGCGCACCGCCCGGCCCGGTGGCGTCGAGATCAAGCACCAGAGTGTCGGCTTGCTGCCCGACCGAACCTTCGACCGATAGCGCCCCGCTGAGGCCGGGCACGAAGGGGCCTACATCGTTGAGCCGCGCCGCAATCTCAAGCCGGTCGCTTTCGGCGCCCAACTGCCCGGAGGTGGTAAGGGTGACGCTGTCCGTCGTCAGCGACAGGGCTGACACCTCAACCCGGTCATCTTGGCGTGCGGCGTCGATCTCAAGGTTCAGAGCGCCGCGCAGCAACGTGTCGAC
>JBCCWG010000038.1:0-25053 GCA_039193985.1 Pseudomonadota bacterium
GGATCTCGTATTGGGCGTGGGCGTCGGCGCGCAGGCGCAGGAAGTGGAAGAGGTTGTGGAGGTCCACCTTCCAGTACCATTGGGTGTAGACATTGGCGGGCAGGTTCATGCGGGCGAGCTCTCGGGCGAGGCCCTGCTGGCCGTCCTGGGAGATCATCTCCTCGTAATGGTCGTAGGCGCGCATGGCGTCGTCGCGGAGCCAGTCGAGGACGCGTTGGCCTTCGTCTCCGGTGAGGCTCTCGCCCCGGCCCTGGTTGTTGGTGGTAGACTGGGCGGCGAGATCTTCCGCGCGGGGGATGTAGAATTCGCGGTCGAGGATCGAATAGCGGGCAGAGTATTCGTTCACATTGGCGGTGCGGTGGCGGATCCACTGACGGGCGACGAAGACGGGGAGTTTGACGTGGAGCTTGATCTCGCACATCTCGAACGGGGTCGAGTGCCAGTGGCGCATGAGATAGCGGATCAGCCCTTCGTCATTGCTGACCGCCTTGGTGCCCTTGCCATAGCTGACGCGCGCGGCCTGGGTAATGGCGGCGTCGTCGCCCATGTAGTCGATGACGCGGACAAACCCGTGATCGAGGACGGGGTGGATGGTGTAGAGATGCTCCTCCATCCCCGGCGCAGTGGCGCGGCGGGTCTGATAGGTGGTGGCACGAAGCTCCTCGATCTCCTGTTCAGGGGTTTGGGGGGTGTCGTTTTCCATGTTCATGCCTGTGCCTCCAGCGTTTTGTCGCCCCATCATAGTGGGGTTTGAAGGGCGCTCAACACGATATGTGGGGGTGGCGGGCGGTTTCCTGTGGAGAACTCTGTGGAGCCCTCGCGTTTCCGGGCCGAGAACGGTGTTTGCGCTTAGCGGGCCACGATCCAACACAGAATTGCCGCAATTGGGGCAAAGGTTTGGCGGCGTTGTGATCTTTCGGGAAGGAAGACGGAATGAATGCTTTGCTCGCGCTCTTTGCGGCCCTCTTTGCAACCGCCGGCGGCGGCGGTTCGGGGAACAGCGAAACGACAACGGTTGCCGGCAGCGTTGGAGGTTCCGATGATAGCGGATCGTCCGGCGGCGGTTCGCAAAGCGGATCGGCCACACTCTCCGCCCTTTCTTCGCCTGAGGACGCGTTTTACGCGGAGGACGGCCAGTTGGTCGTCGAAGCCGAGAGCGGCAGGGCCAGTGGTGAGTGGGAGATGCGCATGGTCGATGGCGAAAGGGGCATGCTCTGGGACGCCGAATCCAACTCCTATAACCGGGCTCAAGATGACGAGGCGCTGTCGTTCGAGTTTGTCGCCGAGGAAGCGGGCCGGTACTTCATCGCCGTGCATGGCGGGCGCGTGGCCAGCACGATGGACCCCGACGATGTGCGCAGCGACACCGGCAATGACGCGTTCTACAAAGTTACGAACCTCGAGACCGGCGAGGTGGTGCTGGACCCGATCAAGCTGTTCATCGGGCTTGGCAGCGCGAATGAAGAGCTGAAATGGGGCAAGACGTTTGACGCCAACCACGTGAAAAGCGACGCGCAGGTTCAGCTGGAGGCCGACACGGCTTACCGGTTGGACGTCATCGGGCGCTCGGACGGCCATGTGATCGACCGGATCACGCTGGCGAAGGGAGATTTTCTGCGAGACACCGAGGTCGAGGAGAGCGCGTCGCTGATGGAGGCGCTGACCTTACCGTTTGTCGCGGAGGCGGAAGGGATGGTTGAGATGGAGGACGACGACGCAGAGATGGTGCTGTTTTGAACGGGCGGTGCGCCCTACACTTGCTTGCAGAATCCATCTAACTATTTTTCTCGGTTTTTTGGTCTGCTCAGATAGAGACTTCCAAAGAAACCCGCGACCAAGAGGTAAAGTCGAACTTCTACATATATTTCCTGTTTTTCCGATGGAACCATAGTAAATACTTCATTTCCCCCTCTAATCGATAAGATATGAACTCCAGAACTCTTGTCGGAGTTAAAGATTACCCCACCAAAAAAGTAGTGTTCGATAGAGGTGAAAAACAGTACAAAAAGTACGGCAGAACATATCTGGAGAAAATAGGCGAAAGTAGATTTTACTTTCCACACAGCAACACTCCTCTGACCTCACTCTCCGACTTGTGAAACCCCGCACATCCCCTAGGGTACACCCAAACCAAATGGAGGACGAGAAGATGGGCACGCAGTATCTGCATACGATGGTGAGGGTTCTGGACCTTGAGAAGAGCCAGGCGTTTTACGAGTTGCTGGGCTTTACCGAGGATCGGCGTTGGGTCAACGATGTTGCACGCTTCACCAATGTGCATATGAAGGCCGAGGGTGACGAGCGCGACACGCTGGAGCTGACCTATAACTGGGATGGCGATGACGGTTTGCCGAATGACAGCCGGCATTTCGGGCATATCGCGATCCGCGTCGATAACATCTATGACATGTGCCAAAAGCTTATGGACGCTGGCGTGACGATCAACCGGCCGCCGCGCGACGGGCATATGGCGTTTGTACGCTCCCCCGACAATGTCTCGATCGAGCTGTTGCAGGCGGGTGATCGTCTGGCCCCTGCAGAACCATGGGCCAGCATGGAAAACACAGGCCATTGGTGATCCTTCGGGCCGCATTGGCGCTGGCGGTGCTGTTGCTGCCCGCGCCGGTGCTGGCCTGTCGGTTGGCGCTGGTGCTTGCGATTGACGCCTCGGCCTCGGTCGATGCGCGCGAGTATCTTGTGCAGAGAAACGGTTTGGCCGCAGCCCTGATTGCGCCAGAGGTTCAGGCGGCCTTCCTGTCCGACCCCGAACCGGTGGCGTTGGCGGCGTTCGAATGGAGCGGGCAGTGGAACCAGCACATCATGCTGGACTGGCGCTTGATCCGCTCGGGCGAGGATCTGCTGGAGGCGGCTGCCGAGGTGTCGGCGGCAGAGCGGAAAGAAACGCGATCACCGACCGCGATGGGGGCCGCACTGGGCTATGCCGCAGGCGTGCTGCGCGACGGGCCGGCCTGCACGGCGCAGACTATCGACGTATCGGGCGACGGGCGAAACAATCACGGGTACGTGCCACGCCTTGCCTACAAGCACTTTCCGCTGGACGGCGTCACGGTGAACGCCCTTGCGATCGGCGGGGCGACGGAGTTACCGGGGCTGGTCAGGTACTTTGAGACGCAAGTGATCAAAGGGCCGAACGCCTTTGTACAGGAAGCGCGTGACTACGGCGATTTCGAACGCGCGATGCGACGCAAACTGGTGCGCGAGGTGGGCCGCGCCATAGCCGAAGGACCGCCCGCAATGACTGCTCGCAGCTTTCAACAGAGATTTTAACGGTATATTGGGATGTTTTGACGAAAACTCTGCGCCAGCATTGGGAACAGGCCGGAGGTTTTGGGCATGAGTATGCATCAACCCGTCGCGCGAGATCAAAGTTCGACATTCTTGAAAGACTACCTCGACAGCCTTGCCATGGTTGAGCGGCTCCACCGACTTCTACTTGATGTCATCAAGGATGAGTTCGAACGTTTGGGTGTGCTGGAAATCAACGCAGTACAGGCCCTGCTGCTCTTCAATATCGCCGATAACGAAGTGACGGCGGGCGAATTGCGCTCACGCGGGTATTATCAGGGGTCGAACGTCTCGTACAATCTGAAGAAGCTGGTCGATATGGGCTTCATGCACCACCAGCGTTGCGAGATTGACCGCCGGTCCGTCCGCGTCCGCCTGACCGAAAAGGGGCGCGATGTCCACCGTGTGGTTGACGAACTCTTTCAGCGCCATTCCGAGGTTTTGGGCGACCACCCGGCGCTGGCGGGAGAGCAACTGCGGAGCATCAACGCGGCTTTGGGTCAGATCGAACGGTTTTGGAGCGATCAGATCCGCTACATTTATTGACGCTCAGGGCGAAGACGCGCAATCAACTTCGCGAACGCTTCGGGGGCGGCAGACTGCCCGCTGACCCAAGCATACAAATCCTGGTCATTCTCGGCCAGCATCGCTTCGTACGTATCGAGAGTGTCGGGGTCGAGCGCGGCCCCTTCTGCATCCCAGAAACGCCCCAGGATCAGGTCCATCTCCTTGGTCCCGCGACGCCAGGATCGGATCGTCAGGCGCTTCAGTCGCTTTTCGTGCTCGGTCATTCCACCAGTGTCTGCTTGAGCCGCTTTTCCAGAACTCCCAAACGCTCGGACGCCGAAATCATCTCGGATCGCAGGCTCCGGACTTCGGTCAAAAGGCTCGTCACACCCGTCGCATCGCCCGGAACCGGCTCAACCTCGCCCCCCTCACCGGTCAGCAGCCAGGGGATCGACACGTTCAGAACACCTGACAGCATCTGCAACTTGTTGGCGCGCGGCTCGGAGATGTCATTTTCCCAGTTCTCAATGGTCTTCGTCGCCACGCCAAGGTGACGCGCAAGTGCCTTGGACGACAGGTTATGCGCCTCGCGCGCGGCCACCACACGGTCGCCAAAGGTCGACGCGTCGTTCGTATACCAGTTCTGGTCGGCAAGATCAGTCATCAGGGCGTTGCTCCTATCTGCTTGCAGCGGTTTAGCCCAGTTTCTATGACTTCCTACAGCGCCACCCCAACAGGGACGACCATGGACTTCCTCTCTGCGACACTCGACCGCGTGAAACCCTCGCCCACCGTCGCGTTGACCGGGCTGGTGGCCGATCTGAGGGCAGAGGGGCGCGATATCATCGGCCTCGGTGCGGGTGAACCGGACTTTCCAACGCCGGAAAACATCCGGGAGGCGGGCAAACGTGCCATCGACACAGGACAGACGCGCTATACCGCCGTTGATGGCATTGCCGAGTTGAAGGCCGCCGTCGTGGAAAAGTTCGCCCGCGAGAATGGGCTGAGCTATGCCACCGGGCAGGTCAGTGTCGCCTCTGGCGGCAAGCAAATCCTCTACAACGCGCTGATGGCGACGCTGAACCCGGGCGATGAGGTGATCATCCCCGCCCCTTACTGGGTCAGCTATCCCGACATGGTGCGTTTGGCGGGCGGCACGCCGGTCGTGATTGAGGCGGGGCTTGAGGCCGAGTTTCGGATCACCGCGGACCAGCTGGAGGCGGCGATCACACCACAGACCAAGTGGCTGATCTTCAATTCGCCCTCAAACCCCACCGGCGCAGGCTATGCGCCCGAGGCGTTGCGCGCGCTGACGAATGTGTTGGAACGCCACCCCCATGTCTGGGTGATGAGCGATGATATGTATGAACACGTCGCCTATCCCGGGTTCGAGTTCTGCACCCCAGCGCAGATTGCCCCGGCACTTTACGACCGAACGCTGACCGTCAACGGCGTCAGCAAGGCCTATGCGATGACCGGTTGGCGCATCGGGTATGCGGGCGGGCCAGAGCACCTGATCGCGGCAATGCGCAAGATCCAGTCGCAATCCACGTCGAACCCATGCTCGATCAGCCAATGGGCGGCGGTCGAGGCCCTGACCGGCCCGCAGGACTATATCGGTGAAAGTGTTGCTGTCTTTGAACGTCGGCGCGATCTTGTCGTCTCGGGCTTGAATGCCTGCGACGGGATTACCTGCCCGGTGCCTGACGGCGCATTCTACGTCTATCCTTCGATCGGCGGGTGTATGGGCAAGACGTCAGCGGGCGGCGCAAAGATCGCAACGGACGAAGATTTCTGCCGCGCGCTGTTGGAAGAAACCGGCGTCGCAGTTGTGTTTGGCGCCGCTTTCGGCGTCTCGTCTGCGTTCCGGGTCAGTTATGCGGCCGCGGATGAGGTTCTGGTCGAGGCGTTGGCGCGCATTCAGGATTTCTGCGCGAGGCTTACGTGACCGACCTGCCGGAATACTATTTCCGCGTGCGCGAAAACGGCGCGATGGTGTTTCGGGTCGATACGGAGAACCGGATGCGGCGGATCGAGATGGACCAGATTGCCGTCGTCAACGTGAAAAACGGCGAGATCAAGCCGCATGGCGACCGCGACCTGACCGACAGGGATCGTGGCCGGATCGAAAACTGGCTTGAGGAACGACGCGCCGCACTCCGCGCACGGGACCTTGATGACATTGACCGCACCATCGACCGGCTGAACCTGACGGCAGCCTGGGCCCAGCAAAGCGCGACACCCGAGGAGCTTGACGCTGTCGCCGATCGTTTGCTTTTGGCGATGCATGATTTGCGCAGCGTGCTGGTGCGAAAAAAGTCGCAGCAGATGGCCAAAGCCTCGAAGAGCGATACACCCTAGCAGCGTTGATGCCGGGACCAGCGTGACACGGCGCCCTTGATGTTATCCCAGGCGCCCGGGACCAGCTCGCGACCCAGGACGCGCGCTGGATTTGTCGGCGGGGGCATGACGACATCCTGCAGTATTCGAAACCCGAAGCGGCCGTAATACGGCGCATCGCCAACCAGCATCACGCGCTCCCATCCTTGCGCTCGATCCAGGCTCGCCTCGATCAAATGTCGGCCCAGGCCCTCGCCCTGCCGGGTGGGGTGCACCGCAATCGGCCCAAGCAGCAGTGCATCATGCTTACCAATATGCACCGGCCAATAGCGGATGGCGCCGCCGAGTATCCCGAGGTCGTCGCGGGCGACAAGGCTGAGCTCGGGCACAGGCGAAACATCGTCGCGCAGCCGGTAGGATGACAACGCCTCGCGACCTGGGGCAAAAGCCAGATCATATAGGGCCTCTACTTCCCACCAGTCGTCTGGTTTTTCGACTGAAAGCTCCACTGCGCTACCCGCTCTTTTCGCCGCGCCCGCGTTAGCATATGGCTGAACCGGCGACAAATGACGGAGAGCGACGCGTGTTTTACAAACCGGAAGATGGGCATGGGCTGAAGCACAACCCGTTCAATGCCATCGTGACGCCCCGCCCCATCGGCTGGATCGCGACGCGGGGCGCAGACGGGCAAGACAATCTTGCCCCCTATTCGTTCTTCAACGCCGTCGCTTACTTTCCCCCGCAAGTCATGTTCGCCTCAACCAGCGCCAAGCCGGACCGTGACGGAACAAAAGACAGTGTTGCGAACATTCGCGAAACCGGCGTCTTCTGCGTCAACATCGTGGAATACGCGATGCGAGATGCCATGAACCTGACCTCGGGTCCATGGCCGCGCGAGACGGATGAATTCACCAAGGCCGAGATATCGCGCGCGGAATGCACGCAGATCGCCTGCTCGCGCGTGGCCAGGGCCCCGGCCAATCTGGAATGCCGGATGACGCAGATCATCGAACTGGAGGGTGAAACCAACTATCTGGTGCTGGGCGAAGTCGTTGGCGTGCATCTGCGCGACGACTGTGTGCAGGACGGGATTTTCAACATACTGACCTATCAACCGCTGACGCGTCTGGGCTATCGCGATTACAGTCGTATCACCGAACTGTTCAGCCTGGCCCGCCCCGGCGAATGATCAGTTGGTTTTCTGCTTGGGAATGAACGGCAGTGGCACGGCGGGCACACCGTCTTCGATCAGTTCCTTCGCCTCGCCCTTGTCAACCTCGCCGTAAATAGGACGATGCGGCGTATCGCCGACATGCATGGCACGGGCTTCGCGCGCAAAGTCGGGGCCAACATAGTCCGAGTTCGCCTCAACATGTGCGCGCAACTCGCGAATGGCCTCAGCAAGTTTCGGATCAGGTGCGTTGACCATCTGTTGAGGTGCGGGCGCTTGCGGTGCTGCCTCTTCCGTTCCCTTTGCAGCGCCGGCGACCTTGGGGGCCATCAGGTCTTTGACAACACAGGTCGAGCCGCATTGCGGGCAGACGATCATATCGCGATCACGCAACACGTCGTACGCCGCCCCCGACTGGAACCAGCTTTCAAACCTGTGGTCATTTTCGCACTTCAATGCGAACCGTATCATCGCGTTACCTCGCCCAGAGCATGAGGTAGAGCGGTTAATATGGCATTGCAACAGGGACGCGTTTTCAAAGAGCTCGCGGATCAAAGCGCAAAATCATGTTCGCCAGTTCAGGTTCGTCCACCAGTTTCGCCGCTTTCTTGCGACTGAACCATTTGCGCCGCCGCTCGGACTGTTCCGGATAGGTCGTGCTGAGTTTTTTGACCCGGATCGGAAAGGTCGCAACCACGCAGGGCAGCTTGCCCATACCGTCAACGACCTTGTTGTAGCTGAAAATGCCAAGGCAAACCGGCTCGGCCTTGCCCACAACCCCCGCTTCTTCCCAAGCCTCGGTCTGTGCCGCATCGGCCGGCGTGGCACGGTCGACCGGCCAGCCTTTGGGGATAATCCAGCGTTTGCGTTGGCGGGACGTGATCAGCAGGAATTCAGGCTTGTCGCCACGCATCCGCCAGCACAACGCACCGAACTGCGTTCTCACAGTGCGTTTGCCTTCTGCGGGCAGGCGCAAGGGGCGCTGGTGGGGCTGCCGTATCGTCACGATCCTTTTCTTCCCACGCTTTGGTTAACACAAGCGCATCACAGCGAGAAGACATTCAGTCTGAGCCTGCCTTCATCAGCTTAGGCAGCAAGCCATTGCAAAATGGCAAAAATAAGTTGATGACGCCCTTTTAGGCCGCCAGACCCCGCCCCTTGAGAAGGGCCGCTGGCCCGGGCATCCGACCGCGGAACGCGGTATAAAGATCAGCCGCGTCTTGTGACCCGCCCACCGACAATATGTGAGTCTCAAGCCGTTTCGCGGTTTCAGGATCGAACGGATCACCCGCTTCTTCGAAGGCTTCAAAGGCGTCCGCATCCATGACTTCTGACCACATATAGCTGTAATACGAGCTGGAATACCCGTCGCCCGCAAAGACATGCGCGAAGTTCGGGGTCGCGTGGCGCATCGCGATCGCCTCGGGCATCCCGATCTCGTCCAGCACTTCTGCCTGTCGCTGCATCGGGTCAGCCGGCGGCGGTCCACGGTGAAACTCAAGATCGACCAGTGCAGAAGCCACGTATTCAACGGTCTGGAACCCCATGTCATAGGTCGTTGCGGCCAACAGACGGTTCAACATGTCTTGCGGGATCGCCTCGCCCGTTTCGGCATGCGTCGCGAATTCCCGGAGGACCTCCGGCACATCCAGCCAGTGCTCGTAAAGCTGGCTGGGCAATTCGACAAAATCACGCGGAACCGATGTGCCCGAGATACGTTCGTAAGTCACATCGGACAACATCTGGTGCAGCGCGTGGCCAAACTCGTGAAA
Organism: Pseudomonadota bacterium; assembly: GCA_039193985.1. Lineage (GTDB taxonomy): Bacteria > Pseudomonadota > Alphaproteobacteria > Rhodobacterales > Rhodobacteraceae > JAJDOD01. The sequence goes on from JBCCWG010000038.1 coordinate 9,097, forward strand.
CAGCGTGCGGGCGTCGTCATAAGACAGCAGCGCAGGCTTGCCTTGGGGCGGTTTGGCAAAATTGCAGACATTCAGCACGATGGGCCGGACATCCCCGTTCGTTTTGCTTTGCTGGCGCAGCGCGCTGCACCACGCGCCCGAGCGTTTTGAACCGCGGGCGAAATAGTCACCAATGAAAATGGCGACATGCTCACCATCCCGGGTGATTTCCCAAGCGCGCGCTTCGGCGTGATGCAAGGGCATATCGACCGGTGTCGCAACCAGACCGAACAACCGGTTTGCGCAGGCAAAAACAGCTTCGATCATGCGGTCGAGTTGAAAATAGGGCTTCAACTCGGCCTCGTTCAGATCATGCTCGGCAGCGCGACGTTTTTCGGCGTAGTAGCGCCAATCCCAGGGTTCGAGTTTTCCGGCGACGCCGTCGGCCTGCAGCATTTCGGTCAGCCGTTCGGCGTCTGAATGCGCTGCCGCGCGTGCGGGTGCCCAAACCTCCATCAACAGGCTTCGAACCGCTTCGGGGGTTTGGGCCATTTCGACTTCGAGTTTGAAATCCGCGAAACTCTCATAGCCCAAAAGGGCCGCACGCTCGGCTCTGAGACGCAGGGTCTCGGCTGCAATTTCCCGATTGTCCGTGTCGCCCCCGTTCGCCCCGCGGCTAACCCATGCCTGCCAGGCAGACTTTCGCAAGTCGCGATCCGGGCAAAACTGCAGGAATGGAACGATCAGTGAGCGGGACAGCGTGACCACGGGCCCGGCTGCACCACGCTCGCGCCCGGCCGCCTCGGCGGCGGATTGAAGGAAATCCGGCAATGATTCAAAGGCTTTGGGCCCAAGCGACATCGACCAACTGCGTTCATCCGACAACAGATTCTGCGCAAACTGGGTTCCGGTCACGGCAAGGCGCTGCGTGATCTCTTTCAACCGGTCGCGATCAGCGCCTTCAAGCTGGGCACCGGCGCGCACAAAACCGCGCCGCGTCAGCATCAGGACACGGGCCTGTTCAGCGGTCAGATCCAGCGCGTCGCGGGCCGTCCAAAGCGCTTCGATCCGGTCGAACAAGGCCCGGTTCATGGTGATTTCCGAGCTATAGGCCGCCAGTCGCGGAGAAATCTCGCGCTGAAAGGCTTCGAGTGCCGGGGTGGCATCAGTCGAGACCAGCGTGAAGAACACCGAGGCGACGCGCGACAGGGTTTCATCGGCCCGTTCCAGGGCTTCGATGGTGTTGGCAAAGGTTGGCTTTTCCTCAGCCTCGGCAATTTCCATGATGCGCGCCCGCGCAGCTTCAAGGGCCGCGTCAAATGCGGGCGCAAAATCGTTGTCTGTGATGTTCTGAAAAGGCGGAAGGCCAAAATCGACCGTCCAGGTTGAAAGCAATGGATTGGTCATAACACTCATCTAAGAACTCTTTTTTGGTATCTACAAGATATCGACAAATGAATGGCGGACCAGTGCTGTATGCTGGCAATTCACCGCTGGTCATTGCCCACAAACCGGGCAGTCGGGTCGGCGCGTGACCTTGATCAGCCGCGTTTCGCCGTAAAGCGCGTCATAGATCAACATCCGGCCCAGCAACGGCATGCCCGCCCCGGCAATCAGCTTGACGGCCTCCACCGCCATCATTGAGCCCACGACGCCGGGCAGCGGGCCCAGCACGCCGCCCTCAGCGCAGCTTGGCGCAATGCCAGGGGCGGCCGGCTCGGGAAAGACACATCGATAACAAGGCCCCCCGCGCGACGCGTCGAACAGACTGATCTGCCCCTCCCACTGGCTGATCGCGGCCGAGATCAGCGGCAGTTTCAGGCGAACGGCTGTTTCGTTCACCAGATAGCGGGTTGCCGTATCGTCAGTTCCATCGAGGATCAGGTCGTAGTCCGAGAACAGGTCGTCCGCGATATCCTCGGTCAGCCGGCGGTGATAGGGGCGCACCGTGACAAAGGGGTTCTGCGCCTCAATTGCCGCCTGGGCCGAGAACACTTTGGGCATCCCGATCCGCGCATCGGTGTGAATGATCTGGCGCTGCAAGTTCGAGTTTTCGACGCTATCGTCGTCGATCACGCCGATTGTACCCACACCCGCGGCCGCAAGATACTGCAGCGCCGGTGAGCCAAGACCGCCCGCACCGACGATCAAGACGCGCGCATCCTTGAGCCGCTTCTGGCCAGGACCACCGATTTCTCGCAGCACGATGTGACGCGCATTGCGTTCGAGTTCGACAGAACCGCCCCGCGCCTCGGCCCTCGGCTGGTTTTCGGGCCGCACACGTTCCCGCAATCGGCCCAGGCCTTTCGCATAAGCCCAAATCACTGCGCCAAGCCCGCCAAGCACCAACCATTCAGCTGCCGAGCCACCGGTTGCTTCGCGCAGCGGATGCCCCTCGGGCATCGCAACCTGCAGCGCCAAAACCCCGATGTAGAGCAGCGCAATCATCAGCAAGCGTGCATTGACCGGCGCCTTGATCATCGCACCAAAGCCCCACAGCGCGGCAGCCATGACAAGAACGACGGCCATCAGTCTTGCCCCGTCGAACCAAATCCGCCCGCGCCACGACCAGTTCCCGAGAGAGCATCGGCCAACTCGAAACGCGCCTGAACAACGGGGGCCACCACCGCCTGCGCGATCCGGTCACCATGCGAGATGGTGACGGGCACCTCACCGAGATTGACAAGGATTACGCCAAGCGGGCCACGGTAATCGCTGTCGATGGTACCGGGTGTGTTGGGCAGGCTCAGCCCTTGCTTCAGCGCAAGCCCGGAACGCGGGCGGACCTGCATTTCATACCCGTCCGGGATCTCGACATGCAGACCGGTGGGAACAAGGCGCCGCTCTCCGGGGTGCAACGTGATTTGGCCGCGATCCGGCAGATTGGCCCGCAGGTCCGCCCCCGCCGCCCCTGCGGTTTCATAAGCCGGCAAGGGCAGCGTTCGGTCGGCCGCGTCCGCCCAGGTCATCCGGATTGTCGGGGTCATTTGGCCAGCGCCACAGCAATCCGTTCAGCCAATCGGCGGGCCACATCGGTCTTCGATGCACGCGGCCAGGCCTCGGCCCCCGCGTCATCGATGATCGTGACCGCGTTTTCCGATCCACCCATGATCCCGGTTTCGGGCGACACATCATTGGCGACGATCCAGTCGCAGCGCTTGCGTTTTCGTTTGGCGGTGGCATTGGCGATGAGATCGTCCGTCTCAGCGGCAAATCCGATCACAAGATCAGGCCGGTTTTTGCGCTTCTTGGCGATGGTGGCCAGAATATCGGGGTTTTCGCTCAGCTTGAGCGCAGGGGGCTTGCCGGATTTGGTCTTCTTGATCTTGCTTTCCATGGCGCTCTCTACCCGCCAGTCCGCAACGGCGGCGGCAAAAACTGCAGCATCGGCGGGCAAGGCCGCCGTGACCGCGGCCAGCATCTCATCGGCGGTCTGGACCGGCACAATGCCGGCACCCTGCGGCAGGGGCGCTTCGGCCGGCCCGGTAACAAAGGTTACCTTGGCGCCGAGGCGGAGAAGCGCAACTGCAATTGCACTGCCTTGCGCGCCCGAAGACCGATTGGCGATATAGCGCACCGGATCGATCGGCTCATGCGTCGGGCCGGATGTGACGAGGATATGCTTGCCGGTCAATGGGCCGGTGCCGATCTGCACGGCGATGGCGCCCAGTATGACCTCGGGCTCGGCCAGACGCCCGGGGCCAAACTCGCCGCAAGCCATATCGCCCTCATCCGGGCCAACCGATGCGATGCCATCGGCCGCGAGCGTCGCGATGTTGCGCTGATTGGCCGGGTGCTGCCACATGCGCACGTTCATCGCAGGCGCAATCAGAACCGGCGTGTCGGTCGCCATCAACAGTGTCGACGCGAGATCGTTGGCATGCCCGTGCGCCATCTTCGCAATCAGATCGGAGGTGGCGGGGCACACAACCACCAGATCGGCCGAGCGCGACAACTCGATATGGCCCATTTCGGCCTCGTCCGTCAGGTTGAAGAGGTCGGTGTAAACCTTCTCCGCGGCCAGTGCAGACGCGGAGAGAGGTGTCACAAATTCTTGCCCGGCATTCGTCAGTACCGGCGTGACCGCGCCCCCGGCCTTTCGGATCAGGCGGATAAGTTCAAGCGCCTTGAAGGCGGCGATGCCGCCCCCGACGATCAACAGGATACGTTTTCCGTTCAGCATGAAGCGCCCGTTTTCTTCGGAGCCTAAGTGTTAGGCCCCGATACGCGGTTCGGCAAGACGGCACCACTATTTGGCGAATGCCAGGCAAGGGTCTTTGCGCTCGGGTGCGTCCGTGACGACCCAATGACGATATGGCGGGTCTTCCGGCGCCTCGACTTCGAACTGGGCGAGTGTAGCAAGGCGCAGTCGGTCGTCGCCAAACTCGGGATAGGCCCGCGCCAACATTTCAGGCATGCCCCAATCGGTGCGCGCGTGTCCGTTACCAGTAATCACAACAACGCGTTGAAAGCTGTCGCGGCGGCGCATCTCTTCTACCGCCTCAAGGGTCGCGCGCGCCAGGGCCGCGTCGCGCAAGCGTTGCGCTTCAACCATGCCCGGCAGCATCTCGCCTGGCATCGCATTGCAATGCGCAGCGTCCTGCAAAGCAACGCGCGCCGCAAGCTGTTCTTCCGGCAGGGGCTGATCCAGTCCAAAGATCGAAGACGCACCACCGAATACGGCAGCGGCCCCTTCGGTGACGGCCCGGCGCACTTTATCAGGGGGTAAAGCTGCGCCAAAAATCTCTGCCTTCGGGGCCGCCGCGAAAATCGGATAGTAAAGGTCGAAGTCCGGCCATCCGCGCTCTTCCCATTCGAAAGCAATTGCCAAAGCGTCCTTGTACGATCTGGGAATGTCCCGCGCGGCCGCTGCGTGACGGGGTTCCAACATCTCAAATACAAGTGCGCCAGGTTGCAACGTGCGTACGATACGCGACTGCAATTCATGATGCGCGGGGTTGTCGTGCACTTCACCGAGCACGATCACCTCAGCCCATTCAAGCCCGATCAGATAGCGCGGGTCATCAGGGTTGATTTCGCTGGCCTGCGCGGTTGCGGCCCCCGCAAGCCATGCGAGCAAAGCGATCAGACGAGAAATTCGTGCACTTCCTTCGACTGGGCTTCGAGGTTTTTGCGCATCTTGGCAAACGCTGCAGCCTCAAGCTGGCGCACGCGTTCCTTTGACAAGCCAAGCTCATTGCCGAGCGATTCCAGCGTCCGGGGCTGATCCTTGAGTTTACGCTCCTGAACAATGAACCGCTCGCGCTCGTTGAGGGACGACAACGCCTCAACCAGCCACATGCGCAGCGTGTCAATGTCTTTGGCCTGCTCTACGGATTCAAAAGCTGTTGCGTTCTCATCCTCAAGCGTTTCGATCCACTCGCGCCCTTCCTCGTCGGTCGATTGAGTGGCGTTGAGTGAAAAGTCCGAGCCGGACAAACGCCCCTCCATCATCTCGACGTCATGCAAGGGCACGCCAACTTCCACGGCGATCCGTTCACGCATCAGCTGACGGTCAATCGATTCGCCCATGGCAGCCGCTTCCCGCTCGAGCCTGGCCTGAACGCGGCGCAGGTTGAAGAACAGCGACTTCTGCGACGAGGTTGACCCAGTGCGAACCATTGACCAGTTACGCATGACATAGTCCTGGATCGAAGCCTTGATCCACCACACAGCATAAGTCGAAAAGCGTACACCCCGGTCAGGATCGAATTTGTCAGCCGCTTTCATGAGACCAAGACCCGCTTCCTGGATCAGGTCGTTCATCGGCGCGCCGTAGCGGCGAAACTTGGAGGCCATTGAGATTGCCAGTCGCATATATGCTGTGATCAATCGATGCAGGGCCTGTTCGTCGCGGTGATCACGCCAAGCATAGGCCAACTGCAATTCTGTTTCTGCGTCCAGCAGCTCGGCCTGCATGGCCCGGCGTGACATGGAATAATCGATTGCGCTTTCTGCCGACATGTCGTTCTCCCAAAGTGCCTTTTGTAACTGTTACGCCACAGCACCCAATTCGGATCACACTCAGCATGGATTTCTTTCGATTTGGTTCTAGCGCCTCATTTTTTCGCTTTAACCGCGCATTAACCGTGTTTGACGAAGAAAGAGACGGGTCCATGAGAAGGGGGACGGGTCTTGGTTGCTCAGAGCTATACCGTCGCGTTCGAGGGGGTGGACGCGCGCCTGGTCGAAGTGCAATGCGCGCTGTCGCCCGGCATGCCGCACTTTTCGCTGGTCGGTCTGCCGGACAAGGCCGTGAGCGAGGCAAAGGAAAGGGTGCGGTCGGCCCTGAACGCGCTGTCGATCGCGCTGCCGTCGCGCCGGATCACCGTCAACCTGTCTCCTGCCGACATGCCAAAGGAAGGGTCCCATTTCGACCTGCCCATCGCGCTGGCGCTTCTGGCGGCGATCGATATCCTGCCCCGTGACGCGGTGGCGGGTCTTGTTTCACTGGGCGAGCTTGCCCTCGACGGCGAACTTGTGCCCGTGGCGGGTGCCCTGCCCGCTGCAGTGGCCGCCGCCTCGGCAGAACGCACGTTGGTCTGCCCCGAAGCATCCGGCCCCGAAGCCGCCTGGATTGGTACGATACCTGTAATCGCGCCAAGTAGCCTGCACGCAATCATTCAGCATCTGACAGGTGCCAAACCAATTGAGATCAGCCAGCCCGGCCTTGTCGTTGACCGGGACGGGACCGGCCCCGACCTGAGTGAAGTCAAAGGTCAGGAACGCGCCAAACGCGCGCTCGAGATTGCCGCGGCCGGGCGGCACCACCTGCTGATGGTCGGCGCGCCCGGGTCCGGCAAATCGATGCTGGCGGCGCGCATGCCCGGCATCCTGCCCGATCTTTCACCCGAAGAGGCGCTTGAAACCTCGACCATCCACTCCCTGTCCGGTATGCTCGATCAAGGCGGGATTTCCCGGACCCGCCCCTTTCGCGCGCCGCATCACACCGCGTCGATGGCCGCGATTGTCGGCGGCGGCAAGGGTGCCAAGCCTGGGGAAATCTCGCTGGCCCACAATGGCGTGCTCTTTATGGACGAGTTTCCCGAGTATTCACGAAACGTGCTGGAAACGCTGCGACAGCCCATCGAGACCGGTGATGTCACTGTCGCACGGGCCAACGCGCATGTGCGCTATCCCTGCAAGTTCCTGCTGATCGCTGCGGCCAATCCTTGCAAATGCGGATATCTGGCAGACGCCGCGCGGGCCTGCGCCCGTGTCCCGGCATGCGGGGACGACTATCTCGGTCGGATATCCGGCCCCCTGCTCGACCGGTTCGATCTGCGGGTCGATGTACCCCCCGTCTCGTTTCAGGACCTCGAACTGCCGGAAGACGGCGACCGATCATCCGTGGTGGCCGCGCGTGTCGCAGCGGCGCGCCAGGTTCAGCGCAAACGGTATAGCGCGCTTGACGGGGTGAGCGTGAATACAGATGTGTCAGGTCGCCTTCTGGACGAGGTGGCGCAACCTGACGAAGCGGGTCGCGCCCTGCTGCGACAGGCCGCCGAACGGATCGGCCTCTCCGCGCGCGGCTATCACCGGGTTCTGCGCGTGGCGCGCACCATTGCCGATCTTGGGGGGCGGGCCGATATCGGGCGCTCGGACGTTGCCGAAGCGATCAGCTATCGTATGCCGGGCCAGGCCGCCTAGAGCAGAAATCGGTAAATCTGAATCACTCAACGCTGCCTGAAATCAAAGATTTCAACGCGTTGAGTGATGTCGTCTGTTTCAGATAAAATCGATTTCGCTCTAGGCAGCAAGCCGGGCCTCGATCGCATCCCAGATTGCACCGGCGACATCGATACGGTCGAAACGCTCAAGTTCCTGAATGCCGGTTGGCGAGGTCACGTTGATCTCGGTCAGGTAGTCGCCAATCACGTCGATGCCGACGAAGACCTGACCCTTTTCGCGCAAAAGCGGGCCGATGGCCGCACAGATCTCGGCATCGCGTGCGGTGAGGCCGATTTTCTCGGCTCGCCCGCCGACATGGAGGTTGGAGCGCGTCTCGCCTGCCGGAGGTATGCGGTTGATGGCGCCGACCGGCACGCCATCGACAAGGATGATCCGCTTGTCTCCATTAGACACATCGGGGATGAACTTCTGCGCAATAAGCGGCTCGCGGTTGATACCCGTGAAAAGCTCATGCAGCGACACGAGGTTGCGGTCGTCTGGGGTGAGGCGGAATACGCCGGCGCCACCATTGCCGTAAAGCGGTTTGAGGATGATGTCGCCGTGACGCGCACGGAAGTCACGAATCGCGTCGAGATCGCGTGCGATCAGCGTCGGCGGGGTCAGGTCACCGAACTCGAGCACGAGGAGCTTCTCGGGATAGTTGCGCACCCAGAACGGATCGTTGACCACCAGCGTGCGACCCGCCAGCCGGTCGAGCATATGCGTTGTCGTGATGTAGCCCATGTCAAAGGGCGGGTCCTGGCGCAGCCAAACAACGTCCATCTCGGCCAGATCGACGGTGGTTTTCTTGCCCAGCGTGAAATGATCCCCCCGCTGGCGCCGCACGGTAAGGGGCCAGCCCGTGGCCTTGACCCGCCCGTCTTCCAGCGCCAATTGGTCGGGCGTGTAGTAAAATAGCTCCGCACCACGGGCCTGAGCCGCCTCTGCGAGACGAAAAGTTGAATCGGCGTCGATGTCGATGGGACCGATAGGGTCCATCTGAAATGCCACATGCATGACCAAAGCCCCTATGACCGCAGTTGCAGCCCTGTTTGGCCGAACTTGCAAAGGGCCGCAATGCGCGATCCCTAGCCAAGCATCAGATTCTCGAGAATGGAAATCTCCCCGGCCTCGTCGACCATGGCGAAATCCAGCCGCATGGGCGTCATCGGATCCTCCGCGATGGTCCCGATGTAATCCTCAGCTGAACGCGCGATGCGCCAAAGCTGACGTTGGGACAGCCGCGTCGCAGCCAGCTCCAAAGTCTTCGCTTTCTTCACTTCGACAAAGATCAAATCATTTGCGCCTTGAAAGATCAGATCGATTTCGCCACATCGCCCACGCCACCGCTCTGCCACAAGTGTGTATCCCCGAGCCAGGTAATCCCGCATCACGGCGTCCTCGGCCGCGAGGCCGTCGTGATAGGCTGTTTGACCCTGGAAGGTGCGTGACTGTTCAGGTGCAAAATCAAATGGCATGACCCGCTCTTAAGGCAGCTCATTTGCGATTCAGTTAATCGTCTTTCTGCAACTCAAGCCCGCGCTGATACAGGTCGCGCCGGGACAACCCCAAACGGTCTGCAACATCGCGCGCGGCTTCTTTCAGACGTTGGTCCTTGAGGGCGTCTCTCAGCGCCGCATCGACTTCTTCGGGCGACACCTGTGCCTGCCCTTCGCCGATCAGAAGCACGATTTCGCCCCTTGGCGGATCCGTCTTGCAGCTTTTGACAAGGTCGAACAGCGTCCCACGGCGCACTTCTTCGAACTTCTTTGTCAGTTCGCGCGCCAGCACGCCCGGACGTTCTGCGCCAAACGTATCCATTGCCAAGGTCAATGTGTCAGTGGCGCGTTTCGGACTCTCGTAGAGGATCAGAGTGCCCGGTGCATCGGTCAGTTCGGCAAGAAATCGCGCCCTCGCCCCTTTTGCCTGCGGCGGGAACCCCGCGAAAGTGAAACGGTCGCTGGGCAGGCCGGAGACGGTCAGGGCGGCCACCAAGGCGGCCGGTCCAGGGGCGGAAAAGACCGCCGCACCGGCCGCAATTGCCTCGCGCCCCAGCACGAAACCCGGATCCGCCACCAGCGGCGAGCCTGCGTCCGAGGCATAGGCGACGCTCTTGCCCTCGGCTAGCGCGGCCAGCAGCGCCGGGCGCGCCCGCGCACCGTTGTGATCGTGATAGGCAATGATGCGCCGACCCCCGAGGGCCACGCCATGGATGTCCATCAGCTGCCTGAGACGGCGCGTGTCCTCTGCAACCAGAATATCGGCCGTGGCCAGGATATCGAGCGCGCGCAAAGTGATGTCACGTGCGTTGCCGAGCGGCGTGGCGACAAAATAAAGCCCTGGCACAAGGGGCGCATCGTTCAAGGTGCTGTTCACCCTGGGACCTGCGATTTACTTGACTTCAATTTCTGCATAGGGTCTGGCCAACTGAACTGCCCGAGGAGAGACCCCGATGGTCGCTGTTTTTCCGTTTCGCCGCAAGGTGCTGGCCTGGACCACGGCGGTCTTCGCCCTTGCCGGGCTGGCCGCCTGCGATGTGACACTGCCCGGTACAAGCGGGCCCCTGATCAATACATCGCGGGCCGTGCCGGTCGCACTTCTGGTGCCGAAATCCTCGCAATCTGCCGGTGGGTTGGCGCAATCGCTGGAAAATGCCGCATGGCTGGCGGTGAACGACTTGGGCGATGTCGAAGTCGATCTGATGGTCTATGACACGGGTGGGACGCCTGACGGCGCCGCCCGCGCGGCCAACCAGGCCGTTGCGGATGGCGCGCGTATTTTCCTCGGCCCGCTCTTTGCCGAGAATGCCCGCGCTGTCGGTCAGGTCGCAGCCGGACGCGGGATCAACGTGCTGTCCTTTTCGAACAACCCCTCCATCGCAGGCGGCAATGTGTTCCTTCTTGGCAATACCTTCGAGTCGAGCGCGGATCGGTTGGTGAGTTTTGCGGCCAATCGGGGGCGCGGAAACATCTTTATCATTCATGCCGATGATCCCGCCGAGCAACTCGGCGCCGAGGCCATTCGACGGGCCGCCCAGCGCTCGGGCGCAAGAGTGGCCGGGACAGCCTCCTTCCCGCTGTCGCAACAAGGCGTGGTCAATGCGATCCCCGCCATCTCGCGCGAGTTCCGCACCTCGGGCGCGCAGTCGGTTTTCGTCACATCCGGCACCGCGGGCGCGCTGCCCTTCCTTGCGGAACTGCTGCCCGAAAATGGCATCAACAACGAAAACGCCCAGTTCATTGGTCTCCAGCGCCTCGACGTTCCGTCAAGTGCGCTATCGCTCAGCGGCCTTCAGGGGGCCTGGTTCGCCACGCCCTCGCCCGCGCTGGTTCAGCAGTTCAACAACCGGTACGCAGCAGCGTATGGCATGCCGCCCAACCCGGTCGCTGGCCTTGCCTATGACGGCGTTGCGGCGATCGGAGCACTGGTGTCGCAGGGCAATGCAAACGCCCTAACGGTAGGCGCCCTGACCCAGAGCGCCGGTTTCGCCGGAGTAAACGGCGCCTTCCGCCTGCGCCCTGACGGCACGAATGAACGTGGCCTTGCGGTGGCTCAAATCCAGAACAACCAGGTGATTGTGATTGACCCTGCACCGAGAAGCTTTGGCGGCGCCGGTTTCTGAGCCGGTCAAAGAGCCGGAGGACCGGTTCTTTCATGACTTGAACGTCTCGCATGACGAGGTTTTTGACGCAGATACGTCATTTGCCACGATCCTGTCTGCCGCACAGAACCTGACCGCCGCTGATGTGCGCGCCACAACGATCGAGGTCCTGCGCGACGCAATCGCGCAAGGCCGCGAGGTGATCGATGCCGCGATCGCAAAGCACCCAATGGCCGCCCGCGATGCAGTCCGCGCCTATTGCCTGCTGACGGATGGCGTGGTCACAACCGTGTTCCGCGTCGCTGCCGAATTGCTGCACCACAACCCCAATCCGACCGAAGGCGAACGCCTCGCCATATTGGCCGTCGGCGGATACGGGCGGGGCGAGATGGCACCGCATTCCGATGTCGATCTCTTGTTTCTCATGCCGTGGAAGATCACGCCCTGGGCCGAAAGCCTGATCGAGAGCATGCTTTATATGTTCTGGGACCTGCACCTGAAAGTTGGTCACTCCTCGCGCAGCATTAAGGACTGCATACGCCTCGGGCGCGACGACTATACCATCCGCACCGCGTTGCTCGAACATCGCTTTCTGATCGGGGATCAAGGGATCGCCGACGACCTGCAGGCCAAGTTGACCAACACGCTCTTCAAGAACACGGCCTCTGACTTTATCGAAGCCAAGCTTGAGGAACGGGATGCCCGTCACAAAAAGCAGGGCGGGCAGCGGTATCTGGTCGAGCCGAACGTGAAAGAAGGCAAAGGCGGATTGCGCGACCTGCAGACGCTGTTCTGGATCGGCAAGTACCTGCACAACGTCGATGATGCCGCCGAACTGGTGACGCTGGGTCTGTTCCGGCAGGAGGAGTTCGACCGTTTTCACGCCGCCGAGACCTTTCTTATGGCGATCCGGAACCATCTGCATCTCGCCGCCGGACGGGCCATGGATCAGCTTACCTTTGATCTGCAGGTCGAGATTGCCACGCGGCTTGGATATGAAGACAAGGGCGGTCGGCGCGCGGTTGAACACTTCATGCAAGACTACTTCCGTCATGCCACGGCTGTTGGCGAAGTGACCCGCATTTTCCTGACAGCTCTGGAGGCAAGCCACGTCAAGAAAGCACCATCGCTGGTGACATTCTTCCGGCGCCGCAGAACCGTGAAACCGGGCTTTGAGGTGCGCCAGAATCGGCTCGACATTGCGCAGCCCGAGGCATTCTTTAAAGACAGACTGAACATCCTGCGACTGTTCGAGGAAGGTTTGCGCACGGGATACCTGATCCACCCCGATGCAATGCGCCTTGTCACTGCCAATCTCGAACTCATCGATGAGACCTTGCGATCCTCGCCCGAGGCAAACCGGCTGTTCCTCGATCTGCTCTTGAAACACGGGAACCCCGAGCGTGCGCTTCGGCGGATGAATGAGCTTGGCGTTTTGGGTGCGTTCTTGCCGGAATTCGCGCCGATCGTGGCGATGATGCAGTTCAACATGTATCACCACTACACAGTGGACGAACACACTATTCAGTGCATCTCAACCCTCGCCCAGATCGAGCGGGAGGAGCTGCAGGAATCGCTGCCAATCGCCAGCCGCATCCTGAAAGAAGGCGTGAACCGCAAGGTGATCTATGTCGCGCTTTTGTTGCACGATATCGGCAAGGGGCGCGACGAGGATCACTCGGTCGTTGGCGCAAGGATCGCGCGGACCGTGGCGCCCCGTCTGGGTCTGCGCAAGTCCGAGGCCGAAACGGTGGAGTGGCTGGTGCGCTATCACCTGCTGATGTCGGATATGGCGCAAAAGCGCGACATCTCAGACCCTCGCACCATCCGCGACTTTGCGAAAGCGGTGAAGACCAAGGCGCGGCTTGACCTGCTGACTGTACTGACGGTTTGCGATATTCGCGGCGTAGGCCCGGGCACCTGGAACAACTGGAAGGCCGAGTTGTTGCGTTCGCTCTATCGCGCGACGGCGACCGCGCTCGAGCATGGGCTGGAGGCGGTCAACCGCGACAGCCGCGAGACAGAAGCCAAGCGGTCGCTGCGCGCAGAACTCGCAGACTGGGACGCCAAGGAACTCCGCAACGAAACCGCCCGGCACTATGGCCCTTATTGGCAGGGTCTGCCGACCGCAACGCATGTGGTCTTCGCCAATCTGTTGAAAGATATCTCAGACAACGAAATCCGGCTCGAGCTCAAACCTGACGACGATCGCGACGCCACGCGCGTGTGCTTTGCACTGGCCGATCACCCCGGTATCTTCGCGCGCCTTGCCGGTGCACTGGCGTTGGTTGGGGCCAATGTGGTCGATGCGCGCACCTATACGTCTTCGGATGGGTACGCGACGGCCGTCTTTTGGATCCAGGACAGCGAAGGCAAACCCTATGAAGCCAACCGACTGCCGCGCCTGAAAACCACCATCGAAAAGACGTTGAGCGGTGAAGTCTTGCCGCGTGAATCGCTCGCTGACCGTGACCGTATGAAGAAGCGCGAACGGGCCTTTAAAGTGCCCACATCAATCTCGTTCGATAACGACGGGTCGGACATCTACACGATGATCGAGGTCGACACCCGTGACCGGCCGGGGTTGCTCTATGATCTGGCGCGCACGCTCTCCGAAGCCAACGTCGTCATCAACAGCGCCGTCATCGCGACCTATGGCGAACAGGTTGTCGATACCTTTTACGTGAAGGATATGTTTGGCCTGAAATTCCACGCCAAGAACAAAAAGCGCGCGCTGGAACTGAAGCTGCGAAGTGCCATTGCCGCAGGCGCCGAGCGGGCGCTGTCGGAATGAACGGCACTTGGGGCACAGTCGGGTTGTGAGCGGCATTCGCCTGATCACCGGTGTGCTGACGGTGGGTGTCTGGACCCTGCTGTCACGCATCCTCGGCTTCGTTCGCGATATTCTGATTGCCGCGTGGCTGGGCACAGGACCTGTTGCGGAAGCGTTCCTCATTGCGTTCGCGCTCCCCAATATGTTCCGGCGCTTCTTTGCGGAAGGCGCGTTCAACATGGCCTTCGTGCCGATGTTCTCAAAAAAGCTCGAGGCGAGGGATGATGCGGCCAGCTTTGCCCAAAACGCGCTGGCCGCGTTGGCGTTCGTCCTGATCGTCTTCACGGTGCTGGCGACGATCTTTATGCCCTGGCTCGTTTTGGCGATGGCCAGCGGCTTTCGCGGCGACGAACGCTTTGACATCGCCGTTACGCTGGGCCGGATTGTCTTCGCTTACATCTTCTTCATATCGCTCGCTGCCCTGTTCTCAGGCGTTTTGAACGCCAGTGGCCGCTTCATGGCGGCTGCAGCCGCCCCGGTTCTGTTGAACGTGATCCTGATCGGGTTTTTGCTGTTGGCCGAAGCAGGTTGGGGACGCTCGATCATCGGCGAGTTTGAGGGCGCGCGCCATGGCACGCTGCTGTCTTACGGCGTCATACTGGCGGGCATGGCACAACTGGCACTGGTCTGGTGGGCCGCGGCCAAGGCGAGCTTTCCCCTGCGCCCGGCCCTGCCCCGGCCGTCGCCCGAACTGAAACGTTTGGCCATCATCGCCGCGCCAGCCGCCCTAGCAGGCGGCGTCGTGCAGGTGAACCTGCTGATCGGGCGGCAGGTGGCAAGCTTCTTTGACGGCGCGGTCGCATGGCTTTCCTATGCAGACCGCCTATACCAACTGCCCCTGGGCGTCGTTGGCATCGCCATCGGCATCGTGCTGCTGCCTGACCTGTCCCGCCGCCTGCAGGCCGAGGACATCACCGGCAGTCGCGCCGCCCTGTCGCGCGCAACCGAGATGTCGATGGCTCTCGCCGTGCCCGCGGCGGTCGCATTGGCGGTGATCCCGGTCACGCTGATCACGGCCCTGTTCGAACGGGGCGCGTTCGATGCGTCCGACACTGCCGCGACGGCGCTCGCTTGCGCCGTCTATGGCCTGGGCCTGCCCGCCTTCGTGATGCAAAAGGTCGTACAACCCCTGTTCTTCGCCCGCGAAGACACCCGCCGTCCATTTTTCTACGCAGTGGTCGCGATGGTCGTGAATGCCGTCATCGCCGTCGGTCTAATGAGCTGGCTGGGCTTCATCGCCGCCGCCATCGGCACGACAGTCGCCGGATGGGCCATGCTCGCCCTTCTCTGGCGCGGATCACGGGGCATGGGTGAGGCGGCACAGTTCGAAGCCTCGACCGGACCGCGCGTCGTCCGAATCCTGATCGCCTCTCTGCTGATGGGGCTTGTGCTTTTGGCGCTCGACCGGGTTCTGCTTACCGACCTGTCACCGCTTTTGGCCGTACTCGCGCTCTGCATGTCCGGCCTCGTCAGCTATGGCGTATTCGGCTTGGCCTTGCGGGCGTTCTCGCTGGCAGAACTCCGCGCGGTCTTCCGCCGCTAGCGCTGGCGCATCCGGTCAAGGAACCGGCGGAACGCACCCGGAACCAGCGCCGGCGTCAGAAAGAACCCAAACACGAATCCGGCAATCTCGGCGACCCAGTCCCAGCCGACATTGAAGAAGATGCCGAAAAACAGCTGAATGCCCATCAGGAACCCGATGAGCGTGAAGGCCTGCCACTCATTCTCACCTGTGGACTTGAAACGCACCCAAAGCACGAACGTGTAGGCACCGATCAATCCGTAAACGCTGGGAAACCCGCCGATCAGCGGGCGGTCATCGCCGACGAGACCCGCATAAATCAGCGCCCCGAAGATGCCGCAGGCAAAGAAA
>JBCCWG010000039.1:0-24651 GCA_039193985.1 Pseudomonadota bacterium
CAGAAACCGAAATTTCTGCTGCCACAACTTTCCGCCGCCTGGCTTCACCAGCAAAAACAGCCCACCACCATCAGCCATTTTGTATGGCTTCGGGCGGGGCTTGGCTTTACGTATCTTCAGGTCGGTTAGCGGCATTTGGGGGTACTTCACTCCCTATGACGGGGCAATACCCCTTGTCGATACCCCCAATGAGGCGAGAATTGGTGGTTCGGCATGTTCATCAATGTTCATACGATACACTCGAACACACTGAAAAATCAACGTTTTTGAGTGTCTATGTTCATCGATGAGAGTGTTAAATGGTGCCCGGGGGCGGAATCGAACCACCGACACGAGGATTTTCAATCCACTGCTCTACCCCTGAGCTACCCGGGCACGGGTGAGCGGGCTTGAGCCCCGCTCGGGTCGGTGTGTTCTAGTGTCCGCGCCGGGGGGTGTCCAGTGGGCTGGGGCAAAAAATCAGTGCGGTCGTTCCGGGGCGTCTGCGGTGTGCTCATCGCCCGGTTCCTCCTCGATCGGGATGGCGTAGCTGCCGTTCAGCCACCGGCCCAGATCGACATTGGCGCAGCGCCTTGAACAGAACGGGCGATAGGATTTTTCCGTTGGTTTTCCGCACACAGGGCAGGTCATGGCAGACACTCGGTCAAAGGCAGGCGTTCGCGTTTGCGCAAGATCTCAAGATGTCCGAGCGGTGTCCAGTCGACCAGCGAGGTTTCGATCGGATCGGCACGAAACGCCGCACGTGCAGCACTTTCCACCTGCTTGCGGTCGCGCTTGGAGAGCGGTGCCATGTCGACGACGATCTGCCCGCCCAGGCCCCGCAAACGCAGAGCCCGCGGCAAGGCGCGCATGGCTTCGATATTGGCCTTCAAGCCCGCCGATGGTGACGTATCGCTACCGGTATTGACGTCGATCGACACAAGGGCGCGGGTTGGCTCAACAAAGAGATATGCCCCACCCGGCAGGTTCTCGCGCGGGCTGCGGAGCGCGTCGACCATCTCGTCCGTGCCCGTGCGTTCGAACGCATCCGCGCCCTCTTCTGTGGCATCGGGGATGGGCCAGTCTTGCAGCGCGAGGTCGACGGGTGACAGTCCGTCGAGCAGTTTCTCAGGTCTGCCGGACAGCGGTTCGGCCAGGATCGCACACGCCAGTTCAAGCATGGCGCGCGCGTTGTCTTCGACCGCGGCGTCTTCGGCCCCTTCTGAGGCGGTGCGCAGCACGATGCCCATGGTCTCGGGCATCTCGAGCCGGTCTAACAGTTCGCGCAGCTCAACCCGGCGCTCTTCGTCCCGGACGGCTTTCGAGATGTTCTTGCCAGCCGCCCCGGGCGTGACCATGGCAAACCGGCTCTTGAACAACAGACGCGGCGTGCACGGGCTGGCCTTGCCGGGTTCGGCATAGCTGGACACCTGAACCAGCAGGGTGTCGCCGGCGCTGATGCCCTTGGACTGGCGCAGGAACAGCGGGCCATCGGGGGTGTCGAGGATCATCCCCCCCTGACCCTTCATCGGACGCCCAGCCATGGCACGATAGATGGCACCCGGGCGAATGCGGTTTTCGGGCGGTTCGATCAGCAAGTCATCAAGGCGGCCATCCACCACGCACGCGGCGGCCTGACGGCCCTTGATCTGGCCAAAAACGGCGAGCGACCCTTTCACGACGGCCCCCCGATGCCGGCGGCGGCGAGGAGCCGCCACGTTTCGTGGACCGGCAGGCCCATGACGGCGGTGTAGGACCCGGAAATCCAGGGAATGAAGGCTCCGGCTGGCCCTTGTATTGCATAGGCTCCCGCCTTGCCCTGCCAGTCGTTGGTCGCGAGGTAGGTTGCGATATCCGCGTCCGAAAGGCGGGCCATCCGCACTTGGGTGACCACGTCACGCGTCCGTGCACCCGCGTCGCTCACGACAGCGACGCTGGTGATGACACGGTGCCGCCGCCCGGACAGGAGGCGAAGAAAGGCCTCAGCTTCCCCCGCGTCTTCCGGCTTGCCCAGAATGCGGCGCCCGACCGCAACGGTGGTGTCGGCGGTCAGCACGACCTCACCCGTCTCACGCGGCACGGCCTGCGCTTTCTCAAGGGTGACGCGGTTGCAATAGGGGCGCGGCAGTTCGCCCTTCAGCGGGGTTTCATCGATGTCTGCGGGTCGGATGTCATCCGGCACGAGGCCGAGTTGTGACAAGAGTTCCAAACGGCGCGGGCTCGCCGAGCCCAGCACCAGACGCGGGGGCACGCTCACTTGAAGCGATAGTTGATCCGACCTTTTGTCAGGTCGTAGGGGGTCATTTCCACCTGGACTTTGTCGCCTGCGAGGACGCGGATGCGGTTCTTGCGCATCTTGCCTGCCGTATGTGCGATGATCTCATGGCCGTTCTCAAGCTCGACCCGGAATGTCGCATTCGGCAGGAGTTCCTTCACGACACCGGGGAATTCGAGCAATTCTTCCTTGGCCATGGTCTCTCCTTGTTTGTCACCCGGCGTCTCCGGGCGCCGCGAAAATGGGGGTTTAGGGAGGGCAAATCAAGGGCAAAGTGCCCTGTTCCGGTTTTTGAGCACCGCGCGACATGCGACCGGTACAGAAGCTGAGAAAGGCGCAAACGCTGTATGGAAGCACTTTAGGGCGAGCAGCCGAGCCCACATGACTGAAGTGCTGACAGAGCACCATTCGCTGCGACTGCGCTAAAGTCATTTATGCTATAAGATGGCTAAGCCCGACGCGTTGTGCTCACATGACAAGCGGAGGACGCATGTACACATATGTCAACGGAACACGCATTTATTTCGACATCGATGGCGAAGGACTAACACCCGACGGAGCCGTCATTAGAAAGAAGCCTACCGTTGTGATGGTCCATGGTGGACCGGGCGCAGATCATACCGTTTCAAAACCCTATTTTAGTCAGCTCACAGATATTGCGCAGGTGGTTTTCTACGATCATCGCGGCAATGGGCGTAGCTCCGGGGATGATCCCAACCAATGGAACCTTGCACAATGGGGCGATGATCTGCATGGCCTCTGCGACGCTCTGGGGATCGAGCGTCCGATCGTCATCGGGACGTCCTTTGGAGGTTTCGTTTCGTTGGCCTATGCAACCCGGCATCCCGATCACGCGGCCGGGCTTGTGTTGATCTCTACTGCGGCAAAGGTTGAGTTTCAGGAAGTCTACCAAGCATTTGAGCGGCTTGGCGGCGCGGAAATCGCCAAGATCGCACAGGAGTACTGGGAAAACCCGACAGAAGACGGGAGGGCGCTCTATCGAGATCGTTGCGTGCCACTTTATCAACGCGTCGAATCTGCATCATTGGAATGGCTTTCCCGCGTTTTGTGGCGAAACGAAACAGCACTCCATTTCAACGGACCATATGCCGAGCATGGACGCATGGACTTCCGGAATGACCTGAATCGGATCGCTTGCCCTGTGCTTCTGATGGTCGGCGAGGAAGACCCAATCACGCCGCCTGTGTTTTCAGACGTTATCGCTGACCACCTGCCTGAGAGCCAATTGACCTATCATCGCTTTGCGGATTGTGGGCACGGCGTAGTTGCGGACAGACCCGAGGAAGCGAGGCGGGCTATCCGGACCTTTATTGAGCGGATCGCCGACGATAACTGACCTTGAAGAAAAGCGCAGCATCCGCAGTTTCGCGCTCAAACCCGACGTCCCAACCTACAGCACGTCGGTCTAGCGGTTTCCGCGCACGAGATCGCTCGCCTTTTCCGCGATCATCACGGTCGGTGCGTTGGTGTTCGACCCCACAAGGCTCGGCATGATCGAACTGTCGCAGATGCGGATGCCGTCAAGCCCGCGGACCCGGCACTGCGGGTCGACCACGGCCAACTCATCGGCGCCCATCTTGCACGTACCGGTCGGGTGGTACGACGTGCGGCCGTACTGGCGCGCATAGCTCTCAAGGTCTTCCTGGCTTTTCACGCTGTCATCGGGGAAGTGGATCGCTTTGACGTATTTCTGCAAGGACGGCTGGCGGAAGATCTCGATGCTCTTCTTCACGCCTTCGACCGAGCATTTCAGGTCGTCCGGCTCGGCAAGGAAGTTTGGATCGATCACCGGCAGAGCCGCCGGATCCCCCGAGCGAAGCCGCACCGCGCCACGGGATTTCGGGCGCGCGGTATAGGAGTTGAGCGTGATGCCGGATGATCCCGGCGGTACGCTTGGCACGCCGGCCTCGGCGCCCGCGCCGGCCAGGAAGTGGAACTGCAGATCGGGCACGTCGCCCGAGCCCAGACCCGAGTGCCAGAACGCCCCGCCTTCCACCACGTTCGAGGTCACCGGACCGGATTTGAAGGCATAATATTCAACCGCAGCCAAAGCCGCGTTGTACCACCTGTTGTACTTGTCGAGGCTGTCATGCCTTTTGAGTTCCGCCACGATGTCGATGCCGAAATGATCGTTCAGGTTCTCGCCCACCCCCGGCAGGTCGGCGACCACGTCAATCCCGTGTTCCTTCAGATGCGCCGCCGGGCCGATGCCCGACAGCATCATGATCTTCGGCGTTCCGATCGCGCCCGAAGTCACGATCACCTCGGTCTCGGCCCGCGCGCGGCATTGTTCCTTGCCGTCGAAGTAGCGAACGCCGGTCGCCCGCGTGCCCTGAAACTCGATACGCTTGACCATGCAGCCGGTCTCAACCGTCAGGTTCCGGCGATGTCGCACCGGTTTCAGATACCCGACCGCCGCCGAGCATCGCCTATAGTTCCTGGTCGTGGTCTGATAGATGCCCGACCCCGCCTGCGTCGCGCCGTTGAAGTCAGGGTTGTAAGGAATGCCCGCCTCCTGACAGGACTGCACGAAGGCGCGCGTCATCGGCTGTGGGTCGGGGATGTTGGAAACCCCGAGCGGTCCATCTGTGCCATGCCAGTCACCCGACAGCATCGTGTTGCCTTCCGAACGAAGGAAATACTGCTGGATGTCCTTGAACGCCCAGCCCGCGCAGCCTTCATCCTTCGCCCACCGGTCATAGTCCGAGGGGTGGCCGCGCGTGAACACTTCCGCGTTGATCGACGAGCCGCCGCCGATGACACGGGCCTGCGCATACGGTCTTTCGCGATTGTTTGCACGGCGTTGTGGTGCAGTCTTGAAGCCCCACGTGAGCGGCCCTGTCGTCATCTTTGCAAACCCGACCGGCATGTGGATGAACGGGTGGTTGTCCTTGCCACCCGCTTCGAGAAGCAGAACACGCGCGCTGCTGTCCTCGCTCAGCCGGTTCGCCATGACACAGCCAGCGGTCCCACCGCCGACGATGACGTAATCGTACCCTGCCTCTTTCATCTCAGCTGTTCCAAAACCTGCGTTTCCCACGCCTGAGTGGACTTCACCTCGGCCCATTCCTCAACCCCGCATCTCGACACAGCGATAGTCCGTCTATACAAACTTCGAGCTGCGCCCCCGGGGGGCGCACCGACACCCGGTCAGGATGAAGACATGCAAGCGACCAAAGCCCGCATACGCGACGCGGACGCAACCAAGGCACGCATATTGGCCGCAGCAAAGGGCGAGTTCGCGCGCCT
This sequence comes from Pseudomonadota bacterium, assembly GCA_039193985.1. GTDB lineage: Bacteria > Pseudomonadota > Alphaproteobacteria > Rhodobacterales > Rhodobacteraceae > JAJDOD01. Next base: position 5,525 of record JBCCWG010000039.1, read on the forward strand.
TGGCCTCGGCGGCGCGCGCGTGGACGAGATCGCGGACAAGGCCAAAGCCAACAAGCGCATGATCTATCACTATTTCGGCAATAAGGAGGACCTCTTTGCCGCGGTCCTGGAAGATGCCTATCTCGGTATCCGTACGGCGGAGCAAGAGTTGCGACTGGACGATCTTGCGCCGGATGAGGCCATGGTGACGCTGATCAAGTTCACCTGGGAGTATTACCTGGAGAACCCCGAATTCATCCGTCTGGTCAACAGTGCGAACCTGCACAAGGGCAAGCACCTCAGAAGCGCACAAAATGTTGTCGATGCCAGCCGGACCTATGTGTCGATGATCCAGAGAATTCTGGACCGCGGTGCCAGCGCCGGTCTGTTCCGCCCGGATATCGATGCCGGACAGCTCAACATCACGATTGCAGCGATTGGGTACTACTATCTGACCAACAGGTTTTCGGGCGAGATCCTGTTTGAACGGGATTACATGACGCAAGACGCGCTTGACGCCCGGCTGGCCTTCAACATCGAGACCATCATGCGTCTCGTTGGGAAGACCTGAGAGACGCGCGGACGAACAAACGCGCATCTTCAACAAAGGTTCATACAACCGTTAAGCCGGGGACACAGAACCAAGCATTCATCCGAATGAATTTCCAACGGAGAGGATGTCATGAAGTTCAAGTCGATCATAATGGGCGCAGCCATTGCAGCAGTTTCTGCATTCAGCGCCGCTGCCGAAACCTGGAGGCTGGCCGTCACGGATGTAGAGGGCATGGAGCGGCTGCAACTTGAATGGGGCCCGTTCAAGGAAGCGCTGGAGAGTGCCACGGGTGAAACGTTCGAGTTCTATGCCGTGAACTCACGCACCGCCGCGGCCGAAGCATTGCGCGGCGAAACGGTGGATTTCGTGGTCTCCGGTCCGGCGGAATACGTGGTCATCAACAAGCTGACCGATGCCACGCCGCTGGTTGGGCTGGGACGCCCGGACTATCACTGCGCGATCATCACGCGCGCCGACAGCGGCATCAACACGATGCAGGACCTTAAGGGCAAGAAGATCGCCTTTGGCGACATCGGATCGACCTCGAACATGCTCTGCCCGATGCAGGTTCTGGCCGATCACGGCGTCGACCCGATCAACGACATCGAGAAAATTCACACCAGCCGGAACATCGCGCATGAGGCGCTGAAGGCCGGGGACGTCGATGCGCTCGGTTCGAACGCCGGCAGCTGGCTTGGCGTACGCAACAAGGAAACCGACCTGCCCTATGGCTTCTTCAAGATGATCGGCCGCTCGGGCGATCTGCCGAATGACATGATCATGGTGGGTGCTCACGTGCCGGAAGACGCGGCAATGAAGGTGCGCGACGCGATCCTTGCGAACAAGGACCAGATCATCGCCGGCATCACGGCGCATGAAGAGAACGACAAGTATATCGGCATGGACCTCGTCGCAATCGAAGACAGCGCCTATGACTATGTCCGTTCGATGTACACGAATGCAGGCTATCCGCAGTTCGACAACTTCATCGGCGAATGAGCTAGGTGACCGATCTCAAGGTCAAAGAGCCGGTTCTGCCCCACGCGGAACCGAAAGCGACCGGGGCGCAGCGCGTGCCGGTCTTGCCTGCCGATATCGCCGCCGAAAACGTCACCAAACAATTCGCGGAAACGCCGGTTTTCGAGAACGTCTCGTTCCGACTGGCAAGGTCCGAAGCTGTTGCCATCGTGGGCGCCAATGGCACAGGCAAGTCGACGTTGCTGCGCTGTATAATGGGGTTGATCCCGGTGTCGTCCGGGACTGTCACGGTTCTGAACCAGAACGTCAGCAACGCCTCCGACGGCGAAATGCGCGCCATCCGCGCCCGCATGGGGCTGGTCAGCCAGAAGCACAACCTCGTGCCCCGTCTCAGCGTGCTGTCCAACGTGGTTCAGGGACTGCTCGGCCAACAGCCGGGTGTCCGCCATTGGACGCATATGTTCGCGCCCACCGCCTCGCGCGAGGCCGCCATGGAGGCACTGGAAAAGGTCGGGCTTGCCGATCTCGCACTTCGCCGCGCTGACCGGCTTTCGGGTGGCCAGTCGCAACGGGTGGCCATCGCACGCGCCATCGTTGGCAGGCCCGAAGTGTTGATAGCGGATGAGCCCTGCGCGTCGCTCGACCCGGCGGCGGGGGAAGAGGTGATGGAGCTGTTCTTCGGTCTGGCGCGCGCGCAAAAAGTGACCGTGGTCTTCATCTCGCATCACATCGACCATGCGTTGAGATACGGCGACCGGGTGTTGGGGCTGGCCGATGGCGGTTTGAAGTTGGATGCGACTGCCGCCTCGCTCAGCCGATCAGATTTGCGAGGCTTGTATGACTGAGCGGTTTGTAATGCGCTGCCCCGGACTTGACCCGGGGCCTTGTGCGCCGGACCAGAGGCCCCGGGTCAAGCCCGGGGCGCGGAAGCGCTTCCGATGACCGACGCCGCCCTTCCTACCCGTTTGGAGCGCCCTTCGGCGCTGTCCTTCCTTGGCTATGCCGCGGGGATCACGATCATCCTCTGGTGCTTTGCAGGCGCGGGCTTTTCCATCGACAAGATGGTCACCTCGCCGCCGCGATTCGCCGATTTCCTCGCCCGCGCCTTCCCCCCGAATGTCGAGCCGCAAACCCTCACCCGGCTTGGTTGGAAGATGGTCGAGACGCTGCAGATCGCGCTGGCAGGCGCAGTGCTGGGCGTTGTGCTTTCCATTCCCGTCGCCCTTCTTGCCGCACGCGGTTTGATTGCGGGGCGTTGGGTCAATCAGATCACCCGCAACCTCCTCGGCTTCATCCGTGCGGTGCCCGACATCGCCTGGGCGCTGGTTTTCGTTGTTGCCGTGGGCCTCGGCCCGTTCGCGGGCATGCTGGCGATCATGGTCGACACGATTGGCTTCTGCGGCCGCTTTTTCGCCGACGATATGGAGGCCGCCGACAAGGGGCCTGCCGAGAGCCTGACGGCGACGGGCGCCCGCAAGATCGACGTGGTCGCCTGCGCGACGATCCCGGCGGCAACGCCTGCCTTCATTTCCACTTCGCTTTTCGCGTTGGAGAAAGCGGTGCGGTCCTCGACCATCCTCGGCCTTGTCGGCGCGGGCGGGATCGGTATCGAGCTGAAAGTGGGGTTTGACCTTTTCGACTATCCGACCGCGATGACCGTCATCCTGATGATCGCCGTCGTGGTCATCACCATCGAACAACTGAGCGGCTGGGCCCGCAACAAGATCATCGGAGAGCAGCGATGAAGACAGATACCGCGCATGAATTTTGGGCAGACACCTGGGCCGATCAGGCGAAACGCGCCAAGTGGGAGACACCGGATGAGCGGATTGCGCATTTCGCCCAGCAATTATCCCCCAACAGTCGTGTGCTGGACTTGGGATGCGGCGTCGGCCGCCACGCCTTGATGTATGCTGCTGCGGGGCACCAAGTCGACGCGCTTGACGCCGCGCAAGAAGGCCTGGACGAACTTCAAAAAACTGCCGGGGTCGCAGATCTCAGCGTCCAAACCCATCTGGCTGGTATGGATTCACTGCCTTTTGCCGACGGGTCATTCGACCACGTTCTATCGTTCAACGTCATCTACCACGCGGATGAAGACATCATCTCGAAGACAATCGGCGAAATCCGCCGCGTCCTGCGCCACGGGGGGACTTATCAGGGCACAATGCTGACCCATCGCGGCCTGGCGATGACGCAAGCAGAGCTTCCTGGCGGACGCGAGATATCGCGCAATACATGGGTGTTCGACGATGACGAAGGTGATAAGCGTCATCCGCATCACTTTTGTCGTGCTTCAGATATCGTCCGGCTCTTTCAGGGCTTCGAGGTTTTGCTTCTCGAAGACGAACTGATCGACCCGAAACACGACGGCCACTGGCACCTGATACTCGAAAGAGCCTGAAGACAATGAAGACCCAGACATTTGTTGGCGCGACCGTCTTACTGCCGGACGACATCGTTGAGACGACCGTGACGGTGGCCGATGGTCAGATCGCGGGAATCGGCGGACCGGTCGAGGGAGAGGCGGTCGATGCGCGCGGGCAGATCCTCGCACCCGCCCTGATCGATGTGCATGGCGATGCGTTCGAGCGGCAGGTGATGCCGCGCCCAGGCGTGTTTTTCCCGATTGAAACCGCTGTGTTGGAAACCGACCGGCAGCTTGCGGCGAACGGGATCGCGACCACCTATCACTCGATCACACTGGGGTTCGAACCGGGCCTGCGCAGTGTCGAACGCGGACGCGAGATGATCGAAGCGATCCGCCGTCTGGCCCCGCGTCTGACCGTCGAAAACCGGGTGCAACTGCGCTGGGAGACGTTCGCGACCGAGGCGGTCGACACACTCGACTGGGCAATGGATTGGGACCTGACGCCTTCGCTGGCCTTCAACGATCACCTGTCGATGTCGATGAGGAGCCGCGAGACCGGCATTCAGGACCGGCTTTTCGAGCACAACCCCGACTATGCGCTGATGGACCTTGGCGACGATGACCTGTTCGAGAAGCGCCACCGCAAACATGCAGAACGGTCTGGGCTGGACTATGGCGCGTTCAAGACGCTGGTCCATGAAGTGTGGCAAAGGCGCCCTGAGGTGCCAGGCAAGATCGCGGATGTGGCGGCCCGGGCGCGGGCCAAGGGCGCGCCGATGCTCAGCCACGACGACACGCAGGCCGAGACACGGGCGTTTTTCCGCGACCTGGGAGCGTCCGTTGCCGAGTTCCCGATGACCATGGGGCCGACGCAAGCGGCAAAGGATGCGGGCGACACGATCATCTTCGGTTCGCCCAACGCGGTCCGCGGCGGCAGCCATATCGGGTCGCTCAGTGCAGCCGACATGGTGGAAGATGGATACTGCGACGTTCTGGCCTCGGATTACTTCTACCCGGCCATGCTCGCCGCCGTGCATCGCCTCGACTGTGAAAAGCGGGCCGACCGCCTGAGGCTCTGGTCGCTCGTAAGTGCGGGACCTGCCAAGGCGATGAAGCTGGGCGACCGGGGCGAGATCGCGGTCGGCAAGCGCGCCGACCTTGTCCTCGTCGACTGGCCCGAGAACGCGACGCCGGCAATCCGTGGCACCTGGGTCAAAGGTCGGGCCGCCTATCGTGCGTACGCCGCCGCATAAGGCGCGAGCTCCGACACCGAGGGAATGCGCGAGCCAAACCGGATAAGTCAACGCTTGAGTAGGCGCGGATAGGACAGAACCGATCGGCACGCCCAAAGCGAAGAGCAACCAAACCGCTGTGCCATGGAGACCTCCTCCGCAGCGGTCACGTCAGCCAACCGGTGGCCAGTCGCGGCATCCATGCCGCGTGCCCGGTCTCGGCCGCGCGCGCCAGCATGCGGCGACCGTCGTAAGGCACATGCCGGAAGCTGCTGAGCCAACCGTCCCGCCTGCGCTCCACCACCGCATAACACGCCGCTGCCGTCCCAGTCTCGACGATATGGGCCACGGGTTCGTCATCACGGTAGGCAGGGCACCCTACGCTGCCCGGGTTCAGAACAATCCTGCCTTCGGAAAGGTCGATGCGCCGCGGGATGTGACTGTGCCCGCAGAGGAAAAGCTGCGCGGAAATGCCTTTTGCAATGGTTGCAATCTCGGCTTGAGGGCGGAGTGCAACACCGCCCGTAGCGGTGACATTTTCCAGCCAATACGCATTATCGGACGCAGGGGTGCCGTGACAGGCGAAGACATCCGGTGTGACCTGCAACGACGCGGGCATGGCGCGTAACCACTCCAGTTGCGGCGCGTCGAGATCGTCGCGCGCCAGCCTGTCAATCGAGCTCATCTGATCCGGCGCGGTCTCGACCACCCAACGGTCGTGGTTCCCCTTGATCGAAGGATGGTTCAGCGCCATCAGAATATCGGCGCATTCCCGGGGCGCCAGCGGGCCGCTGACATGATCACCCAGGTTGATCACGGAGTGTATGCTTTGCGTCTCGATGTCATCGAGCACCGCCAAAAGCGCATCGGCATTCCCGTGAATGTCGGCAATCACGGCAAACCTGGCATCATCGAAATCGACCAAGGTGCACTCCCCTCGTGTTGGCTACGTTGAGGTGCAGTCGATCAGAGACTTGGCGGCCATGCACCGGCGGGACGAGACAAAAAGCCACCCAATCCCGTCACCATGCCCGAAAATGCTGCGTGGTTTTGCAACCTGCCCTGCAAATCGGCACGGGTCGGAGATCATCGCAAGTTAACGGTCCGTTTCGTCTTGTCCCAAACGTGTGACACCGCTTTACTGGCTCTAAGAGTATGCATAAAGCTTGATGCATGATAGAACCACTTGAAATTGCCGCCCTCATGGAGAAATACGCTCCGCCGTCCGCCGGGAAGGCAACCGCGCTCCGTCTGGCGATACGGCGGGGCGTGACTGAGCTTGTCTTGAAACCGCAGGATGAACTGCCATCTACCCGCAAAGCTGCCGGTGCCCTCGCCATGTCACGCAACTCGGTGATCGAAGCCTATGAGGGGCTGCAGGCCGAAGGTGTCATCGAAACCCGGCGCGGCGCGCGACCACGCATCTGCGCCCTGCCCGACTTGAAGCCGCGACAAACGCAGCAGGCTCCAATCACGCTGTCCCAGCGGGGACGCGGTCTCAGCGGCGATTACCGCGCGGGCTACACCATCGGCAAGGTCGATGCCTTTGCCCCAGGTCTTCCCGACCCCGGCCTGTTTCCGCGCGACGATTGGGCGATCTGTCTGCGGCGCGTGGCGCGGCGCAACCGAAGCGGCGTCGATATGTACGAAGAGTTTCGCGGCCTCCCCCTGCTGCGCGAAGCGCTTGCCCTGCACCTGAAGAAAAGCCGTGGGGTGTCTGTGTCGCCCGAGCAGCTTTTCGTTCTGCCCTGCACGCAAAGCGCGATGGCGCTGATGACCGACCTGCTGAGTGACCCCGGCGACCAAGTCTTGATGGAGGACCCCTGTTATGCTGGCGGCAAGGCCCTTTTCGAAGCCAAGGGACTGCAACCACGGGCATTGCCGCAAAACCTGCGCGGCGTCGCCCCGTCGGACGATGCGAAGATGATCTATGTCACGCCGTCCACTCAATATCCGACGGGCACGCGCATGAAACTGGCGCGGCGGCTTGACGTGCTGGCCTATGCGTCTGCAAGCAAGGCCATGGTGATCGAGTATGACTATGATGGCGACTTCGTCTGGAAAGGGGCGGATGTGCCGCCGGTGTTTTCCCTCGACAAGGCCGCATCTGTTGCGCTTATCGGCACCCTGTCGAAAAGCCTGATGCCGGCCATGCGGCTTGGGTGGTTGATCGTGCCCCCGGCCTTGATCGAGCCCGTCGAGCGGGCGCACCGCACCCTCGGCCTTGGTGTGAACACGCATGTGCAGGCCGCTATGGCCGAGTTCATCAGGTCCGGTCGGTTCGCACGGCATCGCAGAACCGCGGCCCGCACCTATCAGGAGCGGATGATCTGCGTCACCGAAGCCTTGCGACATCGCCTTGGCAACCACATCGAGATTTCTCAACCGGATGGCGGTCTGCAAGTGATGCTGCGGTTGCCTGGCGACGCGGATGACGTGCGCGTGCAACAACATCTTTGGGCGCGCGGATTTCACCTGTTGCCGCTCTCGCGCCTTTGCATCGACAGCGCCGAGCGGGGGCTGATCATGGGGTTTGCGCGCGCAAACCCCGAGACGTCAGCGCGCCTGGCCGCGGCGATTGCCAACGCTTTGAACGAGTAAGCCCGCACGCCTCGACCAACGCTACAAAGCCCGCTTGCCAAACGCAAAACTGCTTACATGTTCGGGGACAGGAACGCCTTCGCAATTGCGCGGATCAGGTTCGGGCGCGCCAATCTTAGTGCGGACCGGCAACACACCGGCCCAGATTGGCAGATCATAGTCGGCCTCTTCATCCACGGGCCCACCACTGCGCAGCTTCGCGCTGCCCTCCTCGATCTGCATCGCCAGAACTGTGGTCGCCTTGAGGTCCTGCGCCGTATCGGGCCGCAGGGTTTCATAGCGCCCGGGGAAAAGCCCGTTCACAAAGGTCTTCAGGGCCGCAAGCTTCGCCTCAGGCTCCGTGACTTGCTCGGCGGTTCCAAACAGCGTGACCGACCTTGAATTGACCGAATGGTGCATGCCCGACCGTGCGAGGACATATCCATCGAGAATGGCAACCGACAGGCACACTTGCGTACCGCGAGACTTGCGCAGCGCGCGGCTTGCCGACGATCCGTGCCAGTACACGTAATCGCCGTCGCGCCATTGCATCGTCGGGGTCACGAACGGTGCACCATCGATGGTGTAACCGACGCTGCAGAGCGGTTGCGCATCCAGAATGCTGTAGATCGTTTCTCGGTCGAACCGCCCGCGCCCGTGGTATCGGCGCAGACGCGAACGCTCTGTAACTTCAAGGGTATTTGCCATGTTCAGATCGCCATAGAGATTTCATCTGGCTCTATCATTTGTGCACTTTCCAGAATCATGATAGAACCACTTTGCGCTTGTTTCTGCGGGCCAAAACGACGCAAGGCCGGCATGTGGTCTGCCAGAAACCGCACATGCTGGTTCTTCCGCGGCACCGGACGCACAGGCTAGCTGTGGCCAGACGACCAGAAGCCGATGACGTGCGATATGAAAGCAAATCCAGATACACCAACCCTCCCGGACGACGGCGCGTTCACGTTGTCGACCGCTTTCATCAACGGGAAGTGGCTGAGCTTTGACGGCCACCGGCACCGGCCCCTGATCGATCCGGATACCGAGAAAACGGTGGGGTCGATCTTCTGTCCGCGCGAAAGCGTCGTGGATGCCGCTGTCCAATCCGCCGTCCGCGCGCAGTCAGATTGGGCGGTCTCACCGATTGGCGACCGTCTCGCCCTGCTGACCCGGATCACAGAGCTTGTCGAGAAGCGATCGGATCAGCTTGCCGGGATCATCAGCGCGGAAATCGGTGCGCCCATCGACTTTGCGAGCGCGGCCCAGGTCCAAGCGGCCATACAGCACCTGATGGCAACGCACGAAGCATTGTCGGATATGACGAACGAAACCTGCACGGGCGGTGACCCCGCGCACCGCGTCCGCTATGAAGCGGTCGGTGTTGCGGGTCTGATCACACCCTGGAACTGGCCGCTCAATCAGGTGGTGTTGAAGGTTGGCGCAGCCCTCGCAGCGGGCTGTGCAATGGTGCTGAAACCGTCCGAATACGCGACCCGGAGTGCGATGGCATTCACCGAGATTGTTGCCGAGGCCGGTGTTCCGCGCGGCGTGTTCAACCTGCTAATCGGCGATCCTGAAACCGGTGCGCAACTCGTGGCACACCCCGGCATCGACATGGTTTCATTCACCGGGTCGACCCGGGGCGGCCAGCAGGTGATGCAGTCCGCCTCGGCCCGCTTTGCGCGAACGGCTATGGAGCTTGGGGGTAAATCGCCCAACCTGCTCTTTGAAGACTGCGATCTTGAAACGGCAGTTCGACAAGGTCTCGCGCATTGCTTCCGCAACGCCGGCCAGTCCTGCAACGCAGCCTCGCGCATGCTGGTCGCGCGCCCGATCTATGACGACGCGGTCGCCTTTGCAGCCGACATCGCGGGCAAAACACAGGTGGGTCGCCCATTCGATCCGGGGCCGCATATCGGACCGCTGGTCAATCGCGCGCAGTTCGACCGGGTCCGGGGCTTCATCGAAGCCGGGCTTGGCAGCGGCGCACGCCTTGCTGCAGGTGGTCCTGACCGTCCGTCACATCTGCACCAGGGTTATTACGTCAGGCCCACGGTGTTTGCCGATGTCTCGCCGGACAACACACTGTTCCAAGATGAGATTTTCGGCCCGGTCCTGACCATGACAGCGTTCGAAGACGAGGATCACGCCATCCAACTGGCGAACGCCACGCGCTATGGGCTTGCCGCCTATATCCAGACCGCTGATCCGGCGCGGGCCGACCGTGTCGCAAGTAAACTGCGCGCGGGGATGGTGCAGATCAATGGCACCAGTCGTGCGCAAGGTGCACCCTTTGGCGGCCAGAAAACGTCGGGCCATGGCCGTGAAGGCGGGCTATGGGGTATCCGCAGCTTTCAGGAGGTCAAATCGATCAGTGGACTCCCGGCATCACCCGATCAAGGCTGAGCTCAAGCGGCGCGCGCCCGAACATAAGCGCCGGGCGACACGCCGTACTGCCGCCCATAGGCGCGCGTCATATGGCTTTGGTCGGCAAATCCGGCAGCCACAGCCGCATCGGCCAGAGACGCGCCCGCCGACACAAGCGCTTTGGCTAGTTTGACCCGCTGCTGCGTCAGATAGGCATGCGGCGTCGCGCCCACCTCGGCCTTGAAGAGACGCAGTGTCTGAAAGCGGCTCAACCCGGCCGTCTCGGCGAGAGACGCCAGTGACAACGGCTCGCTCGCCTCATCATGGATCCGCGCGAGAACCTGGCGCACCGGGTAAGAGTGCCTCTGCGCCCTGCGTGCTGGTGTGCCGGCCTCGCTCCGCAGCAAGCCGATGACGTGGACCAAGGCTTCCTCGATCTCGGCCACATCCGGCGTCTCCGACATCACCGCCCGGATCGCATCGGTCATCACCGTGTTGAGCTCTGATCGGCCGAAGACCGGTTTGAACTCAACCCGGTTCACATCGAAATCGGTAAGTCTCGCGATCAGATCCGGCGTCAGGTAGACGACATGCCAGAGCCGGGGGCGCCCCGGATAACCGACGCCGTCATGAACTTCGCCCGGATTGACCGCAATGACATCCCCAAAGCTTGCTTCGACCGAGCCACGCCCGCTCCAGCTTTCCTGCCCACCTTGCACGATCGGACCAAAGCCAAACTCATCGTGGGTATGGCGCGGAAACGTCCGGTCCGAAAGGATCGTCACGGCCTCAAGCCCGGGGATTCCAGTAGTATGGCAGGTCGACTTATGCATGTGCCAACTCTATGCGGTGGCGCACAGGCGTTCAACATGGGCCAACGCACAAACAACCATGCCGCCGGTCTTGCGCCGAGGCGCTCCTCTCGATGCCGCCAGCGTGTTCGAGCATGATCCGGTCCAAACGGGGCGAACGATCGTTTTTCCCCTAACCCTCGTCCGCCAAGTGCCGGGCCACTGCGTTTGCCGCACGCGTGACTGCCACGCGGGTCAGGTCCAAATCCTCGTCCGTTAACGCGAGAGACGGATAGAGTTTGCCCGCCGACTTGAAGACGCCGCCTGCGCGCAACGCGGCATTCCAGACCTCGTTCATCTTCGGGTCAATGTGCCGGGCGCTGCGATAGTCGACCGGGTCGGCGTCGGTGAAATAGATGTCGAACAGCGTCGGGTCGCCGCAGATGCGATGCGCGATGCCAGCTGCTGTCAGGGCATCGGACTGCATGTCCATCAGTTTCTGCCCCAACTCCCGAAGCCGGTCATACTGACCGGGGCGGCGCAGCACCTCCATGGTTTTCAGGCCTGCGACCGAGGCCACCGGATTGCCCGAGAGCGTGCCAAGCTGCATCAGCCATTCTTCAGCCCCGACAGCGCCCTTGTCGAAATGCGCCATGATCTCGGCGCTTGCGCCCAACGCAGCCAACGGAAAGCCGCCTCCGATGATCTTGCCCAGCGTGCAGATGTCGGGCGTCACACCGTAACGCTCCTGCGCGCCGCCATAGGCGAGGCGGAAACCGGTCACGATCTCATCGAAGATCAGCAGCACACCGTGTTTGTCGCAAAGCTCGCGCAACCCTTCGAGAAACCCGGGACGCGCCGGGATGATGCGTTGCAAGGGCTCGGCAATGATGGCGGCGATGTCCTGATGCTCATCAAGCAGTGACGCCACCGCGTCGAGGTCGTTGAACGGCGCGATCAGCATCTCATCGGCAACACCCTGCGGAATTCCCGCGCTGTCGGGTACGGGCATGGGGAAGTTGACCTGTCTTTCCGGCGCAAGGCTCATCTGCGCCTCGGCGCTCATCCCGTGATAGCCGCCCTCGAATTTGAGGATCTTCGGCTTGCCGGTAAAGGCGCGCGCCAGCCGGATGGCGTACATGTCGGCCTCACCGCCCGAGGTGACGAAACGCACCTGCTCACAGCACGGCACCGCATCGACGATGGCCTCGGCCAGTTCGATGCCTTGGGCGTTGTTGGCGAAAAACGTCATGCCTTTGGGCAGTTGCTCCAGAACCGCCTCCATGATCTCCGGATGGCCATGCCCCAAAAGCATCGGCCCCGAGCCGATGAGGTAGTCGACATATTCACGCCCATCCACGTCCCAGACCCGGCTCCCCTGCCCCCGCGCGATGACAATGGAGCTGTCGAAATTGCCGAACCCGGCGGCGGGCAGCACCTCCCGCGCGCGGTCGATCCAATCGGCTTGGCTGTAAATGCGGTTCATGGCGTCAATCCAGTATCAGGTCAGGTTTGCCGAGTGCCTCGGCGTCCACGGTGATGCCAAGGCCGGGACCCTCCGGGGGTGCGATGCGGCCTTGATCGCGGACCGGTGCCTCGGGCGCAAGCCGCGGGGCGACATAGCCCGAGAGATCGCAGACATTCAGAACGTAACGCGGATCGGTCGCGGCCCCCAAATGGAGCGCGGCTGCCGTGGCGATATCACTGCCCCAGGTATCCTCGATGCACATCTTCGCGCCGAGATGCAGGCAAAGGTCGCGCGCACGGCGGAGCGCCGAGAGCCCGCCGAATTTCGAGAGCTTCAGCGCGACAGCATCCATGATGCCCAAACGATGCGCTTCCAACAGGGTCGCCGCGTCATGCGCCAATTCGTCGAGCTTCATCGGCAAGCTCGTCGCCGATTGAACACGCGCGCAGTCGGCCAGCGTCGCGCAAGGTTGCTCAAGCATCACGTCGAACGCGGCCGCCGCCCGCCCCACGCGGATCGCGTCGAGCGAAGTGGACCCACAGTTCCAGTCGCCATAAACCAGCGGGCCCGGCCCAACCGCTTCGCGTACCTTCGCCAGCCGCTCCACATCCACGTGCCAATCGCCCGATGCGCCCAGCTTGGCCTGAAACTGCGTGATCCCCTGAGCCTGCGCCTCTCGCGCCATGTCGGCCATGTCATCCGGCGCGACCGAGGTGATTGAGTGATAGAGCGGCAGGTCCTTCTGCCGCTGCCCACCCAAGAGCGCGTGCAGCGGCAATCCGGCGACCTGACCTGTGATGTCCCAAAGTGCGATGTCCAGCGCGGACTTGGCATAGACATGGCCCGGCAGATGCGCGTCGGCGCGCGCCATGAGAGCCTCGACACCCACCGGGTCAGCACCGAGGATGACCGTGGCCAATTCCTGCAACGCCGGACCGACACCCCGCGCATAGGCGGGCAAATAGTGCGGGATCGGGCAGACCTCGCCCCAGCCGGTGATGCCCGCATCGGTCCCCACCGCAATGACCACCGTTTCGACGGTCGCGCAGGTCTTGCCGCCCGCCATGTAATAGGTCGCGTGGCTGGTGAGCGGCACGTGCCAGAGCCGGATATCGGTGATCCGCGTGTGCGCCGCGATGGACAGGGCCGGGCTTTTCATCTGGTTCATGACTGGACCTCGTAGGTGGCAGAGGGGTCGCCGAGCATCTCCTCATCCGGATGCACGCCCAACCCCGGTGCTTCGGGCAGGCGCAGGTGCCCGGCCTCGTTGCGCGGACCGCGCCCACCGGCGATGTCGACGGTGATCATGTCCTGGCACGCCCAGACAGCGCGGCAGGCATGGTCAGGCACGGTCGCCGCCAGATGGAGCGCCTCGGTATCGGCCAGCACGCTGCCGCCGGTGGCCATGACGAACATGTCGATGCCATGCGCCAGCGCGATATCCCGCATCCGGGCCGCCTTGGTCAGTCCGCCGACCCGGTTCAGCTTGATCCCGAACACCTCGGCCAGACCGTCGCGGGCGATCCGGGCCGCATCCTGCAAGGTGACCAGCGTCTCATCGACGCTGACGGGGGCCGCGTGCAGCGGGCGAATGGCCGCGATGTCGTCCAGCGTTTCGCAGGGTTGTTCAAACGTGACGTTCAGGTCTTCGGTGGCGCGCATGACTTGCAACGCCTGCGCCCGCGACCAGCCCCGGTTGACATCGTAGAGCACGATCTCACCGTCGAGCCGCATGTCCTCGACATCGCGGATACGGGCAATGTCGCGATCCACGTCGCCGCCGATCTTGACCGAATGGGCCACATAGCCGCGCGCCCTGTACCGCTCGATCACCTCGCGCGTTTCCTCCACCGTCTTGGCCCCAACAGACGACGCAATCGGGCGCGGCGTCCGCGACCCGCCGCCCATCAGATCGGCAATGGGCAAGCCTGCTGCCTGACCCGCAATGTCCCAGCACGCCATGTCGATCGGGGCCTTGGCATAAAGATGGCCGGGCAGTGCGAGGTCCATCGCACGCTCGACATCCAGCACCCGGCGCGGGTCAAGGCCGAGGACGAAAGGCGCCATCGTCTCAATCCCCGCGCGAATGCCCGGACCATGGGCGGGGACGTAAGTGTGGCCCCACGGCGTCCCCTCACCCCAACCGACGATCCCCTCATCCGTGTCGATTTTGACCAGCGTCGCGTCGAGAACCTCGAACTTCAGCCGGCCTGCGTTCAGCCAATAGGGATGCTCGAGCGGCAGATCGACCTGATAGACGGTGATGCGCGTGATCCTCATGCGGCATACTCCGCAACCGGGTCGCCGAGGCTTTCGAAATCGGCTGTGACACCCAAGCCGGGGTCGTCAGGCGCAAAGAGCTTGCCTTCACGTGCGACCGCTCCGCCAATGCCGGTCGAACGGGTGTTGTAGTTCATCAGATCGGTGGTGTTCTGAAGATACTCGGACGGTGTGGACGCCGCGAAATGGGCGACAACGGACGTCGTGATCTCACCGCCCCATGTATCTTCACACACCACAGGCATGCGATTCTCGACGAGGAAGTCCCGCACCCGACGCGCCTTGGAGAGCCCCCCGAGGTTGGAGAGCTTCAGACAACAAATCTCCGCCCCCTGATCCGCAACGATGCGCTGTGCGACGTCGAGACCGGTGAGGCATTCGTCCAGCTTCATCGGCTGCTCGGCCACGCGGCGCACCCATTGACACTCGTCATAGGTCCGGCAGGGCTGTTCGAGGATGTAGTCGAGATCGCGCGTCGCCCGCGCCACCCGGATCGCATTGTCGGCGCGCCAGCCCTGATTGGCGTCGGCCATCGCTTTTTCGCCGGATTGCAGCAACGCCACCCCCTGCCGGATGCGGTCGATGTCCGTTTGCCAGTCGCCGCCGACCTTGATCTGAAACTGCCGATAGCCTTCATCGCGATAGCGCTGCATCTCGGCCAGCGTCTCATCCGTCGCCTTTTGTGGGGCAACCCGATACATCGGCGCGCCGTCGGTCAACTTGCCGCCGAGGAGCATCCAGACCGGCTGATCGCATGCCTTGCCCAGAATGTCCCAACAAGCGGCATCGAACGGAGCCTTCGCATAGCCGTGACCCTGCACGGCGTGATCCATGATCGCTTCGACGCGGGCGACCTGACGCGGGTCCTCCCCTAGCAGCTTTGGCGCCACGAGCCGGGCCAGCGCCTCAACCCCTTCGGAATGCGCGACCATGTAGTTCTCACCGCACGGCGTGAACTCCCCGCACCCCTGCAGGCCCGCATCGGTGTCGATGACCATCACGCTGGCGATGGCCGTTTCAATCGCGTTCCCCGCACCCCAGACATAGGCTCCGCCGACGTAAGGCAGAGGTGTCTTGTAAAGACGGATGCGGGTGATCTTCATGGGTCAGGGTACGACGCGTTCACTCCGCCGCCTCGTGCACGACGTCAACACGCGGCAGAAGGCTTTGCGGATCATAGGCTGGGTCACCCAACACGCGCGCAGCACGCGGCTGACCGTGGATGACTACCTGGAGTTCCGTGCCAGCCCCGGCAGCCGACGGTGCGATATAGGCGAAGGCGAGGACCTTTCCGACCGTTGGCGCATAGACGACTGACGCGGTCGACCCGACCACGGCCCCGTCCCAGAGCACCGCCTCACCACCGTGGCCGTCGATCTCGCCATCGGGCTCGATCTCAAGATAGGCGCAGATCCAGCGCAGGTTGGCGTTCAGCGTCTTGTCCTTGCCGAGATAGTCCTTGTCGGTCCGCGCAAAGCGCAGCACATCCGCCTCGGCCAGCGTGACCTCGTTGGTCAACTCGCCCGCGCCCTTGAAGCCCTTCTCCATCCGCATGACATTCATCGCGAAACTGCCGTAGTCGACGATGCCATGCGACTCGCCCGCCGCCCAGAGGGCGGTGTAGACATCCAGCATGGCACAGGCCGGCATGTGGAATTCCCAGCCAAGCTCTCCGGCATAAGACATCCGAAGCGCCCAGATCTTGTGGCCCGCGACCGTGATCTCCTGCCCCGACAGCCAGCGAAAAGCGGCGTTGTCCAGCGGTGCGGTCGTGCAGGCACGCAGCACCTCGCGAGAGAACGGCCCGTTCAAGGCCAGCGCGCCCCAGCTTTCGGAAAGCGCGGTGACCGTGACATCCTCGTCGGTCCGCTGCGCGGCCAGATGATCGAGCAAGCGCTGCTCGAAGAAGGCCGCACAGACAAGGTAGAAGCGATCCCCGGCCATCCGCACGATGGTGGTTTCCAGCTCGATCCGGCCCGCGTGGTTCAACATGTGGGTCAGCGTGATCGAGCCTACTTTCTGCGGCATGCGGTTCGCCGTGAGCCTGTCAAGCAGCGCATAGGCGTCCGGCCCTTCGACCATCACTTTGGTAAATGCGGTGACGTCCATGATGCCGACCCGTTCGCGGACCGTCCGCACTTCCTGCGCAACGAGTTCATCCACAACGGTGCGGCGGAAGCTATAGTGATCCTCCTGCGCAACACCGCCCTTGGCGAACCAGCGCGGGCGCTCGAAGCCGTAGACCTCTTCGTATACTGCGCCCTTCTCCTTCAGCGGTTCATACAACGGCGACGGCTTGATGGGCCGCCCCGCGAGACGATTGAAATGCGGGAACGGGATCTCGTGGCGCAGGCAGTAATCTTCTTTTGCCTTAATGACTTGCCACTCTTTCCTCGCGTAACTGCCAAAGCGGCGCGGATCATAGTCGCGCATCGAGATATCGGCCGCGCCATGCACCATCCAGCGCGCCAGTTCCCGCGTCAGCCCCGGCCCCCAGCCGATGCCGATCTGCGTGCCACAGCAGCACCAGTAGTTGCGCACGCCGGGGGCCGGGCCGATCAGCGGGTTGCCGTCGGGCGGGTGACTGATGGCGCCGTGCACATCGCGCGTGATCCCAAGCTCGGCAAAGATGGGCATGCGGTTCAGGCTCTCTTCCAGCCACGGCATGACCCGGTCGTAATCGGCCTCGAACAGTTCGTTCTCGGCTTCCCACGGGCAGTGGTCTTCCCAAACGGTGTTGGGGTTGGCCTTCTCATAGATGCCGATCAGGCCCTTCTTTTGCTCCATGCGGATATAACCCGACACCTTGCGGTCATCGCGGATCACCGGCAGTTCGCGGTCGAGGTTCTGGAACTCCGGAACTTCATCCGTCACGAAGTAGTGGTGCGTCATCGAGGTCATCGGCAGTTGCAGGCCAGACCATTCGCCCATCTGACGCGCATAGGTGCCACCCGCGTTGACCACGTGTTCGCAGGTGATGGTGCCCTGCTCGGTCTCGACCACCCATTCGCCATTTGCGTTTTGGGTGATGTTGGTTGCGCGACAACGGCGGATGATGCGCGCGCCCTTGGCCCGCGCGCCAGCGGCCATTGCCATGGTCACGTTGGTGGGATCGACATGCCCGTCGTCGGGGGTGTGGAGCGCGCCGAGAGCGCCTTCGAGATTGTAGAACGGGTGAAGCTCCGCCACCCGCTCGGGACCGACCAGTTCGATGTTGAACCCAAGCGAACGCGCGACCGACAGCGTGTGGCGCAGCCAATCCATCTCGTCTTCGGTATAGGCCAACCGGAACGAGCCGCAGCCGTGCCAGGTCACCGCCTGCCCGGTCTCGGCCTCAAGCCCCCCAGAGTAAAGCCCGATGTTGTAATCGACGCATTTGCCCAGCGAGTAGCTCGATGTCGAATGGGTGATCTGACCCGCCGCGTGCCAGGTGCTGCCCGAGGTCAGCTCGGCCTTTTCCAGAAGCACCGTGTCCGGCCCCCAGCCTTCGTGCGCTAGGTGATAGGCCAGCCCGACCCCCATCACGCCACCCCCGACGATGACCACGCGCGCGTGCGTGGGAAACTCTTTGTCCGACATGGGATGCGTCCTTTGTCCGGGAGTCGCGAAACTGATGGACAGGCTAAGTGGACGTGTGTACCAATGTCAATCATGAATGGCACAAATGTATCATCTCGCGTTCTCGACCGCCTGACCCAGGAATGGGACGGGCTGACACCCGAGGCGCAAAAGGCGGCACGATACGTGCTCGAAAACCCCTCGGACGTTGGTGTCTCGACCGTGCGCGAGATTGCCGAGGCTGCGAATGTAAAGCCGAACACCTTCGTGCGCATGGCCCGTCAGGTGGGCTTTGAAGGCTATGACGATTTCCGCGCCCCGTTCCGCGAAGCGATCCGGGAAGGGTCCATCAATTTTCCCGACCGCGCGCGCTGGTTGCAGGACATTCGCAAGTCCGGTGACCTTGGCGGGCTGTATGCCGACATCGCCGAAGGGACGATCCGCAATCTGGAAGAAACCTTTGCCGGGATCGACGCGGAGGCACTGAAGGTCGCGGCAGAGACGATCTGGGCCTCGCGCCAAATCTTCACGCTTGGCGTCGGCGTGAACAACGCGAATGCGCGAAACTTCACCTATCTCGCCTCAACAGGGATGACACGGTTCCACGCCATCCCCCGGCCTGGCTCGACTGCGGTGGACGATCTTGCCTGGGCTGACAGCCGCGACACCCTGATCGCCATGAGCGCGCGCCCCTATCGCTCGGAAATCATTGCTGCAATCGACGTGGCGCGCGAACAGAATATGACAATCATCGGCATCAGCGACAGTCCGGCCAGCCCGGTAATCCGCATCGCCGATCACGGCTTTGTCGCCTGCACCGACAGCCTGCAGTTCTTCCCATCCTCGGTGACAACCATCGCGCTTCTCGAGACCTTGCTTAGCTTCGTGATCTCGGTCGCCTCGGACGAAATCGTCGACCGGGTCGAAAAGTTTCACCGCCGCCGCCACCAGCTTGGCATCTATGTGGAGG
>JBCCWG010000040.1:0-24368 GCA_039193985.1 Pseudomonadota bacterium
GCCGGGGGGCGGGATCACGGTGATGGTCGATGTGGCGGAGCTGCCCGATGGCGCGTTCGGCTATGTCCCGACCCCGGCTCTTGTGGCGCCACTGGAGTTCACCTTGCCGCGTGAGGAATACACTGCGCTTGGCGGGCATGGGGAGGCGATCCGCGATCTGGACGATGTGCTGACCTCGGGCGGTGAGTACGGCACGGCCAGCCGGGTGGTCGGCACCAAGGAATGACCGGCAACCCGGAAGCGGCGCTCTTGCCCGATGGACGGCTGCATCTCCATCACGGACCGATTGACCTGATCGTGACCGTTGAGGGGGTTGGGCGCGACGCCGGTTTCGCTCGGGCCACGGCGCGGTTCGAGACCGTGTTGGCCGAGTTGGTGGCCGAACTCGATCACCTGACTTTACCCTATGACGCGGCGATCTTTGGCGGGGCAGTGGCAAAGCGAATGGCACGCGCTGTCGCACCGCTGGCAGGCGACGGGTTCGTGACACCGATGGCCGCTGTCGCAGGAAGCGTGGCCGACGAGGTTCTGGCCGTGATGCGCGACCGCGGCCTGACCAAGGTCATCGTCAACAATGGCGGGGACATCGCATTCCACCTTGGCGATGGCGCAGTGTTTCGGGCCGCATCGCCCACCGGGCCGGTCGAGGTCAGTGCGGATGCCCCGGTGCGAGGGCTGGCCACTTCGGGCTGGCGCGGACGCAGCCAGTCTTTCGGGATCGCGGATGCGGTGACCGTATTGGCGCGCTCGGCAGCCGAGGCGGATGTCGCCGCAACGCTCATTGCCAACCGAGTAGACCTACCAGGTCACCCGGCCATCTCGCGCCGCCCGGCGGATGAAGTTGAGGCGATCCCACAACTTGGAACGATGCCGGTCACGGCAGATGTCGGACCACTGTCCGCGCAAGATATCGCGACGGCACTGGACACCGGGCAGAGATATGCCGAAGACCTGTTGGATCGGGGGCTGATCGAAGGCGCGACGCTGCTGCTCGATCAGCAGACCCGCGTCATCGGGTCATCAGATACCGCGACAGGGCTTCCGGCCGATCAGTCATGATCAAACCGATCCCCGCGCCCAGAAGACGCCCCCAGACCGCACCGGGATCCTTCACTGCGATGCTGTCGGACAGGCCACAACAGTGCACATCGTCCAGCGTGTAGGTACCGAACCGGATCAGGTCCCCGGCAAATGATGTGGCGCGACGCAACAGATTGAGGTCATCGAACCATATCTCAACGGCGGCCACGTCGGCCTCGCGCAGGGCGACGACAAGGGCCAGATCATCGCGCGACTGCAGGCGCAGCTTGGCCATGACCATGATATCATAGCGCTTTTCGAGAGCGACCAGTGCAGCGATGTCTTCAGCCGAGGCCACGTCCATCTTGAGCGTGGCCATGTTCTGGTGGCCCATATCGGCGACAGCAGCGCCGACCGCGTCGATCTGTTCGGCGTGCTTGACATCAAGGTCGAAGGCCGCGCTGGACCCCTCAAGCACGTTGAAGGCCTGCTCGAGCGTGGGCACCGGTTCATCTGTGAAAGGCTCGGCCGCCCCTCCCGCCCCGGCCTTGAGCCGCAGTTTGGCGCGGTGATCGGGGCCGATGACACCGGTCGCATGGGCGTCGCCAGTCATGCGCGTGAGTGTGTCGTCATGCATCAGATAAGGCGTGCCGTGCCGATCGAGTTGCACGTCAATCTCAACCACATCCCAACTGCGGGCCGCGAGGATCGCCGAAAGCGAATTCTCCGGGAAAGCAGGCCAGAGGCCCCGGTGGACCGAGACCATCGGTTTTCTGGGTCGCGCGCGAAACCGCGCCTTGAGCGCCATGCGCCGCGAGGTCTGCCGGAAGGCTGTCGGTTTGTGCATGTCGTTCCCGTATTCCTCCCGCAGTCGTCAGCCGACTCGCGTTACCTTAACCGGAAGGCTTCAAAAGGGAAATTGACCCCCATCAATACACCGCAAGGGCGCGTCTCAGATGCGCTGGCCTGTCGAGGCATCGAAGAGGAACGCGTCTTCCGGCGCAAACTCGAGGCCGACACGTCCGCTTGGCACGGGCTCTTCTGCATTTTGCGCAATGGTCAGGTCGTGGTCGCCGAGCCGGGCGTGGACCAGCCGTTGCGCACCGAGTTCCTCGACCACGGTGACATCAAGTGCGAGGCCATTGGGTTCAGCGTTCAGATGCGCCCGCTCGGGTCGGAGGCCGAATGTCACCTTGCCGCGATGGCGGACCATTGCAGGGATTGTGATCTCGCCAATCTCGATCCCGCGATCCGACATCTCGCCCGGGATCAGGTTCATGGGCGGCGCACCGATGAAGCTTGCCACAAAGGTCGAGGCCGGATTGGAGTAGATTTCGGCCGGTGTGCCCACCTGCTCGATCTGACCGCCGTTCAGCACGACGATCCGGTCAGCCAGCGTCATCGCTTCGACCTGGTCATGGGTGACATAGATCATCGCGGTGTCGAGACGGCGCTGCAGTTTTTTGATTTCAAGCCGCATCTGGTTGCGCAGCTTGGCATCGAGGTTCGAAAGGGGTTCATCAAAGAGGAAGATCGCCGGGTGCCGCACGATGGCGCGGCCCATGGCGACGCGCTGACGCTGCCCGCCCGAGAGTTGTGAGGGCTTGCGATCGAGAAACTCGTCAATCTGCAAGAGTGTGGCCGCTTCATCAACGCGTTTGGCAATTTCGTCCGCCGGGGTCTTCCGGTTCTGCAACCCGTAGGCAAGGTTCTTGCGCACAGACATATGCGGGTAGAGCGCGTAGTTCTGGAACACCATTGCGATATTGCGGTCGGCGGGTTCCAGGTCGTTGACAACGCGCCCGGCCAGTTCGATATCGCCACCCGTCACGCTTTCCAGCCCCGCGACCATGCGCAAAAGCGTGGACTTGCCGCAGCCCGAGGGACCGACGAACACGACCAGTTCGCCATCTTCCACGTTGACCGACACGCCTTTCACGGCCTCGGCGCCGTTGGGATAGACCTTGCGGGCGTCCTTGATGCGAAGTGTCGTCATTTTTCCTGCTCCACAAGACCTTTGATGAACATGCGCTGGAACACCAGGATGATGAGCGCCGGCGGCAGCATCGCCAGGATCGCCATCGCCAGCGCGTCGTTATAGAATGGGATATCCGCACCGATCATGTTCTGGATGACCTGGCGGATGCCGCGGACCAGCGTGAAATACTGCTCTTCCGTGGTCATCAGCATCGGCCAGAGATACTGGTTCCAGCCGACCACGAACATGATGATAAAGATCGCCGCCATCATGGTACGCGAGAGCGGGACCAGGATATCGATGAAGAAGCGCCAGGCGTTGGCACCATCGATCCGTGCGGCTTCCAGAAGCTCGTTCGGCACCGATTTGAAAAACTGCCGGAAGAAGAACGTACCCGTCGCACTCGCGATCAGAGGCAGGATCAGGCCGGTGTAACTGTTCAGAAGCCCAAGTTGCTGGACCACCTCATAAGACGGCAGGATGCGCACCTCCAAGGGCAAGAGCAGCGTCAGGAAGATGACCCAGAAGCAGAAGCCAGCGGCGGGAAAGCGGAAATAGACGATGGCATAGGCGGCCAGCATCGACACCACGATCTTGCCGATGGCAAAGCCGAAGCCCAGGATGAAGCTGTTCTGCGTCATCAGCCAGCCCGTGATCTCGCCCGAAAAACCGCCTTGCTGGTTCAGGACCTTGTCATAGGTCGAGAGAAACTCACCGCCCCAGCCAAGCTGCATGCCCTGCCGGTGGATCAGCACATGGTCGTAGGTCGACGTGGTGAAAGCCAGCACCAGCGGCCCCATCATCAGGAACACGCCGATCCAGAGGACGATGTGGTCATAGACCCGGACGCCAGCGACCTGCCGGCGGCTGACGGCGGGTTTCGCGCGTTCGGCTGGGGCGTCGATTTCAGTTGTCGCCATGGCGCGCACTCCCTTGGTGAGGCAGTCTCCGACGCGGAGACTGCAAGGATTTCGACGCGAAATCCGCGTCCCTCGGAAACCGCGTCGGTTTCCATGCGATTTTCGCGTCGAAAATCGCGCCCGTCATGAGTAATGCACCCGGCGCTCGATCAGGCGGAACTGCACGACGGTTAGCACCAGCACCAGGACCATAAGGATCACCGACTGCGCCGCCGATCCGCCGACGTCGAGGCCGCGGAACCCGTCTTGATAAACCTTGTAAACCAGCGTCACCGGGTTGTTGCCCGGCTCGCCCTTTACCATCAGGTCGATGGTGCCGAAGGTTTCGAACATGGCGTAGGTGATGTTGAGGATCAGCAGGAAGAAGGTTGTCGGCGCCAGCAGCGGGAATGTGATGGTCCAGAAGCGGCGCGTTTCCGAGCGGCAGTCGATCGAGGCAGCTTCCTTGACCGAAGACGGGATCGATTGAAGGCCACTGAGGAAAAAGATGAAGCAGTAAGGGACCTGTTTCCAGGTCGCGACGATGATCATCGCGATGCCGGTGTCCCAATAGTCGACACCCACCTGCATCTGCCAGCCGAACATGGCGGCGAAATCGACAAGCGGGCCGATATGCTGGTCAAAGAGCATGATGCCGATCAGCCCGGCCACGGGCGGCGCGATGGCATAGACCCACATCAGCAGGGTTTTGTAGGCCGACTTGCCGCGCAGCACCCGGTCGGCCGAGACCGCCAGCATCATACCAAGCGCCAGCGACATCAGAGCGACAATCACGGTAAAGACGGTGGTGAACCATGCGGTCCGGCGATAGTCCGACCCGGTGACCGCGTCGACATAGTTGTCGATGCCGACATAGGTCGAGTTGCCGAAGAACGGGTCTTGCAGAAAGAACGAAGACCAGATCGCCTCGGCGGCTGGCCAAAGGAAAAACACCGCGATGATCAGCATCTGCGGTGCGAGCAACAGGTACGGAAACCACGGGCTCGTGAACTGGGATTTTTCCACCTGGTACCCCTCTCCCCAAAGTGGTTGGGCAGGGACGGTCAGGCCGCCCCTGCCCGGTCTTGGATCAGTTGGTCTTTGCGAACCGCTCGAGGAGTTTGTTGCCTTCTTCCTCGATCAGGGCAAAGGCCGAGTCCACGTCCGTCTCACCGGCGAAGATCTTGCCATATTCGCGGTTCATGACGTCGCGGATCTGGACGTAAAAGCCCATCCGATAGCCCTTGTTCCACTCGGCAGCCTGCTTGGTCAGCTGCAGCGTGCCCACCTCGGCCTGCGGGGTTTCGTCATAGTAACCAGACTCTTTGGTCAGGTCGTATGCGGCCTGGGTGATTGGAACATAACCAGTTTCGACATGCCAGAACTTCTGGGTTTCGGGGCTGGCCAGGAATTCGAAGAACTTGGCCGCACCTGCGTTTTCAGCGTCGTCATGACCCGAAAGTGCAAAGAGCGCTGCACCACCGATGAAGGTCGAGACCGGCTCGGGGTTGATGGCTTCCCAATAGGGGAGGAAGGTTGCCGAGAACTCGAAATCCGTCGAGTTCTTGAGGCCGCCGAACGACGCGGACGAGCCGAGCCACATGGCGACTTCGCCGTTTTCGAACGGTGTCTGGTTGTCACCCCAGCCTGCGCCGTAATAGGCGTACCAGCCCTTGTCGAGCCATTCCTTCATCTTGGTGAAGTGGGTCTTGATCGCGTCGTTATTGACGAGGATTTGCGTGCCTTCCGAACCGTCGAACCCGTTGTTGTTCGTGGCAAACGGCAGGTTGTGACGCGAGTGGAAATTCTCGGTCATGATCCAGGGGCTGTGTGACTGCGCCAGCGGGATGAAACCCGCTTCGACGAGGGCGGGTGAGATTGCCTCGAACTCCTCCCAGGTCGCGGGCGGTTCGACACCGGCGGCTTCGAGTGCGCCAATGTTGTAGTAAAGGATCGGCGTCGACGAGTTGAACGGCATGCCGACCATCTTGTCGTTGCTGTCGGCGTAGAAGTAGCGCACGCCGGGGATGTATTCATCCGCGTTGAACTCCAGACCTGCCTGCGTGATCAGGTCTTCGGCCGGGATCACGGCACCTTCCGCACCGATGATGGTCGCGGCACCTGCGTCAAACACCTGCACGATGTTCGGCTGTTCGCCCGCACGAAACGCCGCGATGGTCGAGGTCAGCGTGTCTTCGTAGCCGCCCTTGTAGACCGGTGTCAGCACGTATTCGGACTGCGATTCATTAAACATGGTGGCCATGGTGTTGACCGTGTCGCCCAACTGACCGCCCATGGCGTGCCAGAAGGTGACCTCGGTCTGTGCGTGCGCAGTGCCGACAAACAACGTTGCGGCACCGGCCAGAAGAAATTTGGTCGGATGCATGTGTGTAGCTCCCCAGTAGTTTTTGTTTCTTACACGTCAGCGGGTATTAGCCGATTGTAACAGATTTCTAAAGCTTTTATGACAACGCGCCCTCTGAAACACGAAAGTTTCGTGTCACTTGACGCCCGCCGTTCCGCGGGCCATTCAGCCGGCCATGACGAAACTTGCATTAATCACAGGGGCCTCGCGCGGGCTGGGCGTGGCTTTGGCCGAGGCGCTGTCTGAGTCGCACCACATCGTTGCGGTTGCCCGCACCGTAGGCGGGTTGGAAGAGTTGGACGACCGCATCCAAGCCAAGGGCGGTGCGGCCACGCTCGCCCCGCTGGATGTGACCGATGTCGATTCCATGGCAACGCTGTGCCGAGGCATTCATGATCGTTGGGGGACACTCGATCTGTGGGTGCATACAGCGATCCACGCGGCGCCGCTTGCCCCGGCCCCGTTTATTGATGCCAAGGACATGGCCAAGAGCGTGGCGACGAACGTGACGGCCACTGCGACGCTGATCCCGTTCGTTGCGCCCTTGTTGGGGACCGAAGGGACGGCGGTGTTTTTTGAGGACGCCCGCGCCAATGGCAAGTTCTTCGGCGCCTATGGCGCGACCAAGGCAGCGCAGATGACCCTGGCGCGCAGCTGGCAGTCCGAGAGCGAGAAGACCGGGCCCAAGGTGCGCATCCTGACGCCGCCGCCGATGCCCACCGCGACCCGTGCGCGGTTCTTCCCCGGCGAGGATCGCGGGCCTCTGACATCGGAAACGGATGCAGCGCGCGCATTGCTTGCGGAAATCCAGACCAACACCTGAGACCAGAACGCGGCTTGCCCAGCCTTGGACCGTCCCCTAAAGCAAGGGGATGCGCATACTCATCACCAATGACGACGGGATCAACGCACCGGGCCTGAAGGTGCTGGAAGACATCGCGGCCGAGATTACGGGCGAGGATGGCGAGGTATGGATCGTGGCGCCTGCGTTCGAGCAGTCGGGGGGTCGGTCACTGCATCAGCTATACTCACCCGACAATGCTTTCACAGTTCGGCGAACGGCGGTTTGCGGCCGAGGGCTCGCCGGCCGATTGCGTGCTGGCCGCCGTGCATCAGGTGATGAAGGACACACCCCCCGATCTTGTGCTTTCGGGCGTGAACCGGGGCAACAACGCCGCCGAAAACGTGCTCTATTCCGGAACCATCGGGGCTACCATCGAAGCCGCCTTGCAGGGCCTGCCCGCAATTGCCCTCAGCCAGTTTTACGGACCTGAGAACAACGCGTTGAACAACCCTTTTGAAGCCTCTGCCGTGCATGGAGTCGCTACCGTGCGCAGCCTGCTGCGGCACGGATTGTGGGACGACAGCGACTACCGGCTGTTCTACAACGTCAACTTCCCCCCGGTGCCCGCCGACGACGTGAAGGGCTTGCGGATCACTACGCAGGGCTGGCGCGAAAATACAAACATGGGGGTCGAGCCGCACCGCTCGCCTTCAGGCCGGATGTTTCTCTGGGTCAAGGGTGGGCCGCAGCATATGCCGACCGGGCCGGGTACGGATGTCACCGCCAATCTCGACGGCTACATTTCGGTCACGCCGCTCAGGGCGGACATGACCGCGCATGACACCATCGCGACCCTGCGCGACCGACTGGACACGTGACCTTGGACGCCGAGGCCAAGATGCAGTTCCTCTTTGCGCTGCGCTCGCGCGGTGTGATGGACAAGCGGGTGCTCGAGGCGATGGAGAAGATCGACCGGGGCGCCTTTGTAAAAGGGCTCTTTGCAGAGCGCGCATATGAAGACATGCCACTGCCCATCGCCTGCGGCCAGACCATAAGCCAGCCTTCGGTCGTTGGCCTGATGACGCAGGCGCTGCAAGTGGAGCCACGCCACAAGGTTTTGGAAATCGGCACCGGCTCGGGGTATCAGGCTGCGGTGCTCAGCCAGTTGGCGCGGCGCGTTTACACGCTCGACCGGCACAAACGGCTGGTGCGCGAGGCGCAGGCGGTGTTCGACGAACTTGGCCTGACGAACATCACCGCGATTGCCGCCGATGGGACGCGCGGTCTGCCGGAACAGGCGCCGTTCGACCGCATCCTGATCACAGCAGCGGCCGAAGACCCGCCCGGTCCCCTGCTCGCGGAGCTCAAGGTGGGCGGCATCATGGTGGTGCCCGTGGGCCAGTCAGACGCGGTACAGGCCCTGATCAAAGTCACCCGGACCGAGAGCGGGTATGACTATGACGAATTGCGTCAGGTCCGCTTTGTGCCGCTGGTCGAGGGCATGGGCGCGGATTGACGCCGGTTTCGGTGCCTTTTTCGCACAAGAAAGCTGGATCAGCGACCCAAACCAGTGTTAACATGTAGTATAAAGGCGGGCAGTGCGGACCATATGTGGCGGTGCGCACCCACGACGGTTCCAGAAGAGAACCGCGACAGCATGGTTGAGGAGTTGGCAGATTATGGGAACGACGGCTTTCAGGATGCTTCTGGCAGGCAGCGCCTTGGCGCTTGCGGGATGCGGTGGCACAGGCGGATCGGGCGGCTTTTTGGGCGGTCTCGACATGGACCTGCGGGGCAGCGCGGGGCAGCTCGACACCTCGGACGCGGCACGCAATGCGCGGGTCGTGAAACCCGCGCCCGACGCGCGCGGTGTGGTATCATATCCCGGTTATCAGGTGGTGATGGCCCGGCGCGGCGACACGGTGCGCACTGTGGCCGCGCGGATCGGCATGCCAGCCAAAGAATTGGCCCGTCACAACACCCTGCCCGACAGCGTCGTCCTGCGCGAAGGCGAAATCCTGGCCCTGCCGCGCCGTGTCCCAGAAACGATCGGCGGACCTGCCGATGGCAGCGTCGATGTCGTCCAGATTGCCGGTGCCGCGATCGAGAACGCGCGCGCCGCTTCGGGCCAGCCGGTGGGCGGTGAGCCCTCGCGGCACCGGGTGCGCCCCGGCGAGACGGCATTTTCCATCGCACGCAGCTACGACATTCCGGTCGCGGAACTGGCCGAGTGGAACGGGCTTGGCTCGGACCTCGCTTTGCGCGTGGGCCAGTACCTGCTGATCCCGATTCCCGCCGCACCATTGGGCAACCAAGACGTCCGCGTGGCGTCCATCGAACAGCCGGGCGTGGGCAGCACGACCCCCGTGCCACCGTCCGCCGCACGCCCCTTGCCGACCGAGGATATCGAACCGGTGGCCGTTGCACCGCAACCAGCGCCTGAGCAGACCGCGGCAGCGGCCCCGACGCCAGCTCCCGCGCCAGCCCCGCTGGAGAGCACGCAAACCGCTGCATCCGATACCACAAAGCTGCGGATGCCGGTTCAGGGCAGCATCATCCGGGCCTACTCCAAAGGCGAAAACGAAGGCATCGGCATTTCGGCCAATGCGGGCAGCCAGGTTGTGGCCGCCGATGACGGGACGGTCGCGGCAATCACGCGCGACACCGATCAGGTTCCGATCCTGGTCATTCGCCATGCGAACAATCTGCTGACGGTTTATGCCGGGGTCGATGAGATTGCTGTCGAAAAGGGCGATAGCGTCAACCGGGGCGACCAGATCGCGGTCGTGCGCGCAGCGAGCCCGCCGTTCCTGCATTTCGAAGTGCGCGAAGGCTTCGACAGCGTCGATCCGGATCCGTATCTGAACTGACGCGTCGCGCGTCTTGCCGCGAATGGCGCTTGTTGGCAGCGTTTTTCGGGGCGCTGCCCAACATCGGCTTTGCCGATGTTGCCCGGAGTGTTTTCGCCAATAAGAAATGTGGGCATGCGCACGCCGCAAAAGCGATTCCGTCTTTCGGTAAAGTGAGTTAGCGTAAGCGGAATGTTCGAAACCGTCGCCGTCCCCGTCTGGATTCTGCTGTTGATCGCGGTTTTTGCCGCGCTCTCGATCCTGGAACGCGTGATCGGGCCGTCTGTCCGCTGGTTCTTCCGCAAGCGCGCCGAGCGGGTGGTTGCGGAACTGAACAAGCGCCTGCAGCGGCCCATCGAGCCGTTCAAGCTGGCGCGCCGCACCGATATGATTCAGCGTCTCAAGTACGACCCTGAGGTGGCCGAGGCGATTGTTACGCATGCCGCCGAGGAAGGATTGCGCGAGGACGTGGCGTTCGAGCAGGTGGAACGCTATGCGCGCGAGATCGTGCCGTCGTTCTCGGCAAGCGCTTACTTCGGCTTTGGCACGCGCGTGTCGAAATGGCTGAGCCAGATGCTGTTCCGGGTGCGGCTCGGCGCGTTTGACGAGGAAAACATCGCCGCCATCGACCCTGACGCCACGGTGGTTTTTGTAATGAACCACCGCTCGAACATGGATTACCTGCTGGTCACCTGGCTCGCCGCCGAACGCTCGGCGTTATCCTACGCTGTCGGTGAGTGGGCGCGGGTCTGGCCGCTCTCGGCGCTGGTCCGCAGCATGGGCGCTTTCTTTATCCGCCGCCGGTCGCGCAGCCCGCTCTATCGCAAGGTGTTGTCGCGTTATGTGCAGATGGCAACGCAAGGCGGTGTGACGCAGGCAGTGTTCCCCGAGGGCGGGCTGACGCTGGACGGCAAAATTGCTGATCCCAAGCTCGGGTTCCTGTCGTACATCGTGACGGGCTACCACCCGGAGGGCCGCGACGTGGTATTCGTGCCTGTCGCGCTCAACTATGATCGGGTGCTTGAGGATCGGGTGCTGATGAAGGCACATGCCAGCGGCAATCGCCGGTTCATCGCTGCGATCCCGACCGCCGTCGGCTTTTTCCTCAAGCATCTGGGCAAGAAACTCCGCGGCAAGTTCTACAAGTTTGGCTATGCGGCCGTGTCATTCGGAGAACCCGTGTCGCTAGCCGCCTTTGCGGCGGAGCATCCGGACAACACGACCAAGGCGCTTGGACGCGAACTGAAGAAGCGGATCGAGGGCATTGTGCCGATCCTGCCCGTGCCGCTTCTGGCATCGATCCTGGAGGGGCGGGAGGGCCCGATGGCGCATGACGCGCTGATCACCGAAACTGAGGCGCTGCATGCCAAGCTGACGGACACCACAGCGCATGTGCATATCCCGCGCGGCGATCTGGACTATGCGGTTGAGACGGGCCTGCGCCTGTTGAAACTGCGTCGGATCGTCACTGAGACGCCTGAGGGGCTTGTTGTGACACCGGGGGAGGAAGCGACGCTGGCGTTCTACGCCAACTCCATCCGGCACCTGATCGACGTGACGGCGTAAAACGGGCTAGTGGCCTGCGCCCAACTGTCCGACACGCACCCCGTAATCGACCGCGATCTGGTAGTCTGGGTCGTCGTCAGCATCCACGATCAGACTGCCCGTTTTCGTCAGCAACTGGTGACAGTCACGGCTGAGGTGGCGCAACTGCAGGGTCTTGCCCGCCGCCTCGTACTTGACCGCCATCGCCTCGATCGCGGTCAGCGCGGACTGGTCGACCACCCGGCTTTCGGCGAAATCGACAATCACGAGGCTGGGATCGTTGGCCGGGTCGAAAAGCTCCGCAAACCCCTCGGAAGAGCCGAAGAAGAGCGGGCCCTGAACCTTGTAGACCTTGGCCCCCTCGGGCGTTTCATACGTGGTTGCGTTGATCCGCTTGGCGTTGTTCCAGGCATAGGCCAGCGCCGAGACGATGACACCAACAAAGACCGCGGTGGCAAGATCGAACGCCACGGTGACGGCGGTGACCAGCAGGATGACGAAAGCGTCGGTGAAGGGCACCTTCCTGAGCACCATGATCGAGTTCCACGCAAAGGTACCGATCACCACCATGAACATCACACCCACCAGCGCGGCGAGCGGGATCAGTTCGATGATGGGGCTGGCCACCACGATGAACGCCAAGAGGAACAGTGCGGCCGCGATGCCGGCAACGCGGGTGCGCCCGCCTGATTTCACGTTGATCATCGATTGCCCGATCATCGCGCAGCCGCCCATGCCGCCGAAGAAGCCGGTCACCGTATTGGCGACGCCTTGCGCCACACATTCCTGGCTGGCGCCGCCGCGTTTGTTGGTGATCTCGCCCACAAGGTTCAGGGTCAGCAGGCTTTCGATCAGCCCGATGGCGGCGAGGATCAGAGCATAGGGCAGGATGATCCAAAGGGTTTCCAGCGTGAACGGCGCAAGTGGCGTGCCATAGAGCCCCTCGCCCGTGCCGAACGGGTTGTGCCAGGTCGGGAACCCGCCCTCGATCGAGGCCATGTCGCCCACGCGCGGCACATCGAGGCCCAGTACGATGACGATAATCGCGACGATGCCGATTCCAGCCAAGGGCGCGGGAAACGCCTTGGTTAGTTTCGGCATCACCCAGATGATCGCCATGGTCAGCGCCACCAGCGCCAACATCAGGATCAGGGGGGTGCCCGACAGCCACTCGCCACCACCCATACCGTGGCCGGTGACTTCCAGCGTATCAGGGTCTTTGAATTGTGTCAGTTGGGCCAGGAAAATAACGATGGCGAGGCCGTTGACGAAGCCCAGCATCACAGGATGCGGCACCAGCCGGATGAACTTGCCAAAGCGGAGAACGCCCGCCGCGATCTGGATCAGCCCCATCAAAATCACGGTGGCGAAAAGGTATTCGACACCATGGACCGCTACAAGGCTGACCATGACAACGGCCAAAGCGCCGGTTGCGCCCGAGATCATGCCCGGGCGACCCCCAATCACGGCGGTGATCAGACCAACGATGAACGCGGCGTAAAGGCCAACCAGCGGGTGCACGCCTGCGACAAAGGCGAAGGCCACCGCTTCGGGCACAAGGGCCAACGCCACGGTCAGACCAGACAGAATTTCCACGCGGAACTGGCCGGGTGTCATGCCGCCGTTGTGACGATCCAAAGTCGGCGGTTCGCCAAAAAAGGCGGTCAGGGCACGTTCCATGAGGCTCCAGGAGGGTCGTTAGCGATACCAGAGCCTGCTTATAGGCAAGACTTGCTTATTGCACGGTATTCGTACGCATACCTGTCATGCATGCGACGAGATTGGCACAGTCGGGTTTATCCTGGGCGCTTTCAAACCGCTTGAGCACGTTTCAGGCGCGTTCGGCGTATTCCATCGTCTCGGTGTTCACGACAATCGCCTCGTCCTGACCCACGAAGGGGGGAATCATCACGCGCACGCCATTGTCGAGCAGGGCAGGCTTGAACGAGTTTGCTGCGGTCTGACCTTTTACCACCGGTTCGGTCTCGACCACGGTGCAGGTGACTTTCTGCGGCAGCGACGCGCTGAGCGCTTCGCTCTCGTAATACTCGATCTGGATGACCATACCGTCCTGCAGGAAGGGGCGTCGGTCGCCGAGGATGTCGGCGGGAAGTTCGATCTGCTCGAAAGTTTCATTGTCCATGAAGACCAGCATTCCGTCCGATTCATAGAGGAATTGCTGGTCCTTCTGCTCAAGCCGCACCCGTTCGACCTTGTCCGCCGAGCGGAAGCGCTCGTTCAGTTTCGACCCGTTCCGCAGGTTCTTCAGTTCCACCTGCGCAAAAGCCCCGCCCTTGCCCGGTTTTACGTGGTCCACCTTCACCGCGGCCCAAAGACCATCGTTATGCTCCAGCACATTGCCAGGGCGAATTTCATTCCCGTTGATCTTCGGCATCCGCGTAAACCCATGTTTTTGTTGAATCGTAAGCCAAAATCCCTATATTCCACCAAGCAATGCCCCGCAAGATGGGCAAAAACCTGGGGAGGAAGGCTTTAGATATGCGCTCAGCGCATAGCAGGCATTCCAAAAAAGAAAAACAAAAGCGGTCACGGAACCGTCATAAACGACGAACGCCATAGACTAGCGGTAAGTGAAACAAAAAAAGGACCAAGCATGGCAGATTTTGTGGACGGCACGGCATTCAACCACGAGCAGGGCAACCGCGCACGCAAGCTTTTTGCGGCCGTTGTTCTGGCAGCCCTCGATGACGCCATCGCCGACGACAAGAAGTACGGCAACGGGCCCGAGCAGATCGCCCGTTGGGCACGCTCGCGCGACGGGCGTGAAGTGCTGTCCTGCGCCGGGATCGACCCGAACGAGCGGGTTGTGAAGGGTCTGATGGAATTTGTCGGCAAGGGTGTGCGCACCTCGGTCGCGCTGTCGCGCGAAGAAAGCGAACGCCGGAATGCCGCCGAAGCCGCTGCCGCTGCCGAAGACGCCAAGCGCGCCGCCTGATCCAAACGGGCACACCCGAAAAAGACGCGCCTTTCAGGGCGCGTTTTTTTGTGCCTGGCTCACGTGATTGTGGGGTCGCGGGTTGCAAGAACCTGCCGGTCCGCGTTGGGTCCACCCGTCAAACGCGCTATATCTAGATCGAAAGACTGTCACAGATCCCAAACGACCGCTTCGATTGGAGGACCAGATATGACGACACCCCTTCTCAACCGCCGCACCCTGATCGCCAGTGGAGCTGCCTTAGTCACGACCGGCCTCACCGTGTCTGCCCGCGCGTCGGGTCTTGCCCCCACCCCCTCGATGCGGGGCGGTGCCAACAACTATCGCCCCGATGCACCCATTGTAGAGCGGATCGGCGGCGGCGGGTTCATGATGTCGGGCACCGTGCGTCGCGCGGGCGACGGCGCGCCCCTCGCGGGCCAGCGCATCCAGATTTGGGCGCACACGACGGAAGGGCACGAGCGTGACTGGCACAGCCATGGTGCCACGCTGACCGATGCTAACGGCGTGTTTCGGATGGACATGCCGCAGATCGTGCCCGCCTTCGGGCAGGCGCACGGGCATCTGGCTTATGACAGCGCTGAGTTTGAGACGGTGTTTCTGCGCCCGGTGATGAGCAGTTCCTCCGACACGGCGCTGGAAGCGCATTTCGTGTTGCGGCCCGCCTAACGACAGCGCTGGGGTCACGGCCTGCATGATTGGCCTGCGCGCCTTGGGCCTATGGGGGGCCGTGCTTTTGGCACTTGCCGTCCCGGTTGTGCTGTCATTGGTCAGCCCGCTGCTGGTCTGGCGCGATCCGGTCTATATCATCGCGGGTCTGGCAGGTGTGTTGGCGATGGGCGTGCTGCTGTTACAACCGCTGCTCGCCATGGGCCTGCTGCCGGGCCTGTCGGGTGCGCGCGGCCGCCGTCTGCATCGCTGGACCGGGGCGAGCCTTGTTGTGCTGATCGTGCTGCACGTTCTCGGTCTCTGGCTCACCAGCCCACCTGATGTGATCGACGCTCTGACATTCACATCGCCCACCCCGTTTACACCCTGGGGTGTGGTCGCTATGTGGGCGGTCTTCGGCGCGGCGTTGCTCGCGCTTTTCCGTAAACGCCTGAGGCCCCGGCACTGGCGCCGCATTCACACTGCCCTTGCCGCCGTGATCGTGGTGGGCAGCGTTGTGCATGCGATGCTCATCGAGGGGACGATGGAGTTTCTCACCAAAAGCGCGCTCTGCGCTCTCGTGCTGGTCGCCACCGCACTGGCCGTATCCCGCGTCTGGAAACCGCGCCCGCGCTAGCCTGAGTGCAGGAAATGCAGGACGTCGCCGTCCTTGACCTGATAGCTCTTGCCTTCTGCCCGAAGCTTGCCCGCCTCGCGCGCCGCCGCTTCGCCGCCAAGGCTGACATAGTCGTCATAGGCCACCGTTTCGGCCCGGATGAAGCCTTTCTCGAAATCGCCATGGATCACGCCCGCCGCTGCCGGGGCCAGCGTGCCTTGCGGAATGGTCCAGGCGCGCGCTTCCTTGGGACCGGCGGTGAAATAGGTCTGCAGGCCCAGAAGGTCGTAACCGGCCCGGATCATCCGGTCGAGCCCAGCTTCTTTCAGACCGAGTTCGTCGAGGAACATCTCGGCCTCGTCCGGCTCAAGCTGGCTGATCTCCTCCTCGATCTTGGCGGAAATCACCACCATGGCTGCACCTTCTGACGCCGCCATTTCAGCCACACGGGCGGAATGGGCGTTGCCTTCGGCAGCCTCGTCTTCCGCGACGTTGCAGACATAGAGCACCGGCTTGGCGGTCAGCAGCTGCAGCATCTGCCACGCCTTCGCATCCTCGGCATCCACCTCGACCGTGCGGGCGGGCTTGCCGCTTTCCAGCGCCTCGCCCGCCTGTTTCAGGAGCCGCTCCTGCGCAATGGCTTCCTTGTCACCACCGCGAATTTTGCGCACGAGGTTCTGCATGCGCTTCTCGATGCTGTCGAGATCGGCGAGCATCAATTCGGTCTCGATGGTTTCAGCGTCGGCGACGGGATCGACCCGGTCTTCGACATGGGTGACGTCAGTATCCTCGAAACAACGCAGCACATGGGCAATCGCGTCGACCTCGCGGATGTTAGCCAGAAACTGGTTGCCCAGCCCCTCGCCCTGCGAGGCGCCCTTCACGAGACCCGCGATATCGACAAAAGTCAGCCGCGTCGGGATCACCTCTTTCGACTTGGCGATCTCGGCCAGTTTCTGAAGCCGCGCGTCGGGCACTGCGACCTCACCCACATTGGGTTCGATCGTGCAGAACGGAAAATTCGCCGCCTGCGCCGCTGCTGTGCGGGTCAAAGCGTTGAAAAGTGTGGATTTCCCCACATTGGGAAGTCCGACGATACCGGTTTTGAAGCCCATGACGGCGGTCCTTTCAAACTGAGCGTCGCTCTACCCGTGTGGCGTGGCGCGCGCAACCCGCACCGGGTACCGGAAAATGCGCATTTTCCGGTGCGATTTCTGTGTCAGAAATCGGCAATGCGGGCCGTTGAACTTGGCTCTCATTTCGGGCAGAGGGTTTCAGACCAGAGGGGAGACACCGACATGACCCGGATCGACGCGAAATTTGCCGCGCTGAAGACCGACGGCAAGAAGGCCTTCGTCGCCTATATCATGGCCGGTGATCCGGATTACGAGACCTCGCTCGAAATCGTAAAAGGCCTGCCGGGCGCCGGTGTCGACGTGATCGAGCTGGGTCTGCCCTTTACCGACCCCATGGCGGATGGCCCGACGATCCAGCTTGCCGGACAGCGGGCGCTGGAGGCCGGGCAGACGCTGAACAAGACGCTTGAGATGGCGCGCGCCTTTCGCGAAACCGACGACACCACACCGATCGTGATGATGGGCTACTACAACCCGATCTACAGCCACGGGGTGGAGCCGTTTCTGGCCGATGCCAAGGCCGCCGGGATCGACGGGTTGATCGTCGTGGATTTGCCGCCCGAGGAAGATGAAGAGCTCTGCATTCCGGCGCAGGCGGCGGGGTTGAACTTCATTCGGCTGGCCACGCCGACGACGGACGCCAAGCGCCTGCCCCGCGTGCTGCAGAACACTTCGGGCTTCGTTTACTACGTGTCTATCACCGGGATCACCGGCTCGGCCAATGCGGTGGCGGGCGATGTCGGGCCGGAGGTGGCGCGGATCAAAGCCTCGACCGACCTGCCGGTGATCGTGGGGTTCGGTATCAAGACGCCCGAGGCCAGCCAGAGCATTGCCTCGATTGCCGATGGCGCGGTCGTGGGCTCGGCGATTGTCGATCTGATCGGCAAGGGGCAGAGCCCGGAAGAGGTTCTGAGCTTCGTCAAAGGGTTAGCCGACGGTGCGCATGCCGCCTGAGGGCGTCACAACCGTTGATCTTCACTTGCGTGTAACGCACGGCGCATGAGCTTGCCATTCGGCGTGCGCGGCAGGTCTTCGACAAGAAACAGCTCGCGCGGCTGTTTATAGGTGGCCAGCCGCGTGTCGAGTTCCGCCAGAAGGGTATCTCTGTTGAGCGCTTCCCCGGGTGCGGGAACGATCCAGCCTGCAATCACGCTAAGCCCCTCGCGCACCTGCAGCGCGCGCACCGCACAATCGACAACGCCGGTGCAGGTCAGAAGGGCGGTTTCCACCTCGCCAGGGTCCACGCGATAGCCCTGCGTGTTCATCTGGTCGTCTTCACGGCCGAGATACGAAACCGCTCCATCGCGACGCATCGTGACCCGGTCACCGGTCAGGAACCAGTCCCCGGCAAAGGCTGCGTCCGTAGTGGCTTTGTCCTGCCAATAGCCCAGCATCAGGCCCGGGTCGCTGGCATGCACCGCCAGCACGCCGGGGTGATCGAACGCCACCGGCGCTCCCTCGGGGCCGAGAACGGCGACCTGCCGCCCTGGTTGCGGCCAGCCGACAACGCCGGGCTCAGGTATGCGGTCGGGCGGGGTCGAGACATAGGTCGACACCTCGCTCATCCCCAGTGCTTCCAGCAACGGCTTGCCTGTAGCGCGCGTCCAGTCGGCTGCGATTACAGGAGACAGCGCCTCACCCGCCGTCACCGCATGGCGGAGAGGCGCAAAGGCATCGTGCAAACCGCGACCATGCTTCAATAGGCGTCGGTAGACGGCCGGGGCTGCGGCAAAGATCGTGGGTTCATGCGCGGCTGATATGACCGGCCAGACCTCCGGGTCGCGGCGGCCTGCGTTGAGGATCGCAGCGGCCCCAACGCTCCAGGTGTCGACCAGCCCGACGCCCAACGTATAGGTCCAGTTGAAGGCGCCCGCATGCATCACCCGGTCGCCTGCACGGATATCATGCCAGCCGGCATGCATGCTCTGGCGCGCCCAGAAGGCGCGTTGGGCGTGCAACACGCCCTTGGGCTGTCCGCCGGAACCCGAGGTGAAAACGAGAAGCGCCGGATCGTTTGGCGCGCGCGGGATGAACTGGCCTGGCGGGCCTTCGGCCAAGGCGTCAGGGTCCAGCGTGGACCTTGCGCCGCCGACGGTGGCCGAGGGGGCCACAGCCTCGACGATCCGGGCCACCTCGCCGTTCGAGAGCTGCGAGGACAGCGGTGCGGCCACCGCCCCGGCGGCAATGGCCCCGAGATAAGCCACGGGAAACTCTGGCACATCGCCCAACTGCAAAAGCACGCGGTCGCCCGGTTCAACACCGGCAGCAACAAAAGCACCCGCCGCGCGCAAAACACGGTCGCGCAGCGAGTCGAAGCTCCAGCGTTCGAGCACGTTGGCTTCGGCGTCGACGGCGAGGAACGCCAACGCGTCTCGCGGCACCTCCGCCGAGAGGCACCATTCCGCTGCGTTGAAGGGATCAGGACAGGGGGGAAGCGCGCCCGTCAGATAGACGCTTGCGCCCGGCATGGGCCTAGAACTGGATCAGGAAACGGCTGCCACCCTCATCGCCTGGAACTTCAAGCGTGATGCGCGCGCCATGCGCCAGCAGCAGCGTCTGCACAATGGCGAGCCCCATGCCGGTGCCGCCCGAATCGCGGCGGGTGGTGAAAAACGGTTCGAACACCTGTTTCTGGTTGCCGGTCGAAATGCCGGGGCCGTTATCGGTGACGCGGAGCCACGCGCCGTCCTCGGTCTTGCCCGCATCCAGGGTCAGCTTGGTGGCCCCGGCCTGTTCGGCGTTCTCGGCCAGATGGCCCAGCACAACCTCAAGCCCCGAGCGCGCAAGAGGCAGTTCAATGGTATCGTTGAGAACCTCAAGTTTGGTCTTTGACAGGCGGTGCTCAAGCGATGGCACGCAATCCTTGAGAAGGGTGGCGCCCTGATGCTCGGGCATGCGCGCGGCAGCGATCTGGCGCGCGGCACCGAGGAGTTTCACGGCCCGCTTTTCCGCCCCGGCAATCGTCTGCACCAGCTTTTGCGCCTCATCCGGCAGGCCTTCTTCCGCTTCCAGCAGCTCTGCCGCCCCCCGGATCGCGGTCAATGGCGTTTTCAGTTCATGGGTCACGTGGTCGGTATAGCTGCGCACCGCCATCTCACGCGATTGCAGCACATCGGCCATATCCAGCACGTCCTGCGCCAGTTCGCCGATCTCGGGTGTACCGTAATGCTCCAACCCTTCGGGCGCGGCGCCGCCCCGGATCGACTGCGCCTTGGCCGCCAGCGCTTGGACGGGAGACAGGATCAACCGCCAGAGCAAGAGGCCCAGCACCAGCGTGGCAAGAAACGAACCTGCCGCCACGATGAACACGGCGTTCCGGCGGCCCGTCAGAGGTGTCAGAATATCCGCAAGAAGTGCGGCATAGACCGGCAACACAAGGATCGCCATCAGCGAGCCCCCCAGCACCAGCATTAGAGGTGGCCGCCACTTGGGTTCTACGAACCGAGACACGGGCCCATCCGAAGTCCCACGCCATGGAGCGTTTCGATCGCGTCCGAACAGCCTGCATCAGCCAGTTTCGAGCGCAGGTTGCGCAGGTGGCTGTCAAGCGTGCGGTCGCTCACCACCATGCCCGGCCCCCAGATCGCGTCAACCAGCGCCGGACGACTGAAAACCTGCGTCGGGCGTGACATCAGCTTGGACAGGATCGTCAGTTCGGTTGAGGTCAGCGTGACGTGGTTTTCGTCCACTTTGCAGACGTGGCTTTCGGGCACGACGCTCAGGCGACCGATCGTCAACGCGCCGCTTTCGCTGGCTACTTCGGGGGCCGCTGCCCCGCCGCCGACCCGTTTTAGGATCGCGCGCACCCGCGCCACCAACTCGCGCGGACTGAACGGCTTGGTTACATAGTCGTCGCCACCAAGTTCAAGCCCGAGGATGCGGTCGACCTCGTCATCGCGCGCAGTCAGGAAAAGGATCGGAAGGTCACTTTCCTTGCGAATCGCTTTGCACAATTCCAACCCGTCCATCTCGGGCAGGCCGATATCGAGGACGGCCAGATTTGGATTGATCGCCTTGGCCTGCGCCAGCCCTTCGGCCCCATCGCGCGCCATCACGGCATCAAAACCGGCACGTTCCAGCGCCATCCCGAGAACATCTCGGATTTGCGGGTCGTCATCGACCACCAGGATTGTCTGTGTACTCATGCGCGTGCGTAACCGACCAACGGACAGGCTTTCCTTTTTATGCAGAGGTAAGGGGAAAAGTGCAAACCCGCCAGAGTATGAGGGGACAGTTATACTCCGGCGGGTTTAATTGCGTGCCTTGAGATCGAGTATGGCAATGCAAGGTGCAGATTGGCCCGCCCCTTCGTGCAGCGGATGTGCAGACTGTGGCAGGATTGAGGCAAACGACGCTAGGCAATTGATTTCGGGTCACTTCTTCGAATTGCAGAGGCGGGTTGAGAGAGGTAGGTCGGAGGCATGCCGCGCTATGCTCTCAAATTGGAATATGACGGGCGCCCGTTCTCGGGCTGGCAGCGTCAATCGCATGCCCCGAGCGTGCAGGAACGGCTCGAAACTGCGCTGGCCGCGCTGGAACCCGACCTGCCCGCAACTGCGGCCGCCGGGCGGACGGATGCCGGTGTTCACGCCCTCGGGCAAGTTGCGCATATCGACATGGCAAAAGACTGGGACCCCTTCCGACTGTCGGAAGCGCTGAACTATCATCTGAAGCCCGATCCGGTCGCCATCGTAGGCGCCGCAGCAGTGCCGGGCGACTGGCACGCCCGGTTTTCCGCAACCGAACGGTTTTACCTTTTCCGTCTTGCGCTCCGCCGCGCGCCTTTGGTGCATGATACCGGACAGCTTTGGCGTGTGAGTCATACGCTGGACATCGATGCGATGCGCGCCGGTGCAGCGCATCTTGTTGGCCAGCACGACTTCACCACGTTTCGTTCGACCATGTGTCAGGCGAAAAGCCCGGTGAAGACGCTCGACGAGATCAGGTTCGAGACCCGCCCGTATCCCGGCGGTCTGGAGCTGCGCGCCCATCTTCGTGCGCGCAGCTTCCTGCACAACCAGGTCCGCTCGATCATTGGCACGTTGGAACGGGTGGGTGCCGGCGCCTGGCCGCCCGAGCGCGTGGGCCAAGCCTTAGACGCAAAGGATCGTTCCGCTTGCGGCCCGGTCGCCCCGCCGGACGGGCTCTATCTGACCGACGTGGGCTATCCCGAAGCGGTCTTCGCCCACTGATTGCCATCTTAGGTCAAAAAGTATCCCGGGGTTTGGGGCAGAGCCCCAACAGGATAAAAGAAAATGCGCCGCGAGGCGTGCCTTACCTTATGGCAGCGGCACCTCGAAGGTGAGATTAGCCCAGAGCGTTTCCCAGGCGGGGTCGCCCTCCTCGGTCTGCTCCAGCGGGCGCAGCACGACGGTGTCGAGCATGTAGCGCGCGCCGGGGTCAATCGGGATGGTAACTTCACCTGCAGCGTCCGTGCGTTCGGTGGTGATCGTCACGGTTCCGTCCGGCGCCTTGCGGAACACTTCGATCTGCACGTCGTCAAGCGGTGCCCCCTGATAGAGCGCGCGGATATCCAGCCCATCGGACATGTCGTCGGTGTAGGGGTTCTCAAGGGCGACGATCTCGGTCTCGAGGCCCGCGATCACGTCTTCGCCCTCCCCTGCCCCAACGGCGATCAGCGATTTGGCATAGCGCGAGTAACGCTCGCGCACGTTTTCCTCGGAAAGCCCGCGCGCCGCGTGCTCGGCCAGCCCCCAGGTCAGGTCCTTATGCTCCAGAAAAGATACAAATTTTCCCCACTCACTCCAGGTGATGTGCTGATCTTCTGTCGCGTGAATCGCGACCAGCAATCCGTCCTCCTCTGCTTGCATCGAAAGCGCGGGGCGATCCCCCACAGTGCCGTTTACCGGCGAGACCCTGCCTTGAGACGCTGTGTCGAACCGTCTGAAGCGGCGCGGGATGTACCCGAATGCCGTGCCCTCATAGGCCTCGCCCACGCGGATGTCGGCTTCGATCCGGTCACCCGGGGCCACCATGTGCGACACGGGGTCGATCCAGAATTCATGGGCCTTGGCGGGCAGGGAAATACATGCCAAGCAAGCAGTGGTAAAAAGGGTACGGATCATGATCGCAAAACATCCTGTTGGTGTCGTTCTGAAAGTGCTGTTGACCCTCTGGCTGTCAACCCTTGTTCTGATCACGTCCGCGCGCGCACACGAAGTGCAGCCCGCCATTATGGACATGACCATCGGCGCGGACACGATTGAGATGCGGGTCGACTGGAT
The DNA here is from genome assembly GCA_039193985.1 of Pseudomonadota bacterium. Lineage (GTDB taxonomy): Bacteria > Pseudomonadota > Alphaproteobacteria > Rhodobacterales > Rhodobacteraceae > JAJDOD01. The sequence goes on from JBCCWG010000040.1 coordinate 23,042, forward strand.
GATCGAGGCCGCCATTGCAGGTGTCGATCTGGAAGCCGTAGCCGACACCAATGATGCCGAAAACGCCGAAGCTTACGATGCCCTGCGCGCACTCGGCGCGGAGGCGCTGGCCGATGAAGTGCGCGCGGCGTGGGAGGGGATCGCGCCGCAGATCACGCTCATGGCCGGCGACCGCCGCTTGCCGATTGCGCTGAACGATGTCGAGGTGCCCGTGATCGACGATGTCGAGCTTGCCCGCATCTCGACCCTGACGCTAACCGCGCCACTACCGCCGGATGAGACGCCGATCACCATCGGGTGGGAGGCCCCGCTCGGCCCGCTCGTTGTTCGGCAGGCGGGCGTCGAGAACGGGTTCGCCGCATTCCTGCCGCCGGGGGTTGTCAGCGATCCAATCCTGCGTTCGGGCATCATCCCGCAATCTGCGGGTGAGGCGTTTTCCGATTATGTCACAGTCGGTTTCGACCATATCGTGCCCAAGGGGCTGGATCATATCCTGTTCGTGCTGGGTCTGTTCTTCTTTTCGCTTCGCATGGGCGCGCTTTTGTGGCAGGTCACCGCCTTCACGCTGGCGCATACGGTCACGCTGGCGCTCGGCGCGCTGGACATCATCCGCCTGTCGCCCGACATCGTCGAGCCGATCATCGCGGCCTCTATCGTTTATGTCGGCATCGAGAACCTGTTCCTTCGCAAGCTGCCGCCCTGGCGCCCCTTTGTAGTCTTTGGGTTCGGGCTGCTTCATGGCCTCGGCTTCGCGGCCGTGCTGCAGGATTTCGGGCTGAGCAATGACAACTTCCTGGCCAAGCTCATCGGCTTCAATGTCGGGGTCGAGATCGGGCAGCTTGCGGTCATCGCCGCCGCATGGCTGACGCTCGCGCTCTTTTTCGGGCGCTTCGCCTGGTATCACCGCCGGATCGCCGCGCCGGTTTCGGTCGCCATTGCGATCATCGCCGCCTTCTGGGTGCTGGAGCGCACGGGCGTCGTGGGCACGGATGGGCCCTGGAGCCTCTTTTCCAATCTAACCGAGGGCGGGTTTGCCCCGTTTTGGGTGACGGCGGCGGCGTTGGGAACGGCGGCACTGCTCACCGGGCTTGAGATGATGGACGTCACCGAAGATCTGTTCCGCGAGTTTGCCAGCATCGCCACATCGTTCCTGATGTTTATTGGCCTTGTCGCGACCTTTACTTCGGGCGCGTGGATCATGTCGTTGATCATTGCCGCAGTCTGGGTGTTGGCCCTGCGCCTGCAATCCCTGGGTGAGCCGGAGAGCGCGCGTTGAAAACCGCCCTTGTGACAGGAGCGGCCCGCGGCATTGGGCTAGCGACCACTA
>JBCCWG010000041.1:0-24209 GCA_039193985.1 Pseudomonadota bacterium
AGCGGACATGGCGGCGAAGACCTGTTCGACGGCGGCGAAAGCATCAGCGCGCGTCAGAATATCCGCGATGGCGGATTCGGGGACGATAATCATATTCGGGACTTTCTTTGACGGTCGCTCATCAATCCCGGCGGGGCTTTCTTCGCGATGAGCGACCGATAGGGAGCAATGAGCGTTTAGTAGGCCTTGCCGCGTGCCGAGACGGGCCAAAGCGTTTCGACCTTGCCGTTCCGCACGCCCACGTACCAGTCATGGACATTGGCGGTCGGGTCGCAGTGGCCGGGCACCAGCTTGAGCTTTTCGCCCACCTTCAGAACGCCGTCGGGGTCTGCAACAACGCCATGCTCGTCCGAGCATTTGACGTATTCGACATCTGTGCGCCCGAAGATGACTGGCAGGCCGCTGTCGACCGACTGCGCCTTGAGGCCAGCATCCACAATGGCCTTGTCAGCTTTCGCATGGCTCATCACCTGGGTCAGCAGGAACATTGCGTTTTCCCACTCACCCTGGTCGATCCGCTTGCCGTCCTTGTCGAGGATGCGGCCGTAGTCAGCATCCATGAAAGCGTAAGAGCCGCACTGCAACTCATTGTAAACGCCGGAATTACTCTCGAAGTAGTACGAGCCGGTGCCGCCACCGCCCACGATATCGCATTCGATGCCGTCAGCTTTCAGCGTGTCGACGGCGTCCTTGACCATGGCGACCGCCACGTCGATCTTGGCCTTGCGGTCGTCGTAGCTGTCCATGTGCTGCATCGCGCCCTGATAGGCCTGGATGCCTGCGAACTTGAGACCGTCTGCGGCCGCGATGGCTTTCGCAATCTCGACTACGGCCGGTGTCGTCGTCACGCCACAGCGACCTGCGCCGCAGTCAATCTCGACCAGACATTCAATCGTCGTGCCGTGTTTCACCGCTGCTGCCGACAGGTCGGCCACGTTTTCGATGTCATCGACACAGCAAATTGTGCGCGCGCCCAGCTTGGGCATGCGGGCCAGACGGTCGATCTTTTGCGGATCGCGCACCTGGTTCGAGACCAGTACGTCCTTGATACCGCCACGTGCAAAGACCTCGGCCTCCGAGACCTTCTGGCAGCAGACGCCAACGGCACCGCCGAGGCTTTCCTGCAGCTTTGCGACATTGACCGACTTGTGCATCTTGCCGTGCACGCGGTGACGCATGCCATGGGCTTTGGCATAGTCTCCCATTTTCTTGATGTTGCGCTCCAGCGCATCGAGGTCCAGCACGAGGCACGGCGTCTGGATATCGGCCTCATCCATGCCGGGGACGGCGGGCACGTCATAGCCCACTTCAAGCGAGTTCAGATTGACGGGTGCATTCATGGTTCAGGCTCCTTTTATCCAGGGCAGCTTGTCGAGGTCGACATTGCCGCCAGTGACGATCACGCCCACGCGTTTGCCCGCGAAGCGTTCCTTGTTTTTCATAATGATGGCCAATGGCACCGCGCAAGACGGTTCCATGACGATCCGAAGGTGTTTCCAGGTGATCTTCATCGCCTCGATGATTTCGTCTTCCGACGCGGTGTAAATGTCGGTGACGTGGTTCGAGACAAAGTGCCAGGTCAGGTCTTTCAGCGGCACCAGCAGCCCGTCCGCGATGGTCTTCGGCGCGTCGTCTGCAATGATGTGGCCGGCCTTGAAGCTGCGATAGGCATCGTCGGCCTGTTCGGGCTCGGCCGCGATGATCTGCACCTCGGGGGCCAGCGTCGACAGCGTCAGGCAGGTGCCCGAGATCATGCCGCCGCCACCGATGGGGGCCACCATCATGTCGAGACCGTCGGTTTGCTCCATGAACTCTTTCGAGCAGGTGCCTTGCCCGGCGATCACGCGCGGGTCGTTGTAAGGGTGAACGAAGTCACCGCCGGTTTCGGCCTGTACCTTGGCAAAGGTCTCTTCCCGCGACGTGGTCGAAGGTTCGCACTCGGTGATCTTGCCGCCATAGCGGCGCACGGTGTCTTTCTTGGCCTGTGGTGCGGTGCGCGGCATGACCACATTGCAGGGAATACCCCGGCGCATCGCGGCATAGCTCAGGCAGGACGCGTGGTTGCCCGACGAATGCGTTGCCACACCCTTGGCCGCCTGCTCATCGCTCAAGCCAAACACGGCGTTGGTGGCGCCGCGCACCTTGAACGCGCCCGGTTCCTGAAAGTTCTCGCACTTGAAGAACAGTTCGGCCCCGATCTGGTCGTTGAGATAGTCAGATGTCAGAACCTGCGTGCGCCGGATATGCGGCTTGATGCGCTCATGCGCTGCCAGCATGTCCTCGTAGCTCGGGATGATCATGTCAGCGGTGTCTTTCATTACGCAGCATCCTTTTGTTCGGACTTAGGGCGTGCCCGGTAAAAGTCTTGCGCGGCGGCGACGCCCGAGCCCAGTTCGATGTCGAGGCCGAGGTCGACCATGCACATCTCAGCTGTGGCCAGACCGCTGAGCGTCATCACGTCCGTCAGGCTGCCAAGGTGGCCGATGCGGAACACCTTGCCGGCAACTTCACCCAGGCCGACACCAAAGGCGACGCCATATTCGGACGCCGCATGGGTTACGATCTGCGTCGCGTCAAACCCTTCCGGCGTGCGGATCGCGCTGACGGTGTCCGAGTACAGGTCGGGTGACTTGGCACAAAGTTCGAGCCCCCAAGCGTCCACCGCCGCGCGCACACCGGTTGCGATCCGCGTGTGGCGGGCAAAGACGTTTTCGAGCCCCTCGGAAAGCAACATGCTGCATGCCTGGTTCAGACCGTTCAACAGCCCCACGGTGGGCGTGTAGGGATAGGCGCTCGCTGCATAGCCCTTCTTCATGTCGTGTATGTCGAAGAACGTGCGCGGCAGGCCTGCCGTCGCGGTGGCCGCCATCGCCTTCTCGCTAAAGCCGACGATGGCAAGTCCCGCGGGCAACATGAAACCTTTTTGCGAACCGGTGACCGCAACATCCACGCGCCATTCGTCAAAGCGGAAATCCATCGACCCGATGGACGATACGCCGTCGACGAAGAGCAGGGCCGGGTGATTTGCATCGTCCAGCGCCTTGCGCACCGCGGCGATGTCCGACTTCACGCCGGTTGCAGTCTCATTATGGGTGACCAGCACCGCTTTGATGCTGTGGCTCTTGTCGGCGGCCAGCACCTCGGCGTAGCGATCTGCAGGCAGACCGTCGCCCCAGGGTGTCTCGACGATCTCGACGTTCAGCTTGTGGCGCTGGCACATGTCGATCCAGCGATGCGAGAACATGCCGTTGCGCGCCGCCAGCACCTTGTCACCTGCGCTGAGCGTGTTGGTCAGCGCGGTTTCCCAGCCGCCGGTCCCGGTCGCCGGGAAGATGAACACTTCGGCCGAAGATGATTTCAGAACCTGACGCACGCCATCGAGTGCCGGGTGCAGGATGCTACCGAACAGGGGCGACCGGTGGTCGATGGTCGGCATGTCGCACGCCTTGCGCAGGCTTTCGGGAATGTTGGTCGGTCCCGGAATGAATACAGGGTTTTGGAAGCTCATGGCCGTCTCCTCCTCAGTTGGGGTTCGTTTAGGGCATGCCGCATGCCGATGAAACTTTTTCGAATTCCGCATAAGAATTGAGCGGGCAAAAAATTTCCTATACTTGTCAGATGGTTAAATTTTTCATATTGTGAAATACAGTTTCATTTGTTTTGAGGGCGTAATGGAATCAGTCGAAAAACCCGATATTGCACCGCGTCGTGCACGTGGCCGGCCGCGCGATTGGGCGGACAAGACCGCTCAGAACACGATCAAGTCGCTCGACCGTGCGATGGCCGTTTTCGAGTACCTGAGCGAGGTGCAGGGTCAGCCGCTTTCGCAACTTGCAACAGACCTGCAGCAATCCCCGGCGACCGTCTATCGTATCCTCGTCACGCTGGAAGGGCGCGGGTTGGTCGAGTTCGATTCCGAAGAGCAGCTTTGGTATATCGGGCCCCGCGCCTTTGTCATCGGGGCCGGGTTCCTGCGACGGACCAGCCTTGTCGACCGGGCCCGTCCGATCCTGCGCAAGCTGATGGAGCGCACCGGCGAGACGGCCAATCTGGGTGTCGAGAAAGAGGGCATGGTCCTCTTCCTGAACCAGGTCGAAACCCATGAGAGCATTCGCGCGTTCTTTCCGCCGGGCACCTTGTCGGACATGCACGCTTCGGGCATCGGCAAGGCGCTCTTGGCCCATATGGATCAGGAGCGGCTCAAACGGTGGGTTCGGGGCCGGTCACTGCAGGCGTTCACGAGCTACACGCTGGTTCAGCCAGAAGCCCTTGGGGCCGAACTTGAGCAGACGCGCGCGCGCGGCTTTGCCATCGACGCCGAGGAAAAGAACCTCGGGATGCGGTGTATTGCGGCGCCCGTGTTTGACATGAACCGGGAGGCTGTGGCGGGCATTTCCGTCTCTGGCCCCACCAGCCGCATGGCGCCGGAGGCCACCAAGCGGATCAGCGGCGAAGTGATGCGCGCCGCCGAGGAACTGTCGACGGCCATCGGCGGGGGTCAGGTCCGGTAGGGCCTACTCCGCCGGGGCGAAGCCCGAGATCAGCTGGCGCAGTCCGAATGCCGCCCCTGCGAATATGGCGATGAAGGTCACCGGCGCGCTGTAGGCCAGAACCGAAAAGGCCGAGAGGCCCTGGCCGATGCTGCACCCGACCGCGAGGACGGCACCGCCGCCCATCAGCGCGGCACCGGTCATCTGGCGGCGCAATTCGCGCGGGTCCTCGCAGGCCTCCCACCGGAAGTGACCTTTTGAGAACGACCCGAGGAACGCGCCAATAACGACGCCCGCGACCGATCCGACGCTGAACGACAGCTCGTTGCCCGAGGCGGTCATCGCATAATAGATCGTGTCGCCGATGGGGCCTGCGAAAGTGTGGGTCTCAATCGGTTCGTTGCCGAAGCCTGTCGTGGCGATCCAGGTCGTGCCGATCCAGCCGGTGGTCACGGCGAGGCCCACAACGATGCCCCAGAAGATATGGCCGGGCGAAGCGCGCATCTCGCGACTGGTCAGCGCCAGCGCAAGGATCGCGCCGCCGATCATCACGCCTGTCAGGCCATGTGGCAGACCCGATGCGGCGGCCAACTGGCTGAACCCCTGGGGTGTGGTGGCGGCGTCTTCGACCGGGAAAAGCCAGATGCGGGCATGCGCCAGCGGCCCGGACATCACCAGATAGGCCGACAATCCCATGACCAGGACGATGACAAACGACCTGAGGTCGCCGCCGCCCAACCGGGCGAGCGCGCCGTAACCGCAATTGCCGGAAAGCGCCATGCCATAGCCAAAGATCAGCCCGCCGACGATGGTGGCGAGCGGGTTCCAGACGCGGTCGAGATATGCGGTGTCACTGCCCGTCAGCATACTCTGCGACATGGCCAGATGCGTGGTGAGGATGGCGGTTCCGATGGCGATGGCCCACATGCGCATCCTCCGGTCGTCCGAGGAATAGAGCACGTCCTCGATTGCGCCCAAAGTGCAGAACCGGCCAACACGCGCGGCCAGCCCAAGCGCCAAGCCACCGATCAGACCGATCAGCGCAGCGCTATTGGCTTCGCCCAGAAGCTCCAGCATGACGATCCTCCCTCAACCGGGAGCGGGCGTCCCGGTCAGTCGTCGTCCGACCTGCAGAAAAGGTCGTAGACCACCTCGATGATTTGCCGTGCGCGGTCGTCTGTCAAGCTGTAGAAGATTGCCTTGCCCTCGCGCCGTGGTGTGACAAGGCCTTCCAGCCGGAGCCGTGTAAGCTGTTGCGACACCGCAGCTTGACGCGCGGACAGCAGGTCTTCAAGCTCGGTCACCGACTTTTCGCCACTGGCCAGGTGGCAGAGGATCATCAGGCGCCCTTCGTGGCTGATCGCCTTGAGAAAGTTCGAGGCGGACTGTGCATTTCGGACCATCTTTTCCATGTCTTCTGCGCACATGTTCGCGTCGAAGACCGGCAGACGTGACGTGGTTTGGGAATTGGCGGTCGTCTCAAGTGTCATGTCATTCAGCCTGTTTCATCGCGACGCATCTGGGCCTTTTCCAGCATCTCGGCCAGAAGCGCCCAGAAGAAATCCTCACCCGGGTAGCCTTCGATGCGCGCGACCTCCTGACCGTCATCGACAAGAATGAAGGTGGGCGTAAAGCTCACGCGGCGTTGAAGCGCCACATCCGGCGTCTCGCCATGTAGGTCATATCGCACAAGCGGGGCGGCGCGCCCTTCGTCGGTCTTGGGATAGATGTGCGATATGTCCTTGTCCCAGCGTGCGCACCATGCGCATCCCCGCTCCTCCGCCATGAGCAAATAGGTCTCGGCCTGCGCCGACAGCGGCAGCCAGGACAGAAGTGCGATCAGGAGTGTCGTTGCAGATTTCAAGGCGTCACCGCGATTGACTGGGCTTCTCACCGATCATAATCTCATATTTGAATATTTCAACGCAGAAGGGCCGCGTTGTGTTCGATGTAACCACCTTTGGCGCATTTTCAGCGGGTCTGCTGTCATTTTTGTCACCCTGCATTCTGCCGATGGTTCCGTTCTACCTGAGTTATCTGGCAGGCGTTGGCATGAACCAGATCGCTGCCGATGCCGACGTGCCGCCTGGCGTGCGGAGCCGTGCGTTTCTGGCGGCCTGCATGTTCGCGCTTGGCGTCATAACCGTTTTCATGGGGCTTGGCGCAACCGCAACTGTGTTCGGCCAAATGGTACGGGAGTACTTCGATGTCCTGCGCTGGATTGCGTCGGCGATCATCATTGCGATGGGCTTGCATTTCCTTGGGGTCATTCGCATCGGGTTTCTTTATCGGCAATTCCGCGTGGAAGCAGGAGAGACCAAGAATGTCAGCCTGATCGGTGCCTTTGTCATCGGGTTGGCCTTTGCGTTTGGCTGGACGCCCTGCGTGGGCCCGGTGCTGGCGGCAATACTCTTCATGGCCGGGGGGCAGGAGACGGCGGGCGAGGGGGCGTTGCTCCTCTTCACTTACGGGGCAGGGATGACGCTGCCTTTCGTATTGTCCGCGCTTTTCATCGCGCCGTTCATGCGGTTCATGGCGCGGTTTCGAAAGCACCTTGGCACGGTTGAAAGGGCGATGGGCCTATTGCTGGTGCTCTTCGGTGTGCTGATTGCGACGAATACGATAAACTACATTGCGTTTTGGATGTTGGAGACCTTTCCGGTCTTCATGTCCATCGGCTGAACAAGGGAGGATAGAATGAGACGTCTATTACTGGCTGTGACGGCGATTTGTATTGGCTTTGGCGTGCAGGCCGCCGAGATGGGCGACGATGGTCTGCACAAGGCCCCGTGGATGCGCGACACGTTCCGCGACCTAGCCGAGGATCTGGCGGAAGCCAACGACGAGGGCAAGCGCTTGCTCATCATGTTCGAGCAGCGGGGCTGCATCTATTGCACCAAGATGCACGAGGAGGTCTTCCCCACTGAAGACGTCGCCGCGATGATCGAAGACAACTACTTCGTCATTCAGCTCAACCTTTATGGCGATATCGAAGTCACCGACTTTGACGGTGAGACGTTGAGCGAAAAAGAGATGGCGCGGAAGTGGGGGATTCTGTTCACACCCACGATGATGTTCATCGACGACGCGGTCGAAGATGGGCAAACTGCGCAGCAAGCGGCGGTCACGACGATGCCCGGCGCGTTCGGCAAGGGCACGACTTTGGACATGCTGACCTGGGTGGCCGAAAAGCGCTATGAGGCTGATAACGGTGAAGATTTCCAGCGCTATCACGCCCGTATGATCCAGGAACGTAACGACTGCACGTTCGACTGATCGCAACTAGAAATTCATTTCTTTGAATTTGTTGTTGCTTGGTTTTGATCGTGTGCCATAGTGTACGCAGTACGACATGACGCTTAGGGAGGGCTCATGAAGACTTTGGCAATATTTGCTTCGGTTGCCTTAATCACTGGGACCACATTGGCCGGTGCCAACGAGATCAAGCCAACCGACGTTATGTATGAAGATGGTGCGGTAGCGGCATCGCTGAGCGGTGCGCCCGGTGATGCGGCCTCGGGGGCCGAAATCATGAACAAGGGCGCGGGCAACTGCATCGCCTGCCACCAGGTCACCGCTTTAAACCATTTGCCGTTCCACGGCGAGATTGGCCCGTCGCTCGACGGGGCCGCTGATCGCTGGAGCGAGGCGGAACTGCGCGGTCTGGTGGCCAACGCAAAGAACTGGTTCCCCGATACGATGATGCCAGCTTTCTACAAGACCGAAGGCTTCACCCGCCTCGGCAATGCCTACACAGGCAAAGCGCATGAAGGTGACGTTGCCCCCCTGTTGTCGGCCCAGGAGGTCGAGGATGTGGTGGCTTTTCTGATGACACTCAAGGAAGAGTGAGGAGAACGATATGGAACTGACACGGCGACAGATGCTCGTCACGAGCGGCGCGGCCCTTGCCAGCGTCGCGGGTCTGCCGGCCTTTGCGGCGACCGCTGACGACATGATTGCGGAACTGACCGGGGGCGCGGCCCTTGGCGAGGGGGCCATCACGCTCGACACGCCCGAGATTGCCGAGAACGGCAACACGGTGCCGGTTGCGGTGTCGGCCCCGGGTGCGAAGTCGATCACGCTTTATGCGGATGGCAACCCGGTGCCCAGCGTTGCGACTTTCAACTTCGGACCGCTGAACCCATCGCAGAACGCGTCGACGCGGATCCGGCTTGCCCGGACGCAGAATGTGATGGCCGTTGCCGAGATGGCGGATGGCTCGTGGCAAATGGCAAAGGCCGAGGTCAAGGTGACCATCGGCGGTTGCGGCGGATAAGAGGAGAAACAAGACATGGCAAAAGGTGTCAAACCCCGCGTCAAGGTTCCGAAGTCCGCCAGCGCTGGCGAGACGATCACCATCAAGACGCTGATCAGTCACCCGATGGAGTCGGGTCAGCGCAAGGACAAGGAAGGCAACCCCATTCCGCGTTCGATCATCAATCGCTTCGTCGTCGACTTTAACGGTCAGAACGTAATCGACGTGACGTTGGAGCCTGCGATTTCGACCAACCCCTATTTCCAGTTCGACTCGGTCGTCCCGGAAGCGGGGGAGTTCAAGTTCACATGGTACGATGACGACGGTTCCGTCTACGAGGAAACCAAGTCGATCGACGTGAGCTAAGGCGAAAAGTTAAGGGAGGATCGCCTGTGAAGAAGGTAGCCATAGCAGCCACCGCAGTATGTCTTGTGTTCGGGCCGGTTTCGGCTGAGCCCGACGACGATACGCTCATCATCAACGAAGAGCTGGAGATGGTGACTGAGACCGCGGCTCCGGCGCATTTGGAGAACGTCAGCACCATCTATTCCGGCTGGCGTTTCCGAACGGACGAGACGCAATCGCTGCAGCTTGATGACTTCGACAACCCGGCCATGATCTTCGTCGATCAGGCCATAGACCTGTTCAACACGGTCGATGGAAGCGAAGGCAAGTCCTGCGCGTCCTGCCATGAGAGTGTGGAAGACTTCAAAGGCCTGACAGCCTCAATGCCCAAGGTGATCGACGGCAAGCTGACGGTGATGGAAGACCTGCTGAACAATCACCGCGCCACGGCGATGGGTGCCGAACCCTGGAAGTGGTCAGGCCCCGAGATGCAATCGATGGTGGCCTTGATCGGTGTTCAGTCGCGCGGCATGCCGGTGAACGTTGCCATCGATGGTGAGGCAGCGCCTTATTGGGAACAGGGTAAGGAGATCTACTATACGCGCTATGGCCAGCTCGAGCTTTCCTGCGCGAATTGCCACGAAGAAAACTATGGCAACATGATCCGCGCCGATCACCTGTCACAGGGTCAGATCAACGGGTTCCCGACTTATCGCCTTAAGCAGGCGCGGCTGATCTCGAAGCACAACCGCTTCCGTGGCTGCATTCGCGACACGCGGGCCGAGACCTTTGCCGAGGGTTCGGACGAGTTTCGGGCGCTTGAGCTTTACGTCGCTTCGCGCGGCAACGGGCTCTCGGTCGAAACACCAGCGGTTCGCCAGTAATCACATCGCCCGCGCTTCTGACCGAGGCGCGGGCGTTCTTGCTCAAATCGCATTCACAAATGCGCATGTGATAGAGGGTCGAAGACCATGATTTCGCGCCGTGATTTCCTGCAGGTTGGTATGGCCGCATCGGCCATTCTGGGTGGCTCGGGCTTTGGCAACTGGGCGCGTCTCGCCGCGCAACAGCAGCTGACGCAGGATCAGCTTCTTCAGTTCGAGACGTACGGAAATGTCTCGCTCATCCACGTGACCGACATCCATGCGCAATTGAAACCGATCTATTTCCGCGAGCCTTCGATCAATCTGGGCGTCGGGTCGAACAAGGGCGCGGTGCCGCACATCACTGGCGCCGACTTCCGCCGGTTCTACGGCATCGAAGACGGCTCACCCTCGCATTATGCGTTGTCGTCGGGCGATTTCGCCGCGCTGGCCGACATGTACGGCAAGGTCGGTGGGCTTGACAGCGTCGCCACCGTAATCAACGCGATGCGGGCCGACCGGCCCGATGCCCTGCTGCTGGATGGCGGAGACACGTGGCACGGCTCCTACACCTGCTATCACACCGAAGGGCAGGACATGGTCAACGTGATGAACGCGCTCAAGCCGGACGCGATGACCTTTCACTGGGAGTTCACGCTGGGCACCGACCGGGTCACCGAACTGGTCGAAAGCCTGCCCTTCGCTGCACTCGGCCAGAACATCTTCGACGCGGAGTGGGACGAGCCGATGCTCGACCTCTTCCCGCCCTACAAGATGTTCGAACGCGGTGGTGTGAAGATCGCCGTCATCGGTCAGGCCTTTCCCTACATGCCCATCGCGAACCCGCGCTGGATGTTCCCCGAGTTCAGCTTTGGGATCCGGGATGAGAATATGGCCGCCATGGTCGAAGAGGTGCGCGCGGCGGGGGCCGAATGCGTGGTTGTCCTCAGCCATAACGGCTTTGACGTCGACAAGAAGATGGCCGGGATCGTGCCGGGCATCGACGTGATCCTGTCTGGCCACACCCATGACGCCCTGCCCGAGCCCGTGGTTGTGGGCGACACCATCGTCGTGGCCTCCGGCTCGAACGGCAAGTTTGTCAGCCGTGTCGATCTGGATATTCGCGACGGGCGTATGATGGGATGGAAGCACAAGCTGGTGCCGATCTTCTCGGACGTGATTGCGCCCGATCCGGAGGTTGCCGCATTGATCGATGCTGAGCGTGCGCCTTACGACGACACGCTGACGGAGGTGATCGGTGTGTCCGACACAACGCTTTACCGGCGCGGCAACTTCAACGGCACCTGGGACGATCTGATCTGCGATGCTTTGCTGAGCGAACGTGATGCAGAGATTGCGCTCTCCCCCGGTGTGCGCTGGGGGCCCTCGATCATTCCGGGGCAGGAGATCACGCGCGAAGACATCTGGAACGTCACCTCGATGACCTATGGCGAAGCCTATCGTACGGAAATGACCGGCGAGTTTCTGAAGATCGTGCTGGAAGACGTGGCCGACAACATCTTCAACCCCGACCCGTTCTTCCAGCAGGGTGGCGACATGGTGCGCACCGGCGGGTTTGGCTACCGGGTCGAGGTGAACAAGCCGCAGGGCGAGCGGATATCCAACATGACGCTCTTGTCGACGGGCGAGCCAATTGACCCGGCGCGGAGCTATGTGGTGGCCGGTTGGGCCAGCGTGAACGAGGGCACCGAGGGTCCGCAGATCTGGGACGTGGTCGAAAGCCATATCAGGAAACTTGGCACAGTCGCACTTGAGCCGAACAACAGCGTCGAGGTCGTGGTCTAAGCCGCGATGTCTGCGCAGAAATCGTTGCATAAAATGCACATTTTCTGACTTTGAACGGAGAACGACATGAGCAAAACAACACGCCGTGGACTTCTGAAAGGCGGGGTGGCCATGACCGCCGGTCTTGCCGCCGGCAAGGCCAGCGCCAACGGACCCGATCCGCTGATCACCGAGCTACAGGACTGGGCCAGCTACACCGGCGCCGGTGTCGATGAAACACCTTACGGCATGCCCATTGAGTTTGAATCCCATGTCGTGCGCCGCAATGTCGAATGGCTGACAGCCTCCCCGATCTCGTCGATCAATTTCACCCCGATCCATGCGCTGGACGGTACGATCACCCCGCAAGGCTGCGCGTTCGAGCGGCATCACTCGGGGGCAATCGAACTGCGCAAGGAAGATTATCGTCTGATGATCAACGGGTGGGTGGATCAGCCTCTGGTCTACACCTATGACGATCTCGAGCGCTTCCCGCGCGAAAACCACGTCTATTTCTGCGAATGCGCGGCGAATACCGGTATGGAGTGGGCCGGAGCTCAGCTGAACGGCGTGCAGTTCACGCATGGCATGATTCACAACATGGAATACACCGGCGTGCCGCTCAGGACGCTTTTGCAGGAAGCCGGGGCCGACATCTCACCTGACAAGTGGATTTATGTCGAGGGCGCGGATGCGTCCTCCAACGGTCGTTCCATCCCGATGGAAAAGGCTCTGGACGACGTGCTGGTCGCGTTCAAGGCCAACGGCGAAGCTCTGCGGATGGAGCATGGCTATCCCGTCCGTCTCGTCGTGCCGGGCTGGGAAGGCAACCTTTGGGTCAAGTGGATGCGCCGGATCGAGGTCGTCGACCGTGCTGTCGAAAGCCGGGAAGAGACCTCGAAATACACCGACGTTTATGAAGACGGCACCGCCCGCAAGTGGACCTGGGTGATGGATGCGAAAAGCGTCATCACCTCGCCCAGCCCGCAGATGCCGATCAAGCATGGGGCCGGTCCGCTGGTGGTCTCGGGCCTCGCCTGGTCCGGTCACGGCAAGATCACCCGGGTCGATGTCTCAAAGGACGGGGGCATCACCTGGGAAACCGCGCGGCTGGGCCGCCAGGGTGACGCAAAGGCACTGACCCGTTTTTATCTGGACACCGAATGGGACGGGGCGCCGATGCTTTTGCAGGCGCGCGCGATGGACGAGACGGGGTACGTGCAACCGACCAAGGATCAGCTCCGCGAACAACGCGGTGAGAACGCAGTCTACCACAACAACTGTATCCAGACCTGGTACGTCAGCGCAGAAGGGATCGCGGAAAATGTCGAAGTCACCTAACCTTTTTCTTCCGGCAGCAGGCGGCGCGGCCCTGATCCTGGGCGTTGCCTATGGCGTGGCGACAAAGAACTATGCCGACGACACGGTCAGCGTGATGGAGCGTCAGGTCGAACAGGCGGCGGCTGACGCCAGTGCGGCCAAAGCCGCGGCGGAGGCCGAAGCGGCGCGAGTGGCCGAGATTGAAGCGAAGGCGGCTGAAATTCAGGAAGAAGCGCGGCTGGCCCTGGCCACTGCTGGCCGCGGCTCGGTATCGCAGCCCGCCCCCTTAGCAGACGCTCGTTATGGCCTTGGCCGCGCAGCGCATACGGAAGAAATCGCGGCCTGGGATGTCGATGTACTCCCCGATGGGCGCGGTTTGCCCGACGGCTCCGGCAATGCTTTTGATGGCGAGGAAATATATGCCGACAAATGCGCCGCGTGTCATGGCGATTTCGGTGAAGGCGTCGACAACTGGCCGGTTCTGGTGGGCGGGTTCGATACTCTGGCGGATGAAGATCCGGTCAAAACCGTCGGATCTTACTGGCCTTATCTCTCCACTGTCTGGGACTATGTCCATCGCTCGATGCCCTTCGGCGAGGCGGGCACACTGACGGCGGATGAGACCTATGCCATCGTGGCCTATATCCTCTACTCGAATGACGTCATCGATGACGAGTTCGAGCTGAGCCGTGACACGTTCCTCGATGTCGAGATGTACAATACCGAGGGTTTCGTGATCGATGACCGCCCAGAGCTTGAGTACAGTCAATGGCGTGGCGAACCCTGCATGGAGAACTGCAAGGACGAGGTGCAGATCACGATGCGTTCGGTCTTTCTGGTCAATACGCCGCCCGAGGGTGGTTCGGATTCGGTAATGAACCCGAACCGCGAGGTCGCCTTGCCGAGCTTCACCGTCGAAGGCCCATCCTTCGTTCCCGAACCGGTCGAGGCTGCGGCGACAGCGGTGGTAGAAGCGGAGCCGGAGGTCGATGAGACCGCAGCGCTTTTGGAAGCGGGTGAGACGGCGTTCAAGAAATGCGCCGCCTGTCACAAAGTCGGCGACGGGGTCAGCCATGGCGTAGGCCCGCATCTGAACGCGCTTTTTGGCCGGACGATTGGCGGTATGGAGGATTTCAGTTACTCGAACGCCTTCCGTGCTGCGGCAGACGAAGGGCGGGTTTGGGACGAGGAAAGCCTTGCTGCGTTCCTCGCCAAGCCGCGCGAGTACATGCAAGGCACCAAACTCGCCTTTGCCGGGCTCAGGAAAGACGAAGAGATCGTCGCCATCCTCGCCTATCTGCGTGAGATGGGGCAATGAGGGCACCCTTTTCCTCCCTGTCGGTCGCCGTGTTCGGGCTTTGCCTGAGCGCGGCGGCTGTCTTTTCGGCGGAGAGCGGGGATGTGGCAAAGGGCGAGGAAATCTTTCTCGAATGCAGCGGCTGTCATGCTATTGGCAAAGGTGCGGAAGACGAAGAGATGATCGGCCCGCATCTGAATATGCTGTTCGGGCGCAAGGTGGCGAGCCTGGACGACTTTCCCTATTCCAGAAGCCTGAGCCGGGTCGGGGCGAACGGTTTGGAATGGCATGCCGACACACTTGACGCCTATATCGAGGACCCGACGACATTCGCGTCGGACACACGGATGAGTTACTCCGGCCTTGAGAACGCAGACGACCGCGCCCATCTGCTGGCCTATCTGCGGGTCTTCTCCGACGACCCGGCGAACATTCCGGAAGCCGATCCCACGGCGCGCGGCACCGACCATTCGGTAGACCCCGAAATTCTGGCCCTTGAGGGGGACGCAGAATACGGCGAATATCTCGCAAGTGAGTGCAAGACATGCCATCAGGTATCGGGCGGAGACGATGGGATACCGTCGATCGTCCTCTGGCCTGAACGCCAATTCGTTACGGCAATGCACGCCTATAAAGACAAGGTGCGGCCAAATCCGGTCATGCAGATGATCGCCGGGCGTTTGAACAACGAAGAGATTGCGGCCTTGGCCGCCTACTTCAAAGACCTCGACGAGTGACAAGGGAAAAAAGGGAGGAAGCTCAATGAAACTTGACAGACGTACTTTCGTCGGCGCGGTAGCGGCGACAACCTTGGCTGCACCGATGGTGCGTGCCGCCGGACATGGGGCGCCGCGCGTGGTGGTTGTCGGCGGTGGTGCAGGTGGTGCGACGGCCGCGCGCTATATTGCCAAGGACAGCGAGGGCGCAATCGACGTCACGCTGGTCGAGCCCAGCCGCCGGTACTATACCTGTTTTTTCTCGAACCTTTACATCGGTGGGTTCAAAGAGATGGACGAGCTTGGTCACGGTTACGGCAACCTGGCCAGCGCCTATGGCATCAATGTTGTGCATGATTGGGCCGTGGGCGTGGATCGCGACGCCAAGACGGTAACGCTCGCCGGTGGGGCGGCGCTGCCTTATGACAAGCTGATCCTCAGCCCCGGCATCGACTTTGTCGACGGCTCGGTCGCCGGGTGGGATATCAATGCGCAGGATGCGATGCCGCACGCCTATAAGGGCGGCACACAGGCCGAGTTGTTGAAAGCCCAGATCATGGCGATGCCGGAAGGTGGGGTCTATATGATGGTGGCCCCGCCAAACCCCTATCGCTGCCCGCCGGGCCCCTATGAGCGGGTGTCGATGGTGGCGCACTACCTGAAGAACAACAATCCAACGGCCAAGATCATCATCGCGGACCCGAAGGAAAAGTTCTCGAAACAGGGGCTGTTCGAAGAAGGCTGGAACACTCACTACTCTGGCATGATCGATCGCATCGGTGGCGAGTTCGGGGGCGGCAACGTCACCGTGGATGGCGACGCGATGACCGTCGATGTCGATGGCGAGGTGTTCAACGTCGATGCCTGCAACGTCATCCCCGGCATGAAGGCGGGCCGGATTGCGGAGCTTGCGGGCGTCACGGATGGCAACTGGGCGCCTGTCAACGCGGTCGACATGTCGACCAAGGCGGACCCGGATGTTTACGTGCTGGGCGATGCGAGCCAACAGGGCGACATGCCCAAGTCGGGCTATTCGGCGAACAGCCAGGCCAAGGTCTGTGCCAATGCGGTGCGCGGTGCTCTGACCGGAAGCCGTGTCTTCCCGGCAAAGTTCTCGAACACCTGCTGGTCGCTGATCGAGACCAACGACGGCGTGAAAGTGGGCGCCACCTATGAGGCGACGGACGAGAAGATCGCCAAGGTCGACGGTTTCATCAGCGAAACCGGCGAGGCCGCCGAGGTGCGCAAGGCCACCTATGAGGAATCGGAAGGCTGGTACACCGGCATCACTTCCGACATGTTCGGTTGACCCACACTAAGCGCTGAACTTGGTGAGATGACGTAAAGGGCCGCTCATTCCGACTAGGGGGTGAGCGGCTCTTGCTTTGACACTTTCCTTAAAGTGTTTGAGCCAAATCAAGGCGCGTCCGGCCCCAAGCGCCGACGGTTGGGTCATGTTCGAACCCCTGATCGACAGGTTTTCCGAAGGGCCGCTCCTGATTGCCGTCGGCGGTCTGGTAGGCTTGCTGTTTGGTGCGTCCGCTCAGCATTCACGGTTCTGCCTGCGTGCCGCTACCGTCGAAGTGGCAAATGGTGAGTTCGGAGCACGGCTTGCGGTCTGGTTTCTGGCGTTCTTTACGGCTCTTTTTGCTGTGCAGGGCCTGATCGCCACCGGAGCTTTGGAGGTTGCCGAGGCGCGCCAACTGGCGGCGACAGGCAGCCTTTCCGGCGCGGTGATCGGGGGCGCCATGTTCGGGGCTGGCATGGTCCTGGCGCGCGGATGCGCAAGCCGATTGTTTGTCCTCTCGGCGACCGGCAACCTGCGCGCATTGATCACGGGCCTTGTGCTCACACTGGTCGCCCAGGCCTCGCTCCGGGGCGTTCTGGCCCCGGCGCGCGAGGGTCTGGCCGGGCTCTGGACCGTCCCCGGGGGTGAGGCGCGCGATTTGCTGGCCGTCGTCGGTGTTTCGCAGAACCATGTGGTCTGGATGTCTGCGGTGGCCCTTTTCGTGTCGATACCATTCGCCTTGCGGCGCCGCGTGCCCGTCAGCCGCGTGGTGGCGTCGATCCTGGTCGGCGTAGCCATCGCGCTGGGCTGGGGGCTTACCTTTGCCATTGCGCAATCGTCGTTCGAGGTCATCCCCATTGCATCGGTGACCTTCACCGGCCCGGCCACGGACACGCTGATGGGGCTGGTGAACGAAGCTACGCTTCCCGCAAGCTTTGGCGTCGGTCTGGTGCCCGGGGTCTTTGTCGGAGCCGGCCTTATGGCGGTGCTGAGCCGCGAGTTCGCCATCCAGCGCTTTGGCCCGGATGTTCCGATGGAACGCTATCTGATTGGCGCCTGCCTTATGGGATTTGGCGCGATGCTGGCGGGGGGCTGCGCGGTTGGCGCAGGTCTTTCAGGCGGTGCCGTGTTCTCGCTCACCGCCTGGGTCGCCGTGTTTGCCATGTGGGTCGGCGCGGTTGTCACGCACCGCTTGCTTGGCGGGTCGCAAGCTCAGGCCGTGGCTGGAATGTCCTGAGAGCCGCGCGCGACAAGTGTTGTCGCCTTCGCGCCCGCGACGATCGCCGCCAGCGCGAGAAGGGCCGCTAGGCTGCCTGTTGCACTGCCCGAAAGGCCAGCACCGACCGTGCAGCCACCGGCCAACACACCACCCACGCCCATCAGCGCGCCACCGGAAATGTACCGCAGTGTCTCGCGGCCATTGCTGAAGCTCTGAAGCTGCAACTCACCACGTGCCGACGCGCTCAGGAAACTGCCGGTCAGCACGCCACCGATGAAGCCCACGCCAAACCCGGCCGGGATGGCGGTTGAGGCGATGACCCAGAACAGGCTGTCGGTCCAGGGCAGGGTGAAGGCTGCGGACTGGACGGGAAGCGGGTCGAAGTCGTCGAAGAGCAGTGTGCTGGTGGTCATCCATCCGGCAACGGCGACCAAGCCGACCACTGCGCCGAGCGCGACATGGATCAGGCTGGGCCGCGCTTTGAGAAACAGAAAAGCCGCCACAAGGACGGATGCCGCGATCAGGGTCGGGATGCCAAAGGGCACGTCAGCCAGCGACGCGAAGGGAAGATCGACGCTGACCGATCCGAGCGACGTGCGCACCGGGGCAAGCACACCCTTGATCGTGGCGTGAGCGGTGACCGCGAAGGCCAGCAGCACAAAGACGGCGCGCAGATTGCCGGTACCTGACAGAACGGTCAGGCGCGAGACGCAGCCGCGCGTTAGAACCATGCCGACACCGAAAGCAATGCCGCCGAGCAGGATCGCTGCAACGGGCAGGGAAGACGACAAAAAGCGATGTTCAGAGACGTCAACCAGCCCCACGGCCTGCGCGATGGCAAAGCCGATCACCGCGGCGGCAAAGCCGGTGACCCATACGGCGGCCGCCGAGCCACGCTCGGCCACGTCGCCCGCGACAGCGCGGCGCAGGCAGAACCGTGAGATTTGTGCGGCGACACCGAAGACGAGGCCCAACAAAAGGCCCGCGATCAGGTGCAAAGTGCGGGCTTCCAGCCCGATGTCCAACGATTCCAGCAGCATGACGGCAATCCCATTCGAATTTATGAATGGGACATGCGTTCTCACATGCGAAAGGTCAATGCCGCCTGCTGGAACAGAATTCCGAACAGGAGCCCTGGCTGGAACCTTCGTTCCGAAAAGCGCCCTTCTGAGGAATGGCCGTCACAGATCACTTCGCCTGACGAGCCCTCCGTTCCTATCTCGCGCTCAGCAGTCCTGACAGGTTTTGAACCCGACAATCCGATAAAGCGGGCAGAAGTTCAGGAACGCCGTTGCCACCAGGATGATCCCAAGCCATCCCCAAACCCCGATAGTCCCCGTCAGGGCCAAAACGATGAGCAGGGCGCCCAGAACGAGCCGTGCGATCTTGTCGGCGGAACCCATGTTGCGTGAAAAGTCCATCTTGTGTCTCCTATTCAAATTCCATTTGCTCAAAGACCCGGCCCGCATTGCGTGTCGCCAGTTCCTCGAACGTGTCGAGATGGGCGAACGGGGATTGGTCCACATAGTATGCGTCCGCCAGTTCACCGCCATCCTCGAGATGTTCACCGATTCTTGCCCTGAGCCAGATCAAGTACTCGCGAGTATAGCGGCGGACCTGCGCCATGTTGGTCGGATGCCCGTGCCCGGGGATGACATAGGTGGCGCCGAGCGCTTCGAACTCGGTCTCCCACGTCTCCAGCCAGTCGGCGGTGTAGGTGTGATCGAAGATCGGCAGCAGGCGCTCGTGAAAGGCCATGTCACCGGCGATCACCAGGCTTTGTTCAGGCAGCCAGACCGAGATGTCGCCGGGCGAGTGGGCGGGGCCGAGATAAAGCACTTCGATCCGGAAATCGCCCATCTCGACGATGTACTCGTCTTCAAAAGTGATCGTCGGTCCGGCGAGGAACGTGCCCTCGGCCTTGTCGCGGTTATAGCGCTGCATGCCTTCGATGATCTGCGCTCCGTATTCCTCGAACTCTTCCGCCGCATCGACATGGGCGACGATCGGCACCTCCTGTTCGGCCCAGTAGGAGTTGCCGAGCATGGCGTGCCCCTGACCGTTCTCGTCGATCACGAGCCTGACTGGTTGATTGGTGATCGCCTTGATCTCGTCATGCAGCGCTTCGGCGAGGATATAGGCCGCGCCGCCATTCACCACGACCACGCCATCGCCGGTGACGATGAAACTCAGGTTGTTGTTGTGGCCCGCGTTCTCATAAGTCGGAGGGGCGGTCGCTCCGATGGCCGACCAGACATGCGGGATCACCTCGACCGGCTTTTGGTAGAGCGGTGAGCCGGGGTATTGGTCGGGGATGTCTTCGCTGGCCGAAGTGGCGGTTGCGGCCAGAAGCAGGGCGGCGATCCAGCGCATCAGGCATTCTCCGCGACGAAGCGATAGCCTTCGGCGGCCTTTTCAATGCGTCCGACACCGCCGCTCGGCAGGTGAAATCCGACCACGGTCATCTGCTCTGCGGTCACGCGGTCCAGCAGACGGCGACGCGTTTCGATGGCTTTGTCAAAGTCGCCATCTGCACCACTCGGCCAGTCCGGGCGGGCCAGCGCAATGTGATGGTTGCCAATGGCATCGCCGAGGATCATGGCGCTGTCAGACCCCGATCTGACCTCAAAGCTCATGTGGCCAGGGGTATGCCCATGGGTGGCAACGGCCTGAATGCCGGTCAGAAACTCTTCCCCATCTTCAAAGAATTCGACGCTGTCTTCCAGAAACTCCATCCGCCGCTTCGCGCCCACCGCGAACGAGGCGCGGGCCTCGCCGATAGTGTTCACCGTCTCGGGGTTCCACCAATAGTCCCACTCGGCGCGGCCCATCATATAGGTCGCATCAGGGATGAGCAGTTCGTCGAACTCGTCAATAAGCCCCCAGATGTGATCGGGATGGGCATGGGTGAAAACCACGTGCGTGATGTCTTCGGGCGCAACACTTGCCTGATCCAGACTGTCGAGTAACGTGCCCGCGCTCGGCATGAAGTCCGGCCCTGCGCCCACGTCGAACAGAACGGTGTGCGTTCCATCCCGATAAAGCGCGAGGTTGCATTCCGGCGTCAGTGTCTCACGGCTGAGCCCAAAGGTCTCGATCAGGCCGGGCAGCTCATCCTGCGGCATCGGCTCGTAAATGAAGTTGCCGGGCAGGGTAAGCGAGCCGTCGCTGACGGTTGTCAGCATCGCGTCCCCGAGGGCGCGCGCATGTATCTGTTGGGTGAGGAGGGGAAGGGCTGCGACGCCCCCCAGAAAGCTTCGACGACCCAGCATGTTCCCTCCCATCTTATTCTAAAATTAGAATATGATAATCCGGCGGGTCTGGCAAGCCGCCCCAGGCAGCCGAAACACACAAAAAAACCGCCGGGAGGGAGGGCCCGGCGGTTCCTTGACAGGGATGGCAGTGTGTCAGGCCGTTTCCAAAAGGCCTTTCGCCGCTGCCAGTTCCTGCATTTTCTTTTGCAGTTTCTCGAACGCACGCACTTCGATCTGGCGAATGCGTTCGCGGCTGACATTGTAGACGCTCGAGAGGTCTTCCAGCGTTACCGGATTGTCCATCAACCGGCGCTGGGTCAGGATATCGCGCTCACGCTCATTCAGCACCGACATGGCTTCGTCCATCATCTCACGGCGCGTTTCCAACTCGTCCTTCTCGGCATAGTCGCCGGCCTGGTCGGCATCTTCGTCTTCCAGCCAGTCCTGCCACTGCGCAGCACCTTCGCCATCCGCCGAGATCGTCGCGTTCAGCGATGCATCGCCGCCCGACAGGCGCCGGTTCATCGAGAT
The DNA here is from genome assembly GCA_039193985.1 of Pseudomonadota bacterium. Lineage (GTDB taxonomy): Bacteria > Pseudomonadota > Alphaproteobacteria > Rhodobacterales > Rhodobacteraceae > JAJDOD01. The sequence continues at coordinate 21,364 of JBCCWG010000041.1, forward strand.
CACCTCGGTTTCGGTCACGTTCAGATCGTTCGCGATCTTTGCGACATGCTCCGGACGCAGATCGCCTTCTTCCAAGGCGCCAATGCGTGCTTTCGCCTTGCGCAGGTTGAAGAACAGCTTCTTTTGCGCGCTGGTCGTGCCAAGCTTCACAAGGCTCCATGACCGCAGGATGTATTCCTGGATCGAGGCGCGGATCCACCACATTGCGTATGTGGCAAGGCGGAAACCCTTTTCAGGGTCAAAGCGCTTGACGGCTTGCATCAGGCCCACATTCGCCTCGGAGATAACCTCGGCCTGCGGCAGTCCATAGCCGCGATAGCCCATGGCGATCTTGGCGGCCAGACGCAGGTGTGACGTGACCATCTTGTGCGCGGCTTCAGTGTCCTGATCTTCGACCCAGCGTTTCGCCAGCATGTATTCTTCTTCTTGTTCCAACATCGGGAACTTCCGGATCTCTTGCAGATACCGGTTCAGCCCACCTTCGGGTGAGGGGGCGGGAAGGTTTGCATAGTTAGCCATTTTTTCCTTTTCCCTGTCAGCGCCAATGTATCGACGCTTAACATATCTGGTAAACCGTTTAGTTCAGTTCAAGGGGTGGGTGACGAAATTTCGTACGGCCCGTGTCTGAAGAAGACATTAATCCAACGGCGCTGAGGTGCCATTCACGCCCGTGTGCGCTCACGAGTTCGTGCACGATATGCAAGAAATGTTGCCGAAGGGTGCGGTGACGCACGTTAAGGTGGGCCGAAATGCGCTAACCTATTCATTTTTGAATGCTTAGAGCCAATAATGGCGGAGGTCAGTGCGAATTCGAATACCCTGGAGCGCAGACAAAGTCGGATTGAAACAATTGCCGCTCACGGGGCGGGACAGATTGTTGCAAGATCCTGCCGATTTTACCCCCCAAGCGCGCCGAGAAGCTTTGAAAAGTCCTGAGGCACCTCGGATTCAAACTGCATGTCCTGGCCCGTCACGGGGTGCGTGAACCCCAAAACCTCGGCATGCAGGGCCTGACGCGGAAAGTCGCGCGCTGCCGCGGCACCCGGTGCGTCCTGCGCCAGCTTGCGCCGACCGCCATAGGCCGGATCGCCGATCAGCGCGTGCCCGATATGCGCCATGTGCACGCGGATCTGATGGGTGCGCCCGGTCTCGAGCGTGCAGGTCACTTCCGCTGCATGACGTCCGAATGGGCGGACGATACGGACGCGCGTCACCGCGTGGCGACCGTTCTGGAACACAACCGCCTGCCGCTGACGGTCGGTCTTGTGGCGGGCGAGATGCGTCGTGACCTTGATGGTGCCGCCGGGCTCAAAGCTCACACCCGGCACGCCTTTGAGACGCGGGTCGCCGATGTCCGGCACGCCGTAGCACAGGGCGCGATACATGCGACGGGCCGTATGAGCCGCAAACTGCGCCGCCAACCCGTGATGTGCGGCATCGGACTTGGCCACAACCAGCAGACCGGAGGTGTCCTTGTCGATCCGGTGCACGATGCCCGGCCGCTTTTCGCCGCCAACGCCCGAGAGCTTGCCGCCGAAATGGTGCAGCAGCGCATTCACGAGCGTGCCGGTGGGCGAACCCGGAGCAGGGTGGACGACCATGCCTGCCGGTTTGTCGATGACAATGAGGTCGTCGTCTTCGTGCAGGATCGTCAGCGGTATGTCTTCCGCGACAGTCGCAGCTTCGACGGCATCCTCGACGAGGATTTCGAACACATCGCCCTCGGCCACCTTCGCGCGTGCATCTTGCACCGGCGCGCCGCTTTGCGTCACGGCACCATCTTCCAACAACCGCGCAAGACGCGAGCGGCTGAGATGCGCTTCCGCTGGCACATCACGCGCCAGCGCCTTATCAAGGCGCGGCGGCGGGTCGGCGCCGATGGTGACACGAACGGTGCGGGACATGGACGAAGATCAAGCTCCGGATTTGGGCACGCTGCGCTTCCTGAAAACGCTGGTAACGGTCCTGACCCTTACCATGATCGTCGGCCTTGTCACCATTGTCGGCCTGTTCATAGCGCGGTTCTCAGCGGCCGACGACATCGCGTTTCCCGAGAGCATCACTTTGCCCGACGGCACTGTCGCAACCGCATTCACCCAGGGGGAAGCCTGGTACGCCGTGGTGACGGCAGAGGACGAGATCCTGATCTATAGCCGCGCGACGGGCGCGCTTCGGCAACGGGTGACACTGGAACCGGAGTGATCACAGCGCTCCGACTTCTTCAAGCGCGTTGATAAAGGGCGCAAGGTCATCTTCGAACCGGCGCCATTTTTCGACAGACTCCGTTGAAATCTCGCCGCGGACCTGCATTGAGGACAGGGTCTTGACCCGGCGGGCCACGGAGCGCGGCTGCAAACACGCGTCGTCCCAGGGCACGTCAAGCCACTGAAGCAAAGCCCGGGTTTCGCGTACGGCGCTTACCAGAGCTTCATACGAGACCTCTTTGATCCGGCCTTACCGCGTGAGAGCAAAACTTCCGTCTGATGGATCGCAGCTTCCAGAGCTCGGGGCTGCATGTGACCTCCGTTTTGCAGGCACTTTATGTGGCGGGAGACGGAATGAAAATCTGGAACATGTCATGGGAAAGCGGCCACCGCTTCTCGCGATGGCCGCTCCCCTGAGACACGGAAACCCGGCGCAGGAGTGCAACGCCGGGTCCCCGTGGGTCTCGGGTGCAGGCCCGCGCCTTGGGGCGCGGACCGGCTGGTGCGATTACTTGTTCTTGCCGAGTGTTTCGATTGCGTCAGCTGAGTAGAACTCGTTGAAGGCGATGCGGCCGTCGCGGTTGGCGTCGAAGACGCGCAGGTCGTTGGCGGAGGTGCCGGGATAGACCTGCTGCAGTTCGG
>JBCCWG010000042.1:0-23754 GCA_039193985.1 Pseudomonadota bacterium
ACGCCGCAAACTCGGTCGCGACGGCGATGGTGAGGATTACGCCACCACATTGGCCGAGTTCGAACGTCTGGCCGTCGACCGGGAGTTTGCCGAACAGGCTTACACGGCCGCCCTTGCGACCTATGATCAGGCGCTGGCTGAGGCGCGGCGGAAAAGCCGGTATCTGGCGGCCTATATCAGGCCGACCCTCGCCGAAGCGTCGGAGTTTCCCCGGCGCGAGGTGTTGCTAGGGCTTCTCGCGTTTTTTCTGATCTCGGCCTGGGCAATTGCCGTGCTGATCTATTACAGCGTGCGGGACAGGCGATGATCCGGTTCCACGATGTCTCGAAACGGTTCCGCGCCAATGGCGTGGAAAAGGTGGTGGCCGACCGGATCGACATGACCTTTCCTAGCGGGGCGGCGATTGCGCTTTTGGGTCGGAACGGCGCAGGTAAGTCCAGCCTGCTCAAGATGATCGCCGGCACAATGCGCCCCGATACCGGGCGGATCGAAACCAGCGGTACCGTCTCCTGGCCGGTGGGGTTCGCGCAAAGCTTTCATGCCGACCTGACCGGTCTGCAAAACACGCGCTTTGTCGCCCGCATCTATGGTGTCGACAGCGACCGGTTGGAACATTCTGTGCAAGCGTTTTCGGACCTTGGCGATCATTTCCAACTGCCCTTTCGCACTTACAGTCAGGGAATGCGCGCGCGGCTCGCCTTTGGTCTGTCCATGGCCATCGATTTCGACACATACCTGATCGACGAGGTAACAGCAGTCGGCGACGCCGCGTTCCGTCAGGCGTGTGAAGCAGCCCTCGCCGACCGATTGTCCCGGCGCGGCGCCGTGATCGTCTCGCACTCGCTTGGGTTTCTACGCCGGGTCTGCGATGCGGGCGTCGTTATCGAGGATGGCCGCGCGGCCTGGTTCAACAGCATCGAAGCCGCCATCGAAGCGCATCAGGCGACCATGGTTTCACCCGCGTGACTAGTCCGGTTTTACCGGTGCCCCACCTTCGAAGAGATGCGGGCGGTCATAGTGCGGCGGGCTGTCCTGCATCTCCAGATGCAACCCCGTGCCAGTGTATGGGTGCGCGCGGGCCAAGGCTTCATCCACCTCGATCCCGAGGCCGGGGGCTTTGGGCGCCGGTATGAAACCGTTTTCAACCGTGATGCTGTCCTTGATCAGGGCGGCGTGGAACGGCGTCTCGATAGTTTCCGCCATCGAAAGGTTCGGGATGGCCACGCCCAGTTGGACGTTCGCAGCCCATTCCACGGGCCCTGCATAAAGATGCGGCGCCATCTGAGCGCCGGAGGCCTGGGCTAGGACGGCGATTTTGCGCGCCTCCCAAATGCCACCGGCGCGCCCGAGGGCCGGTTGCAAGGTCGCGGCACCTGCGTTCAGGGCTGCGGCAAACTCCGAAAGAGTGGTCAACCGCTCCCCCGTTGCCACGGGGATCGATGTCGCCGCCGCGACCTTGGCCAGGCCGGTCATGTCATCGGGTGGTACGGGTTCTTCAAACCAGAGCGGATCGTGACGCTCGATGGCCTTGGCCAGTCGGATCGCGCCTGCCGGGGTGAACTGGCCATGCGTGCCGAACAAAAGATCAGCGCGCGGCCCAACCGCCTCACGCAGGGTCGCGCAAAACTGTTCCGAGGCTTCAATGTCATACCCCGACGGCTGGTGCCCGCCCCGGATCGTGTAAGGCCCCGCCGGATCGAACTTGATAGCCGTATAGCCCCGCGCTACCAGGTCAAGCGCGGCCTCGGCAGCCATATCGCTATCGCCCCAGAACGCGGGCAGGGGATGGTGGGGCAAGGGGTAGAGATAGGAATAGGCGCGCACACGGTCGTTCACGCGTCCGCCCAGCAGGGCCCAGACCGGCCGGTCGCGATCCTTGCCCAGAATGTCCCAACACGCAATCTCAAGGCCGGAGAACGCGCCCATCACAGTCAGGTCCGGGCGCTGCGTGAAGCCGCTGGAATAGGCGCGGCGAAACATCAGTTCGATGTTCTCAGGGCTTTCGCCCTCCATGTGGCGCGCGAAGACATCGCGGATCACGGCACTCATCGCGTCGGGACCAATGGACGAGGCATAGCACTCGCCCCAGCCGGTAATCCCCGTATCAGTCGTCAGTTTGACGAGGATCCAATAGCGCCCGCCCCACCCCGGTGCGGGCGGCGCGGTGACGATGATATCCAGTTCGGTCAGCTTCATTGGGTGTCTCGGTGATGGTGTCTTGCCAGCAAGCCAATCACCGATTGCCCTTGCGGTCTAGGTCTGGCGCCGCGCTGGGGCGAGGAACACGACGAGGCACACCATCATCAGCGTCATCGACACCAGAAATGGTGCGCCCGGCAGGAAAATGGCGGCGTCTTTTGCTGCAAAGCGCGAAAAGACGTTGGTCATGACAAGCGGCGAAATGATCGTGGCGACGGCCCCGGCAGAGGCCAGAACACCTTGCAACTCGCCCTGGCTGTCATCCCCCGTCTGCCGTGACATGATCCCCTGCAACGCAGGTGTAACGACGGCGCCAAGCGCGGTCAGCGGTGTCAGAAAAAGAGCGATGGTGCCATTGGTAACAAAGGCCAGCGCCAAAAAAGCGAATGTGTTGAAGACCAGCCCGTAGATCACCGTCCCACGATCCCCAAGAAGACGCAGAATGACCCTGATCAGCCCGCCCTGGACCAACGCCATTGCCACGCCGAACGAGGCGAGCGAGGCGCCGATCATCCCCTCGCTCCACCCGAAGCGGGCGGTTGTGAAAAACGCCCAGGTCGCAGGATAGACGAAGAACGCCACCTGATAGAGGAAGAACAGCGTCAGCGGTCGGCGCAAGGCCGGGTTCGTGCCGACACTGCGAAACGCGCCAAAAGGGTTGGTGCGCGCCCAGGTGAGCGGGCGCCGGGTCTTGTCCGTCACCGTCTCGGGCAAGACGACGTAGCCAAGGATCAGGTTCAAGCCTGCCAAGGCGGCAGCGGCATAAAACGGCGCCCGCGTCCCGTACTCGCCCAGAATGCCGCCGATCATCGGCCCGAGCACGAAGCCGAGGCCGAAGGCGGCACCCACCAACCCGAACCGCGCGGCCTTCTCCTCGGGTTTTGAGAGATCGGCGATAGCGGCTGTCGCGGTCGATTGGGTGGCCGAGGCGATGCCGGCCACGATGCGGGCGACAAAAAGCAGCCAAAAGGCCTGCGCCACTGCCATGACAAGATAGTCCAGCGTCAGAATGACAAGCGATGTCAACAACACCGGTCGCCGCCCGAACCGGTCGGAAAGTGCGCCGATCACGGGGCTGAAGAAAAACTGCATGACGGCGAACACCGCCGTCAGCGCACCACCTACCGTCGCCGCGCGCGCGAGGGAAACATCGCCAATGTCCTGCAACAGCGCAGGCATCACCGGCAGGATGAGCCCGATCCCCATCGCATCGATGACCACTGTCGTCAGGATGAAACCGAGTGTCAGGCGCATGGCCACCGGCATAGGACGGCGCCAAAGCCGAGGGAAGGGGTTGCGTGCGGCGCCCGGCTCATTTCGCGCGCGGCGCGGTCACACGGAGGCCACCCGGTCGAGAATACCGGCCAGTCCGCCCGGGTCGGACAGAAACGGCGAATGCCCGGTTTCCATGTCATAGACATGGCGCCAACCCTGTGAGGAAGTGCGTTGGAACTCGGGATAGATCACGCGGTCGGTAGTACATCGCACGTAGTGGCGCGGCGTGTGAGGCGGGGTGAATTCGGTCGGCTCGGTCATCACTGCGATGGGCTGTGGCGTCAGCCGTGCAAGCGCCCAGTCGCGATCTTCCGCGCTGCAATCGGAATAGAACACCGGCCCGGCCTTTTCGGGGATGGCATGGGTCACGCCTGCGTGGCGGTCCAGCGTTTGGGCCTCGGACAGCTCCTGACTGATCGCTTCGGCGCGAAACGCGGTGAAGGCCTCACCGGGCCGGGGGATCAGCGCGCAGACATAGACCAGTGCGTTTACCTTCTCAGGCGCGCGGGCTGCAGCCAGCGTGATCGGAAAGCCGCCGAAGGAATGGCCGACCAGGATCGTGTCGGGTGCGAGGTGGTCCAGAACCCGCGACACGTAGTCATCCATCCGAACGGTGTCTCTGGGTGTGCGGTCATCGCCATGGCCGGGCAGGTCGATGGCCGTTGCCACGTGTCCGCGCGCCGCCAATTGGGGCACCAGCTTGTCCCAGCACCAAGCCCCGTGCGAAGCCCCATGTATCAAAAGAAAACGCGCCATCCTGAGGTTAGGACTAGCCGTTTTGCATACGTTTGCAAAGTGACGATTGTACCGTCAGATATGGCCGATTTCGGTCAGGAAGCCAGTGAGGATTTCTGCAAAGCGCTCGGGGGCCTCGATCATCGGCAGGTGGCCGACGCCGCGGACCAGCTCGAACCGCGATCCCTTGATGAGCGCAGCCGTCTCACGCACGAGGTCGGGCGGTGTCGACCCGTCTTCGCTGCCCGCAATGGCCAGCGTCGGCAGAGTCAGGGACGCCGTGGTCGTGTAGAAGTCGGTGCCTGCGATGGCGGCCGAGCATCCGGCATACCCAGCGTCCGGTTGTCGGGTCAGCATCGCCCGCCAGGCTTTCACCTCCGGCGTATCGCGAAACGTTACCGAAAACCAACGCTCCATCACCGCATCGGCCAGCGCCTCGATCCCGCCAGCCTCGACCGCGGCGATCCGATCATCCCACATCGCTTGCGTGCCGATCTTGGCGGCGGTGTTCGACAGCACCATGGCGCGAACCTGGTCCAGCCGTTTGACCGCCAGCCCTTGCGCGATCATCCCCCCGATCGAGCAGCCGACCACGACCGCATTGCGTATTTCGAGATGGTCGAGAAGCCGTTCGAGATCGCGGACCAGAGTGCCCATGCTGTAGGGCGGCGCGGGGCAGTCGGACAGCCCGTGCCCCCGCTTGTCATAACGGATCAGGCGCAGGCCCGCGGGCAGCAGCGACAGGATCGGATCCCACAGGCGGTAATCGGTGCCGAGCGAGTTATCGAAGACCACGGGCGCACCATCGGCGGGCCCGTCAATCCGATAGTTCAGCGCGATGTCGGGCAGGTCGGCAATTTTCATGTATGTGTCAGGCCTTCTGCTGTTCGATCAACGCGGTGGCTTTGGCGCGCGCTGTCGTTTGCGTATTTTTGAAAAGATGAAGCTTCACGCAGCACGCTTGCCCAGGCTCAGGGCCGTTTGAAACATCGCCGGATCGACATTTCCGCCCGAGGCGATGACGATCAGGTCACCATCGCCGTCCGCGTGAAACAGGGCTGCGGCAAGGGCGACCGCGCCACCGGGTTCCAGTGTGATTTTGAGCTGCTCGGCCGCGAGGGCCATGGCCCGAAGCGCGTCGTCGTCCGAGACCACGAGGCCCGGGCCGCAATGCGTCTTGAGAAGGGGGAAGGTGATCTGCCCGGGTGACGGGGTGAGGATTGCGTCGCAGATTGAACCGCCCCTGCGGTTGTTGGTCTGGCGCGCGCCGACTGCCAGCGACCGAGCGACATCATCGAACCCCTCGGGTTCCACCGGGCGGACGCGAAGCGCAGGCGCACGGTCGGCCAGCGCAACCGCGATGCCCGAGGTCAGCCCACCACCGCCGCAGCAGACCAGAACTTCAGCACTTTCAATGCCCGCCTGAACGGCCTGGTCGGCGATCTCGAGACCCGTGGTGCCCTGTCCGGCGATGACGTGTGCATCGTCGAAAGGCTTGAGGAGCGTCAGGCCCCGCGATTTGGCCAGATCAGCGCCGATGGCGTCTCGGTCTTCGTTTTCGCGGTCGTAGAGCACGACCTCCGCCCCATAGGCGCGGGTATTCGCAATCTTGAGGGCGGGGGCGTCGGATGGCATGACAATGACCGCGGGCGCGCCCAACTCGCCCGCCGCGCAGGCCACGCCTTGCGCGTGGTTACCCGAAGAGAAGGCGACCACGCCCTTGGCGCGCGACGCTGGCTGGAGTGCCGATATGGCCGACCGCGCGCCGCGATACTTGAACGATCCGGTCTTTTGCAGGCACTCGGCCTTGACGAAAATCCGCCGCCCTGCCAGCCGATTCAGCAGCGGTGCATTGAGCAGAGGCGTGCGCACCGCATGGCCGGCAAGGCGTTGTGCAGCAGCTTCGATGTCGGCGATGTTCATGACCCGCGCTCCAGTGCTGCCACCCAGGCGCGCAAAGCGGTCAAAGCCTCGGCCTCATCCAAAAACGGCACATGGCCCCGATCCGGCACTTTTGCATAGATCATGTCCGGTCGACGACGCGCCATCTCGGCCGTTGTCTCTTCGCTCAGCAGATCCGAGTTGGCACCGCGGATGAGAGCAAGCGGCAAGCTCTCCAATGCGTGGAACATCGGCCAGAGATCGGGCATCGGTTGCTCCCCAGCTGCCAGCACCGCGTCGCGCAAGGCGGGGTCATAGTTGATGCTCAGGCCCTCCGGTGTCTCGACGTAATGCTTGCGCACCTCATCCGCCCAGCGGGCCTCTGGCACATTCGCGAACCCCGCCATCAGGGCGGCGCGCATCGCGGTGGCCTCGTCATAAGTCTTCTGCGGTGGGTTCTTTCCGATGTAATGTTTGATGACGTCCAGACCTGCCATGTCCAGCTCTGGCCCAATATCGACCAGACAGACGCCGTTCAACCGGTCTTTCGCCATCATGGCGAGCAACATGGCAATCAACCCGCCCCGTGAGGTGCCGAGGATCGCAGCACGTGTGAGGCCAAGGTGATCGAGCAGGGCGAGCGCATCGGTTGCTTCAATCGGAATAGTATAGGTCTCGGCCCCCGACCATTCAGACTTGCCGCGCCCGCGATAGTCGAGGCGGATCAGGCGCACCTCGTTCAGATATGGCGCGACATAGTCGAAATCGCTGCTGTTCCGGGTCAGGCCGGACAGGGCCAGGACGGGCGTGCCGCTGCCCTCGTCCGTATAGTGGAGGCGTGTGCCATCGGGGGTCAGAAATTCTGGCATCAGAGTGTTCCTGCAAGCGCCGGAATGCCCGAGAGGTCTTCGAGCACGTGATCCGGCGTATCGGGCAGCCGGTCCATCGGTTCGACCGCGCGGTTGACCCACGCGGTGCGGAAGCCATACGCGGTGGCCGATGCGATGTCCCAGCCGTTGGAAGAGACGAAAAGAACTTCTTCCCGCGCGGTCTCGAACCGAGCGCCGACCATGTCATAAACCGCTTTTGCCGGTTTGAAGATGCCGACATCCTCGACCGACAAGACAGCGTCGAGCCAGGTGCGCACACCGGCAAAGTCGACCGCGCCGTCCAGCATGTCGGGCGATCCGTTCGACAGGATCACGGTCCGGTATCCGCGGGCCTTCAGCGTGGCCAGCATCTCGGGCACTTCGCGATAGGCGGGCAGTTCCCAGTATAGCGCCAGCAACGTCTCGCGCAGTTCAGGGTCTTCGAGGCCGCTTGCCTCCATTGCCCAGTCGAGCCCGTCCTGTGTGACATCCCAAAAGGGCACATGCGCGCCGGTGATGGCCCGGATCCAGGTATATTGTAGCTGCTTGGCGCGCCAGTCTGCGGCCAGCTTCGGCCAGACCTCCGCCAATTGCGACTGGCCGGGTTGCTCAGCGAGGATGCGCGCCGCTGCGGCCACATCGAAAAGCGTGCCATAGGCATCGAAGACACAGGCTTTGATCGGCATGGCACACCTCTTGTCGTATAAAAGCGAGACTACACGCGTTTTTGCCAAGGGGAAGGCCTGGTTTACTCTCGTCTCTGAACATGATCGGGTGCGCCGAAACCGGGACAACAGGGAAACCACTTTGATGACTGAGGCCAAGGAAGGCGACACCGTTCGCATTCATTACACCGGAACACTTTCGGACGGGTCGACCTTCGACAGTTCCGAAGGGCGCGATCCGTTGGAGTTCAAGCTGGGCGCCGGCCAGGTGATCCCCGGGTTCGACAAGGCCGTGACAGGCATGTCGGTGGGCGATGCGCAGACAGTCGAGATCCCGGCCGATGATGCCTATGGCGCACACAATCCGAATGGGCGGCAGGCATTTCCACGAGATCAAGTGCCGGACAACGTGCCGCTGGATCTTGGAACGCAGTTGCAACTCTCCGGTCCCGAAGGGCAACCGATCATGGTTATGGTGGCCGAGGTCTCCGAGACGGAAGTCATCCTCGATGCCAATCATCCATTGGCGGGCAAGGACCTGACCTTTCAGATCGAACTGGTCGAGATCGTTTGACCGCAGGTCAGATGGACTGCTGGACCAAAACCCCTTTTCGCGAGAGGATGCGCGAGATGATGTGGACCGATCTGATAGGGCGCGTCCCGCCGCCTGCCGGTTGGCGGTTTAGGGACGGCGTACAGCGCCCTGCACCTTTCATTGCCGATGACCGGGCTCCCTGAACTTACCGTGCTGCTTGGGCCGCAGACACAGCTGGCCCTCGCAATGAATGCGCATCTGCGCGAGAACCGTCTCTATTTGGCGAAGCATGGCATCACAGCGTTGCCGAGCCGCCTTGCCTCGCCCATCTTGCGCGCGTCAGTGGATGAGCGCCCCGAGGACGAACGGCTTGCCCAGTTCGCCGAAAAAACCGCGCCGCGTCCGGCCATTCTGTCGGCCATCAACATGTTCGGCCCGCCCGAGGCAGGGTTGCTGAAAGGTGAGTTGTTCCCAGACGCCGAGTTGAAGTTTGCCGGCCTCGCGCCGGTTGTTGGCTCCGCGCGTGTAGTGATTTTCATTGATGCCCTTCCGTCCTTTTTTATCGCCGCCAAGTCCGAAACACTGGAAGACAGGGTGCGCCGCACTTCGTGGGAAGTGCTTTATGAACTTGGTTGGTTCGAGCTGCTGTCTGAACTGGTAGAGTTTCTCCCCGATGCCCAGTTCACCGTGGTTTCGGGCAAAGTTCCGGGTGACGAACTGGCGCGGTTGCCCGAGGCGTTGATTGGACCGCAGAGCGACAGCTTGCCGTCTCCCTTCGCCTTCCTGCAAAATCTGATCACGGAGACGGGGCGGGCGGTGCTGGCACGGATTCTGGAGCGCGGCGCACCGGACGCTGCGACCATAGCCGATCTGTACACATCTTTCGCGCGCCGACCCACGCCTGACGACCTGCGTGACCGGCTGGGGATCGACAAACTGACCGGCATCCTGCTCGACCAGCGCTTCGAGGAAGACATCGAGAAGCTCTCGACGTTTCCCCGCGTCACGGTATTTTGAGCGATGGCTGTGCCCGAGGCTCAACTATGCCGGTCATAAGGCGAAACATCCGATCCCTCGAGGTTTGTGGCGTGCCTTGTCTCGGCGCGGTTGAGGGGGACGGTGCGGTCTGGCTCTGGCTGCCGACCGATTTCAGTACGCGCGATGTCCGGGCCCGCTTTGGCGCATCAATGGTCGAGCTCGCCGGCATGCGGCGCGCGCTTCGGGCGAGAGTCGCAGCCGAGGGTATCGACGCCGCCCCTCGGGAAACTGCGCTTTTCGCCGGGCGGAAAGTTCTTGTTGCCCTTCGCAATGGCGAGCGGACGGAAGCTGTTGCGGATTGGTTGCACTTTCACGCGGCGGAACAGGGCGCTGATGCGGCATTGATCTTTGACCGGACAGAGGAGGGAGACCCTGAGTTCTGCGGGTCGCTCGACACCGATCTGCCCATTCTCATCGTCACCACCGACCTGCCCATGGGGCAACGCACGGGCCCAGACTTGCGAGCACCGCTGGCGGCCCCGGCTGTGGCACGCCAGGCGTCTGCCCCGCAAAGCGCATGGCACAGCCCTTGTCTGCAACTCGGATACATCGATCTGATCCGCCAGCGCTTCCTCGCCGACGCCCAGGCGGTGGCCTTCGTCGACATCGCCGACCTTCTTCCACTCTTGACGGACGGCGAAACCGTATTCGACCGAGCGTTGTCGTACGCCGGTTCCGCGGTGGCCTTAAGCGGGGTCGAGTCATATCCGTGGCGACTGCGACAAGGCGCGCCTGCCCCACATTTTGAGCATATTGCCACCCGACGCATGGAGCGCCGCAGGCTTAGAAGCTGGGCCATTGCACCGGCCAATCAACCAGCCGCCGCGTTCTGGCGCCCTGCAGCGCCGTTCGCCGTCCCGATGGCTGAAACCGCGCCTTACCCGTTTGTACGTGCGATGGGCGTGGTCTATCCGGGCGCGCCCGTGAACCGGATCGTGCGGAAGGCCGACTTACGCGAGCAGCCGAACCTGCTTGCGCTGATGCGGCATGTCTTTGATGCCGAACCGTTGCGCCTTCCCGCGCCTGCCGCGATCCCGCCGCGCCCCAAAGCCAACCGCGTGGCGATCGTCACGGCGATGAAGAACGAAGGGCCCTTCATCCTCGACTGGGTGGCTCATAACCGCGCCATCGGGATCAAGGACTGTCTCGTTTACACTAACGATTGTGACGATGGCAGCGACCACCTGTTGAGCCTGTTGGCCGAGGCAGGTGTAAGCCATCGCGCGAACCCATATCGTGCCATGGGCAAAGTGCCCCAGCACGCTGCCTTCCGCGCCGCCGAGGACGAACCGCTGGTGCAAGAAGCCGACTGGCTCATGACGCTGGACGTTGATGAATACCTTAACATCCACTCCGGGCAGGGGACTGTGACCGATCTCTTCGATGCGCTTCCCGCAGCGCACGCCGTCTCGGTCCCGTGGCGCATGTTCGGCAATGCCGACCGCCATGGATTCATCGACCAGCCGGTGACGGAACAATTCACCCGCTGCGCCCCCGAATACGCCCCACGCCCGCTTCAGGCCTGGGCGTTCAAGACGCTCTATCGCAACGAAGGCCTCTTTCGCCGTTTGGGCGTTCACCGACCCAAAGGGCTGGCGAAGGGCTTTCGCGACACGCTGGTCTGGGTCGATGCAACGGGCACGCCCCTTCCGCCTGTGATCTGGGACAAGGCCTGGCGGATGAGCAAGGCGCATTGGGGCTATACCCACGCGACCGTCAACCATTATGCCGTGCGCAGTGCCGAGAGTTTTCTGGTCAAGCGCGACCGCGGCAAGGTCAACCGGACCAAGCGGGAACAGGGGCTCGCCTATTGGTTCCGAATGAACCATAACGCCGAAGAAGACCATTCAATTCAGCGCTTTGCTGCGCGCGTTGCGGCAGAGAGGGCGTCGTTGATGGCACTTCCGGGTGTGCGCGCGGCATATGTAGCGGCGGTCGCTTGGCACCGCGCGCGCATCGCCGAACTGCGCTCTGATCCCGACAACGCGGCGTTGTTCGAGCAGATCACGTCGCCCCGCATGCAAAACCTCTCGCGTATCGCCACCAACTTCGGCGCCAACGTTCACCTGGTTGGGCCGGACGTCATCCCGGACGACATCGCAATGCGCGCACCGGGCGAGCCGTTCTATTGGACCGTGAAACTCTCAGAGGCGTCTAAAGCTTGACCCGGTGTTCGGCTTGTCCGCGTGTGACTTCATGTTGAGCGAAGACCGCTCCATGCGGCTTGCCATCGTCGCTGGGCATGTCGCGCGCAGCACTCGTGCAATAGAGCGTGGTCAGATCCGACCCTCCGAACGCAGGGCAGGTCGTTTGCGGGGCATCGAAGGTAATGTCGCGGAAGCGCTCGCCCTCAGGCGTGAAGGCAATCACCTGGCCCGCCCCGAACATGGCACACCAGAGGTTGCCCGCCGCATCCACCACAGCGCCGTCGGGGTGCAACCCGTCGGCTGTGCCGTCGATGAACACCTCAGGATCGCCATCGGGCCATCCGCGATCCGCATCGAGCGTCTGGCGCATGATCTTCTTGGTAACCGTGTCGGTGAAATAGGCATGCTTGCGGTCGGGCGAGAAACACATGGCGTTCGGGATCGAGATGCCGGGGTAAAGCGCGCGTAGCTCTCCCTTGAAATAGCGATAAATCACACCCGCACCCGCCTCGTGATCCTTGCCCATCGTGCCGATCCAGAACCCGCCCCAGGGGTCGGCGCGCCCGTCGTTCGAACGGGTTGCGGGGGTGTCGGGCTCCAGCCCCTCGACATCTTCCGATTTCTCCCGGTCGAGATCGAACAGGAAGAGCCGGGTTTCCGAAGCCACCAGCACCGAGGCATCATCGACCCAACCCGCCGCCGAGACATGTTCATCGAACTGCACCACCCGCGTCTTGGCGCCCTCACGGATCAAAAGCCGGTGCGCGCTGATGTCGAACCAAAGGAACTGTTCGCGCGCTGGGTGCCAGAGCGGACCTTCGCCCAGAATACAGCGGGTCGGATCGAAAACTTCGCTCATGCCTCGGTCGCCTCCCATGCCTGCACCGCTTCACGGGCACGGCTGGCGATCCCGGCCACATCGTCGCCCGGCTTGTAGAGCCAGCTTCCGAGGCCAAAGCCGCTGGCACCTGCCTTGCGCCACTCGCCGAAGTTCTCGGGTCCAACGCCACCGACCATATAAACGTCCGTAGTTGCGGGCAGCACGGCACGCACGGCTTTGAGACCCTCGGGCCCCATCTGGAACGCGGGGAAGACCTTGAGCCCATCCGCGCCCGCCTGCAGGGCCGCGAAGCACTCACTTGGGGTCAGGACACCGGGAAAACTCTGCATGCCGAGCGCTTTGGTTTTCTCTATCACCGCGGTATCGCAATTGGGCGAGACGACCAGCGTGCCACCTGCGGCATGTAGCCTGTCGACATCTTCGACGGTCAGCACGGTGCCCGCGCCGATCACGGCGCGACCGCCTGCAGCGTGAACCATGCGCTCGATCGAGAGGAATGGGGACGGAGAGTTCAGCGGCACCTCGATCCGGGTCAGGCCCGCGCCGATCAGCGCCTCGACGACCGGGACGGCCTCATCAGGGTCGATACCGCGCAGAATGGCAATCAGGGGATGGCTCATGGGGCCTCCTTCAATGTGTGGTATGCGGCGGTGAGACCTGCAAGGGTCGCTTGCGTGACATCCGCCGTCTCGGGCAAGACGCCTTCGGCACTGAGCGCGCGGGCATATAGCTCCGACAGTTTTCCAGCCCCCAACAGTGCCACCCGCTGACCCAGCCAATAGGGCCTCGCAGCGGCCAGTTCGGCTCCGATCAGAAACCCGGACAAGCTGGCCGGCGCCGCGCCCGGGGCTGGTTCGGCCAGCAACCCCTCGGCTCTGAGCGCAAAGAACCGCCCAGCCAGTGCCTGCGGATCGGCCATGCCGTCGCGCACGGCAGCCAGGAACGCGTCAACGTCGAACGCACCATCCATCGAGTGCCGCAAGACCGACTGTTTAGAGATCAGCGCGAACAACTCACCCGTCATGTAGGTTCGGAAACTCACCACTTCGCCCGCCGAGACCTGCACCCATTTGGTGTGCGTGCCGGGCATGCAGAGGATGCCTGCAAAATCGGGGTCCTGCGACAGAAATCCGGCGATCTGGGTTTCCTCGCCGCGCATGACATCCGCAGGCGTGCTCTGGCTGAGACCGGGCAGGATGCTGACATCGATCCGGCTGTCTTTCACCGGCGCCTTTACCGCGCCTGCACCGACAGGCAGGCAGGGAACCTGCGCATAGGCCGCCTCGATCCAGCCTTGCCGCGCACCGACCATGCCGCAAGCGACCACCGGCGTCTTGCCTGCACCCAGCCACGGCTCGATCAGGTTGAGCAGAGCCGGTTCGAAACCATCCGGGTCCAACGCACCCATGCCCGCGTCCGACGCAGCCTCGGCCACGGTGGTATCGCGTCGCATCGCCCAGGCCCGCAGGTTCGAGGTGCCCCAGTCCACGGCGATCCATTCGGCATAGGTTGCTGTTCCGCTCATGGGACCGGTCAACCGCGAAACGGCAGCGAAATCAAGGGGCGTCGCCGTCGGGGCATGCGTATTTCGGAAAAGATGAAAGGCTTACTCTCGCGGCGCCAGAGTGGCTTGAACCTTCTTGGTCAACCCTGACCGCACAGTGTCATAGGAGACTTCGAGGCGGTGTCGGAGGTCGTCTTCCGCCGTATTTTCGGGCAGTCTGATCCAGCTTTTATGGAAGTAGCGGGCCTTCGTGCCGACACCGGCTTCGATCAGCATCTCGGCGGTTTCGATATCGGGTGTCTTTACGGAAATACCGGGATCGACGGACCCGATGCAGGCGAACATCTTGCCGCCCACCTTCCACGCGTCATGCCCGCCGCCCCAAGGGTCGGATTTTTCTGCACCTGGCAAGTCGGCGCAGATCGCGTCGACCGATGCACGAAATTTCAAACTCGCTGCCATCCCCGCATTCTAGCCTCTTTCGAAGCGTCGGTGTAGACCCCGCGCATGAGCGTTGATGTGATTATCGAAGACCCGCGATGGGAAGAGGCGGGGCTGGCCGCTCTCGCCGAGCGTGCAACTGTGGCCACGCTCCGGCACATGAACCTCTCATCCGACGCATGGCAAGTGACCGTGCTCGGGTGCAATGACCGGCGGATCGCCGATCTCAATGCCGGATTTCGCGGCAAACCCACACCGACCAATGTGTTGTCCTGGCCCTCTGAGGAACGCGGCGCGCAGGTGGCGGGCGAGGAGCCGCGAAGGCCCGCCGGAGACCCCGAATTGGGCGACATCGCCCTGGCCTTTGAGACCTGTCAGCAGGAAGCCGCCGCACAGGGAAAGCCATATGATCATCACATTCTTCATCTAATTGTGCATGGAGTGTTGCATCTTTTGGGTTACGATCATGTACGGCAAGGCGACGGCGACTTGATGGAATCACATGAAATCGCAATACTTGCTGAACTTGGGGTCGATGACCCCTTTATGTGACCCATGTTAAGACGGGCGTTTGCGCCCGCCAGTGATGGAAAGGATTAATGGGCGATACCGACGGGTCTTCTAACGCAGCGCAGGGCGCGCAGACAGAAGACGAAGCTTCCGAGGGATTATTGACGCGCTGGTGGCGCGCTCTTGGGAATGGGACGGACCAAAACGACGTTTTGGCCATTGGGGACACGGACAAGCCTGCAATTGCAGCACGTGGCCTTGGCAATCTCACACGGCTCAGGGTCGAAGATGTGATGATCCCGCGGGTCGAAGTGGTCTCGGCCGCAGTCGACACCAATCGGGACGATCTTATCGAGCTGTTCCGACAAAGCGGGCTGACCCGCTTGCCGATCTATCGCGACACGCTGGATTCGCCGTTGGGCCTTGTTCACCTCAAGGACTTTGCGCTGCGATACGGGTTCAACGGCGGCAAGGAAGCCGAGTTCGACCTCGACATGATGCTGCGCCCGTTGTTGTTCGCGCCGCCCTCGATGCCAATCGGCGTCTTGCTGCAGAAAATGCAGACGGACCGCATCCACATGGCCTTGGTCATAGATGAATATGGCGGGGTCGACGGGTTGGTGACGATCGAGGACCTGATCGAACAGGTCATCGGCGAGATCGAGGATGAACACGACATTGCCGAAGATCAGCTTTGGGTCGAAGAGGCACCAGGCTGCTATCTGGTTCAGGCCCGCGCGCCGATTGCCGAGTTCGAGGCCTTCCTGTCGCAAAAGCTGGGCGTCGACGAAGACAATGAAGAGATCGACACGCTGGGCGGCATGGTCTTCATGCTGGCCGGGCGCGTACCGGCCCGTGGCGAGGTGGTAAAACACCCGGGCGGATTTGATTTCGAAGTGGTCGATGCCGATCCCCGGCGGATCAAGCGCCTGCGCGTACGCATGGGGGCCAGCCGCCGTCAGCAAGCCGCTGAATAGCCGCGGCGTGCAGCGACTTCCCTTGTTTGCTGCCCTGACCGGGGGCGCCGCCGCCGCGCTTGGACATGCGCCGTTTCACCTTTGGTTCGTAGCTGTTCCTGGGTTTGCCGCCATAATCTGGGCGGTATCGGTCACGCCGGTACCGCGCCGCGCGTTCCGCAACGGCTGGCTGGCGGGGTCTGCCTATTTCGCCGTCACGATGCATTGGATCGTCGAGCCGTTTCTGGTCGATGCAGCAACACATGGTTGGATGGCGCCCGGTGCGCTGATCCTGCTGGCGGGCGGCCTGGCATTGTTCTGGGGTCTGGCCGCGTGGTTGGCCCGCTGGCTCAGCACGTCGCCCCCGGCCACCGCCTTCAGCTTGGCCTTGTGCCTGACAGCGGCGGAACTGGTGCGGGGGCATATCTTCACCGGCTTTCCCTGGGCCATGCCTGCTTACATCTGGGCCGAAACGCCCCTGCGCATGGCTGTGGCCTTTACCGGGTCTTACGGACTTACGGCGCTGACGCTGGTTGCGGCGGCCTGTCTCGCCATAGCACAGCGCCATTTTTGGGGACCCGTCGTAGCGGTTGTGCTGTTTGGCGGGCTCTTCATCGCGGGCCAGGCGCGCCTGAATGACGGCACACCGAACGAGACGCTGGGACGTGTTGGCCTGGTCCATCCCAACATCCCACAGACCGAGAAATGGGTCCGCGACAAGGTGCCGGGCCATATCGACCGTTTGCTGGACCTGACGGGTGAAAACACAACCGATCCGGTCGATTTGATCGTTTGGCCCGAAGTAGCAGTTGTCTATCCTCTGGACAGTGCCGGGGGCACGCTGGCCGCAGCGTCGGGGGCCGCCGGTGGCACGCCGGTTCTGCTTGGGATCAACCGGCGCGAAGGGGAGGACTGGTACAACTCCATGGTCCAGATCGGTGCCACGGGGCAGGTGGGCGAGGTCTATGACAAAGTGCATCTGGTACCGTTCGGCGAGTACATTCCGTTTCGTCTCGGGTTCCTGCGCGCAATGGCCGCGACCACGTCCAACGGCTTCTCCTCGGGCGAGCGTGTGCGGCTGGTGGAAACGCCGCTGGGGCGGGCGCTGCCGCTGATCTGCTACGAGGGTATCTTTCCGGGCCACGCATTTCGCGCCGGGGAAAGGGCGGACTATATCCTGCTCATCACCAACGACGCCTGGTTCGGTACGTTCGCCGGCCCGTTTCAGCATTTCGACCAGGCCCGCTTTCGTGCTGCCGAGCATGGGCTGCCGGTTGTGCGCGTTGCGAATGCAGGGCTCTCCGGTGTCATCGACCGGTTCGGCAATGCCCAGGACACGCTTGGGCTGACCGACATCGGCTATGGGGCGCATCCCGTGCGCTCGGGTCCCCCGACACTCTACGCGCGCACCGGTGATCTTCCGTTAATCTTCGTTCTGGTACTCATCGGTGCCGTGCTTTTGCGGGTCAAACGCCGTAAGGCCATTGCAAAGGGCACGGCTTCGGTTTAACCGCGTCGGACCTCGCAACGGCTTCCTGGCGCGGGGAACGTGTGGCCTTGGATCGGAGCAAATCATGAATCGTCGCAATTACGTCTTCACGTCCGAAAGCGTGTCGGAAGGTCACCCCGACAAGGTGTGTGACCGAATATCGGATGCCGTACTTGACGCCTTTTTGACGGAGGAGCCGGAGGCCCGCGTCGCCTGCGAAACACTTGCGACCACCGGCATGGTCGTGGTCGGCGGTGAAGTGGGGCTGTCGGATCAGGAACGGCTCAAGAATTACATGGGCCGGATATCCCAGATCGCGCGCGATTGTATCAAGGATATCGGCTATGAGCAGGACAAGTTTCATTGGAACACTTGTCATGTGCTAAATTTCCTGCACGAACAGTCGGCGCATATCGCGCAAGGCGTCGATGCCAAGGACAACAAGGACGAAGGCGCGGGCGACCAGGGCATTATGTTTGGCTACGCGGTCGACGAAACGCCCGAGTTGATGCCAGCCCCTATTCATTATGCCCATGCGATCCTGCGCCGTTTGGCCGAAGTCCGCAAATCCGGGCAGGAGAGTACGCTGCGGCCCGACGCCAAATCACAGCTTTCGGTGCGCTACGAAGATGGCAAACCTGTCGAAGTGACTTCGATCGTGCTCTCAACCCAGCACGAAAGCGAAGACCAGACATCGGACGATATCCGCGCCATCGTTGAGCCCTACATTCGCGAGGTATTGCCGGCGGGCTGGATCACCGACAACACCGAATGGTGGGTCAACCCCACCGGGACGTTCGTCATCGGCGGTCCGGACGGGGATGCGGGCCTGACGGGCCGCAAGATCATCGTCGATACCTATGGCGGGGCAGCGCCACATGGCGGCGGCGCGTTTTCCGGCAAAGACCCGACCAAAGTCGACCGCTCTGCCGCTTATGCCGCGCGCTATCTTGCCAAGAACGTGGTCGCGGCCGGCATGGCCGAACGCTGCCTGATCCAGCTGTCCTATGCCATCGGCGTGTCGAAACCGCTGTCGATCTACGTCGACACTTTCGGCACCGGTCAAGTGCCAGAGGCCGAGATCGAACGCGCGATCAATACTGTCATGGATCTTAGCCCGCGCGGCATTCGCCAACAGCTCGACCTGAACAAGCCCATCTATCAACGCACGGCGGCTTATGGCCATTTCGGGCGCGCGCCCGAAGCCGACGGTGGGTTCTCATGGGAGCGCACCGATCTGGCCGAGGCGCTCAAGGGCGCAGTCTGAGGCTTAAGCGGCAGGTCGAAGAAATTCGGCATACGACCGCTTCAATCTCGTGCAAAGCCCGACTAGGGTCGCCGCGAAAGGGGCTTTCGCGTGCAATTCACGGTCGCCATCGATGGGCCTGCTGCGGCAGGCAAAGGAACGATATCGCGCGAGATCGCGGCGCGGTTCGGCTTTGCGCATCTTGACACCGGTTTGCTTTACCGTGCCGTTGGGCGCCGCATGCTGGATGGCACTCCGGCTGCAATCGCGGCGGCGACATTGCGCCTACGCGATCTCTCGCGAAATGACCTGCGCACGCCCGAGGTGTCGGACGCGGCCAGCAAGGTCGCCACCCGCGCGGATGTCCGCGCCGCACTTGTGACTTTTCAACGCGACTTTGCAAGTCGCGAGGGCGGCGCGGTGCTGGACGGTCGCGACATCGGAACGGTGATCTGCCCCGAAGCGCAAGTGAAACTGTTCGTCACCGCGACGGCCGAGGTGCGCGCCCATCGGCGCTGGGCCGAGTTGCGTGAGGCGGGGCACGATATCGAGGAAGCGCAGGTATTGGCTGACGTCCAGGCCCGCGATGCCCGCGACAGTGCCCGCGACAGCGCCCCGCTCAAGGCGGCAGAGGACTCGATCCTGCTGGATACGTCTCATCTTTCCATCGAAGACGCCTTTGCGATTGCGGCCAGGACCGTTGAACAAAAGCTGAAGGACAGTGCATGAAGATGACCACGTTGGGGCGCGATGGCCCCGAGATGTCGCAATTCGGTCTGGGCGCGATGTCGTTTGCCGGCATCTACGGCGGCGCAAGCGAGGAAGATAGTCACGCGGTGCTGAACGCCTGCCGCGATGCGGGCGTCACGCATATCGATACCGCCAATGTCTATGGCAGTGGACGTTCCGAAGAGATCTGCGGCAGTTGGTTCGCCGCCAATAAGGGCACGCGGGACGAGATGGTGCTGGCTACGAAAGCCGGGATCACGGGGCAGGCGGAACGGCGTTTCAACAACGATCCCGACTACCTCGAAGCGGAGTTGGAGGGCAGCCTGAAACGCCTGCAGACCGATCACGTCGATCTCTATTACATGCACCGCTATGATCGCGCGCACACGCCCGAGGAACTGGGCGGCACGCTCAAACGTCTGATCGACAGCGGCAAGGTGCGGGCGGTGGGCCTGTCGGAGGTCGCTCCCAGCACGCTTCGCCGCGTCATGACCGAATGCCCGGTCGCGGCGGTACAATCGGAATACTCGCTCTCCACCCGTGCGCCCGAGCTTGGGCTGGTCCAGACCTGCGCCGAACTGGGTGTCTCGCTCGTGGCGTTTTCGCCGGTGGGCCGCGCGTTCCTGACCGATGCGCCGTTTTCCTATGAGCGTGGCCAGTCGATGGCCTTCACCGCCAACAATCCGCGCTTCATGGAGCCGAACTATAGTACCAATATCGCCGCAACCGACAAGTTTCGCGCGCTCGCGGCGGATATGGGTGAACCCGCCGCAGCGCTGGCCATCGCGTGGCTGATCGCACAGGGTGACCACGTGGTGCCGATCCCCGGCACCAAGGACCTTGGCCACCTCGCCGAACTGATCCGGGGAACCGAGATCGCCCTCGGCGCCGATGACCTGTTGCGCATTGAGACGATCCTGCCCGTGGGCTGGGCCCATGGAGACCGGTACAATGACAACCAGTGGGAAGGGCCGGAGCGGTACAGTTGAGGATTACGCCCCCAACTTGCTAGATTTTGAGTGGCACGCGTTCCGATGCACAGAACCAAGAATGTGTCTTGGAAACCAATGAATGCTTGGCGGGTAAGCTGGATTGCCAGACGCCTGTCCGCCGACGGCTCGGATCAACTCTCGTGCCCGGGTTTTCCACAGGCCGGGCTGGAGAACAGGACTCAAAGCGCGTTGTGCGAACCGTCGCAAAGCGGCATGTTCTCCGACGCCTTACAGCCACAGAAGAACACCTTGCCATCCTTTGCAGCCGTGTATTTGACCGGTGTGAAATCGGTGCTCTTGTGGCTGCCATCGCAAAACGGCTGCGTGGCGCTTTTCCCGCAGGCGCACCAGAAATAGGTTTTTCCGTCCTCAACCTCGGTCGGGTAGGGCGCTTTTTGCGGCATATCGGCGGTGGTCATGACATCTCTCTCCTTTTCAAGGGATGTAGGACGTGTTGCGGCACGGACCATCCAGAAGCGTCACCAGTGCCCATATGCAAACCCTTGCCAAACAGGCCCATCCCCCCTATACGCCCGCTGTCGAAGCGACGATTACAGTCGCGAGCGTGAGACTGAGCAGGGTCGGTGAACCACCGACCCTTCTTATTTGCGTTCGCGGACGTGAAGCCGAAGACCAGAAACCAAGACCGGCGGAGACAACCGCACGGCCAGTGAAACCAGATTGATAGGATACGAAAGCCACATGGCGCAAAACGCAACCATGGAGGAGTTCGAGGCCCTCCTGAACGAAAGCCTCGATATCGACACGCCCGACGAAGGGTCAGTTGTCAAAGGCAAGGTCATCGCGATCGAAGCGGGACAAGCCATCATCGACGTCGGTTACAAGATGGAAGGCCGCGTCGAACTCAAAGAATTCGCAAATCCCGGTGAAGCCCCCGAAATCGCTGTTGGTGATGAGGTTGAGGTGTATCTTGACCGCGTGGAAAACGCGCGCGGCGAAGCGTCGATCAGCCGTGACAAGGCCCGCCGCGAGGCCGCCTGGGACAAGCTCGAAAAAGCCTATGCCGACGACGCCCGTGTCGAAGGCGCGATCTTCGGTCGGGTCAAGGGCGGGTTTACCGTTGATCTTGGCGGCGCGGTGGCCTTCTTGCCTGGCAGCCAAGTCGATGTGCGCCCGGTACGCGACGCGGGCCCGCTGATGGGGCTCAAGCAGCCGTTCCAAATCCTCAAGATGGACCGTCGCCGTGGCAACATCGTTGTGTCGCGCCGCGCGATCCTGGAAGAAAGCCGCGCCGAACAGCGCGCCGAGGTGATCAGCCAGATCAAGGAAGGGGACGCTGTGGACGGTGTGGTCAAGAACATCACCGAATACGGTGCGTTCGTGGACCTTGGCGGTGTCGATGGCCTGCTGCATGTCACGGATATGGCGTGGCGCCGTGTGAACCATCCGTCGGAAATCGTCAGCATTGGCGAGACGGTGAAGGTGCAGATCGTCAAGATCAACAAGGAAACGCACCGCATCAGCCTGGGCATGAAGCAACTTCAGGAAGACCCCTGGGATGCTGTCGAAGCCAAGTTCCCGTTGGGCTCGGTCCATCAGGGCCGCGTCACGAACATCACCGATTACGGTGCGTTCGTCGAACTCGAAGCCGGTGTCGAAGGGCTTGTCCACGTTTCGGAAATGTCCTGGACCAAGAAGAACGTCCACCCGGGCAAGATCGTCTCGACCTCTCAGGAAGTCGATGTCATGGTCCTCGAAATCGACAGCGCCAAGCGCCGTGTCAGCCTCGGTCTCAAGCAGACCATGCGCAACCCATGGGAAGTCTTTGCCGAGCAATTCCCTGTCGGCACCCATGTCGAGGGCGAGGTCAAGAACATCACCGAGTTCGGTCTGTTCGTGGGTCTCGAAAACGACATCGACGGCATGGTGCACCTGTCGGACATTTCGTGGGATCAGCGTGGCGAGGACTCGATCCAGGACTTCCGCAAGGGCGACGAGGTCAAGGCTGTCGTCACCGAAGTGGATGTCGAGAAGGAGCGGATTTCGCTTTCGATCAAAGCGCTCGACGACAGCTTCTCGGACGTGGTCGACGGCGTGAAGCGCGGCTCGATCATCACCGTGGTCGTGACCTCCATCGAGGATGGCGGGATCGAGGTGGAGTACGAAGGCATGAAGTCATTCATCCGCCGTTCGGACCTGTCGCGGGATCGCGGCGAACAGCGCCCCGACCGCTTCTCGGTCGGCGACAAGGTCGACGTGCGCGTCACCAATGTCGACGCCAAGACCCGCCGCCTGGGCCTTTCGATCAAGGCCCGCGAGATCGCGGAAGAGAAGGAAGCCGTCGAACAGTATGGCTCGTCCGACAGCGGCGCTTCGCTTGGCGACATCCTTGGTGCCGCACTCAACAAAGACGACTGAGCACGGCTGTTAGAGAATTGAGAAAGCCCCGCATTCTGCGGGGCTTTTTTTTGGCGCGCAGGAACGATAGACCCGATCCCGTTGAACGCCGTTTTTTGGACCCGACAGGACTCTGGTTCCGACCGGACCGGGTGACGAAGACACCGCCGCCGTTGTAAATGTGTCTGCCAGGGAACCAGGCTTCACCCTGTTGAAAGAGAAGAAATGAAACTGGGTTGCATTGGCGACGATTTCACAGGCTCAAGTGATCTGGCCAACACTTTGGCCAAGCAGGGCATGCGCGTGGTGCAGTATAGCGGGATCCCGAAGACACGCGCAGCAGAGGAGGTCGAAGCGGGCGTGGTCTCGCTCAAATCCCGCTCGATCAAACCCATCGATGCGGTGGCGCAGTCACTTGCAGCGCTCGATTGGCTGAAGGCGCAGGGCTGCACGCAATTCTTCTTCAAGTACTGTTCCACGTTTGATTCGACGCCCGAGGGCAATATCGGACCTGTCGCAGATGCGCTTGCCGATGCGCTCGACGCGGATCGAGTTATCTTCTGTCCGGCTTTTCCCGGCACAGGGCGCTCGGTCTATCAGGGACACCTTTTTGTCAACGACAGGTTGCTGAGTGAGTCGGGTATGCAGAACCATCCCCTGACGCCGATGACCGATCCCGACCTGTGCCGCTGGCTGTCGCAGCAAAGCAAGAACCAGGTGGGCCATGTTGCGGCAGGATCGGTCTTTGCCGGTGCCGAGGCTATTGCCGCAGCACTGGATGCACAGCACGCAGCGGGCAAGCGCCATGTCATTGTCGATGCGATCCGCGATGAAGATCTTATGGAGATCGGGCGTGCCGCCGCCGACCTCAAGCTGGTGACTGGCGGCTCGGGCGTTGCACTGGGTTTGCCGCGGAATTTCGACTGTCTGCCCGGCACACCGTCATGGACGGGACAGGCGGGGCCGGTCTTGGCGATTTCGGGGTCATGTTCGATCGCGACACGTATGCAAGTGAAGCATCACGCCGCGCGCCATCCCGCGCGAGAAGTGGCCGCAGACGATATTCTTGAACAGCGCATCACGCCCGATAAGGTTCTTGATTGGGTGCTGAACGCGGCAGGACTGCCGCTGGTTTACAGCTCTGCCGATCCTGAGGTGGTAACGGACGTGCAGAGGCGCTTTGGCCGCGTGGAAGCGGCCAGCGCAATTGAGGGGTTCTTTGCAAGCCTCGCACGGATGGCCGTCGCCGCCGGCGTAGAACGCATCATTACAGCAGGGGGCGAAACCTCAGGTGCGGTTGTGGAAGCACTCGATCTTGAGGAACTGGTGATTGGACCGGAGATC
>JBCCWG010000043.1:0-23269 GCA_039193985.1 Pseudomonadota bacterium
CGCAGCCGCAAGTCCGACAAGCCAGTCGTCGAGGAGACGGCCAAAGAACCGGTCGAGGCGGTCAAGGCCTACGCGCCCACAGCGCAAGAGACCCCAAAGCCCGAGAAGCCGTCGCGGACGCGGCGCGGCCGTGATCGCGACGGCAGCCCGAAGACAGTTGGGATGGGCGATCACATGCCCAGCTTCATCGCGATGAGCTTTGACGAGCGGAAAGCGGGCTAATTTAGCAGCCGCGCGCAGATCGCGGGCAACATGCCGAAATCGTTGAATGCCACCTCGTGCGTCAGATCGTGCACAGGCACCGTTCGGATGCCTTCCGTGTACAATACAAACGGAACGCCGGCCGCTTCTGCCGTTTCGGCATCGATGCTGCTGTCGCCCACATAGATGCACTGATCC
The DNA here is from genome assembly GCA_039193985.1 of Pseudomonadota bacterium. GTDB lineage: Bacteria > Pseudomonadota > Alphaproteobacteria > Rhodobacterales > Rhodobacteraceae > JAJDOD01. The sequence continues at coordinate 400 of JBCCWG010000043.1, forward strand.
ACACCCATCTCCGCCATGGCATGCCGCAGCGGCAGCGGGTCGGGCTTGCGTTTGGCAAGGTCGTCTCCCGCGATGACGACGTCGAAAAAGCCCGCCAAGTCCACTGCGTCCAGCGTCGGGACCAGCGGCGCGCGTGGCTTGTTGGTGACAAGGCCCATCGGAACACCCTGCACCTTCAGCACCTCCAAGGCCCTTCGCGCACCGGGCATCAGCCGCGTGTTCAGCGCCTCCTCGCGATAGTGGCGGATGAACACCTCCATGACCCAATCGCGTTCATCCATGGCCAAAGCCGTTGCCGCGATCAGTCGATCCACGAACACCTGTTCGCCCATCCCGACAAACCCGGCGACAATCTCGGTCGGCAGTGCAGGCAGGTCGCATTTTTGAAGAACCGCGTTCGCCGCAGCCGTCACGTCTCTCAGACTGTCGATCAGCGTCCCGTCCAGGTCGAAGAGAACGGCCCCCATCAACTCAACCGGCTGATCACTACGGTCACCTCGGGTTTTTTGCCGATCTCAGCCTCCGCACTGCGACGCACCGTCTTGCGGATATCGTCCTCCAGATCGTCATCGTCGCTGCGGGTGTTACGTGTGGCGCGCCCGATCATCTGGCTGAGGTCCTCTTCCAACACATCCGTCAGCGGCGCCCCCGATGTACCCATCTCAGGCAGTCCCATCAGATCGACCCAAGGCTCGCCCAGCATCTCATCACCCTCGATCACGACCGATACGATCGCATGTCCGTTCATCGCCATACGCAGCCGATCGCGCACGATACCGTCGAGGGCACCGTACTTGACCTTGCCGTCCAGATAGGTGCGCCCTGCCTCGATATACTCAACGATATCAGGGATATCCCCGGTCAGATCGACCATCGAGCCGTTGACGGCGACGACCGACCCCATACCCTTGGCCATCGCCAGCTTGGCATGTTCGCGCAAGTGCCGATGCTCGCCATGCATCGGGATCACCATCTTGGGCGACAGGATGTCGTGCATCTTTTCCAGATCGGGCCGGTTCGCATGCCCCGACACATGATAGAGGTTCGAGCTGTCATCGACCACGTCGACGCCTTTTTCCGACAGCGCATTGACGATGCGGATTACGCCACGCTCATTGCCGGGAATGGTCTTGGACGAGAACAGGAACGTGTCGCCTTCGCTCAACTCCAGACCCATATACTTGCCCCGCGACAGCGCCGCGCTGGCCGCGCGCCGCTCGCCCTGACTGCCGGTAACCAGCAACATCAGGTTCTCGCGCGGGATATCCTCGGCCTCCTCAGGCGAGACGGTCTTGGGGAAATCGGTGACAACGCCCGTCAGCATCGACGCTTCGACCATCCGACGCATCGCACGGCCCAGAAGGCAGACCGACCGCCCCGCCTCGACCGCCGCATCTGCCAAAGTCTTCACCCGAGCCACGTTTGAGGCGAAAGTGGTCGCCACGACCATCCCCGGCGCGTCCTGCACAAGCTTAACGATTTCAGGTCCCACCGAGGCTTCCGACCGCCCCGGCAACGGCGACATGACATTCGTTGAATCGCAGACCAGCGCATGCACCCCGTCTTTGCCGATCCCACGCCAGAATCCTTCGTCAAAGGGCTCGCCCACCAAGGGCGTCTCATCGACCTTGAAGTCACCGGTATGCACGATCCGGCCCGCAGGCGTGTCGATGATCAGAGCCGAACTTTCCGGGATCGAGTGGCTGATCGGCGCAAACCCCACCTTGAACGGCCCTGCCTCGATCTGTTCCGGCCAAACCGGCACGATCTGCACAGCCTCCGGGTCGTGCCCCTGCTCTTCCACCTTGCGTCGTGCATGGTGACCAGTAAAGGGGCGCGCAAAGATCGGCGCTTTCAACGTCCCGTACAAATGCCCGACCGCGCCGACATGATCCTCATGCGCATGGGTGATGAAGATGCCCTCGATCCGGTCAGCCCGTTCCGCCAGCCAGGCGATATCCGCCATGATCAGGTCGACCCCGGGGGAGCTGTCCATGTCCGGAAAGGTCACGCCGAGGTCCGCGAGGATCAACCGCTCCTTGCCCGGTGCGCCCCAACCATACACATAAGTATTCATCCCGATCTCACCCGCCCCGCCCAGAGGCAGATAGATCAACCGCTCGTTACTCATTGATTTTCCTTGTTATATGCGTGGATGACCGTCAGTCCGTGCATGGTCAGATCATCATCTATGTGATCGAAGTGAATGTCGCCCTGCGCAAACAGCGGGGCCAGCCCGCCGGTCGCGATAACCGTCAGTTTCGTTCCGTACTCCGCCTGGATGCGCGACACGATGCCTTCGATCAACCCACTATAGCCCCAGAAGACGCCCGACTGGATGGCACCCACAGTGTTGGTTCCGATCACTCTTTCAGGCCGAGAGATATCGACATGCGGCAATGCCGCGGCCCCCGCCGCCAACGCTTCAAGCGACAGGTTAACGCCGGGCGAAATCACACCGCCCACATAAGCGCCATCGCCCGCCACCACATCGAAATTGGTCGCCGTGCCGAAGTCTACGACCACCGCATTGCCGCCATAGCGGTCAAACGCAGCCGCGGCATTGGCCAGCCGGTCCGGCCCCGGACGCACGCCTTCCTCCACACGATAGGGGACTGGCAGCAGACATTCCGGCTTGCCCACCACCAGCGGACGACAGTTGAAATACCGATCGCACAGAACCCGCAGGTTGAACACCACGCGCGGCACGGTCGAGGAGATCACGACCTCGTCGATGACCACGTCCTTCAGCCCTTGCGCATCCATCAGGGTCGAAAGCCAGACAAAATACTGGTCCGCCGTCCGCTGATGCTCGGTCGAGGCGCGCCAGGTGCCAAGAAATGACGTGCCGTCCCAAAGGGCGAAGACGGTGTTGGTGTTTCCGGTATCGATGCAGAGAAGCATGTGGTCCTTCAGAAGTAGACGTCGGCAGCAGGTATGCGAACCTGCCCTTTCGGGGTCTGAAGCACAAGTTGGCCATCTTCGTCCACAGTCTCGAACCGCCCTGTGACCTCACTGTGTCCCGTGCGCGCCGCAATCACCTCGCCCAGCCGGGCCGCACGTCGCAGCCAGTTCTTGCGGATGGGGCCAAAGCCAAGCTCGGCAAACAGACGTTCCTCGGTTGCCATGTTCGACGCGAGGTATGACAGGAACTCGTCCGGGTCAGTGGGATCTCCACCCGCCGCCTCCAGCCCGATGGGCGGAAAGGCGGCGTCGCGCACACCCTCGGGCGGTTTGACCAGATTGACGCCGATGCCAATGGCCAGCCAGTCGAGCCGTGTCGCCGTGCCAACACTTTCCAGCAGGATGCCCGCCACCTTGCCACCATCAAGCAAAACGTCGTTCGGCCACTTGAGCGAGAGCCGGTCCCGGTCGATCTTCATGGCGAGAGCTTCGTACACCGCATTGGCCGCAAAGAACGAGCGGAGCGCACCCTGCGCCGAGCTCCCAAACGGGCGATAGACGTAAGTCGCCGCGAAATGCCCCGGCGGGCTTGCCCAGACCCGGCCGCGCCGTCCCCGCGCGCCGGTCTGGTGACGCGCCATGATCCAGGTCGGGCGTACCAGATCGGGGGCGATGCGCGCCGCCTCGGCCATAGTGCTGTCCAGCTCGTCAAAGATCAGCCGGTCGGTCTTCTCAGGCCAGGGCAGCGGGTCGGTCATGGCAGAGTTCGACGCGCACTCTGCCCCGATTTCCGACACAGAAATCGCGGAAAATGCGCGTCAGTTGACAAGGGTTGCCGCAGCCGCTGCCGCCGCGCCTTCCACACCGAAAAGGTTGATCACGCCCAGCACCATCGCCGCCGCGCTTACCATCAGGAACCCCCAGAGCACGCCCGAGCCGCCGGCATCCAACTCACTCTCATCCGCGCCGAAGTACATCAGGTAAACGATCCGCAGGTAATAGAACGCGCCAATGACACTCGCGATCACGCCAAGAACGGCCAGCCAGACCAGCCCGGCATCAACCGCAGCCAGCAGCACGGAGTACTTAGCGAAAAAGCCAACCAGCGGCGGCACACCTGCAAGCGAGAACAACAGCACCAGCATCGCCAGCGCTTTGGCCGGTTCGCGTTTCGAGTAAAGCGACAAGGCTCCGATCTCGACCACCGGCGCGCCGTCCTTTTCCATCGACAGGATAAAGGCAAAGGTGCCGACATTCATCGTTACATAGATCGCCATATAGATCAGCATCGATTCCACGCCTTGCGCGGTGCCCGCCGCCAGACCCATCAGCGCATATCCCATATGCGCGATCGAGGAATAGGCCATCAGCCGCTTGATGTTGGTCTGCCCGATCGCCGCCACCGCACCGAGGAACATCGAGGCGACCGACAAGGCGGCCAGGATTTGCTGCCAATCCCCCACGACACCGCCGAAGGCGTCGTGAACGACCCGTGCGAAAAGGCCCATGGCCGCCACCTTGGGTGCTGTGGCAAAGAACGCGGTCACCGGCGTCGGCGCGCCCTCGTAAACATCCGGCGTCCACATGTGGAACGGGGCCGCGCTCACTTTGAAGGCAAGACCTGCGCAGATGAAGGCGAGGCCAAACAACAGACCCAGCGGCGTCTCACCCTGTGCCGCCTCGATAATGCCCGCGAACAACGTTGTGCCCGCAAAGCCATAGACGAGCGACGCGCCGTAAAGCAGCAAGCCAGAGGACAGCGCACCAAGCACGAAGTATTTGAGGCCCGCTTCCGTCGACTTCGCACTGTCGCGGCGCAGCGAGGCCACCACATAAAGCGAGAGCGACTGCAACTCGAGGCCCATGTAAAGCGCGATCAGGTCTCCGGCCGAGACCATCACCATCATGCCGACGCTCGCCAGCACGATCAGCAGCGGATACTCGAACCTCAGAAGGTCGCGCCGCGCCATATAGCTTTCGCTCATCAAAAGGATCGCGGCGGCCGAGATCAGGATCACAACCTTGGCAAAGCGCGCGAACCCGTCGTCAACGAACATGCCGCCAAAGGCACGCGCCGTACCCGACCCTTGGAACCCGATCCAAGCAGCCGTTGCGATCAGAACCGCCGAGGTCGCCCACACGAACATCGGCGCCCACTTGTCTTTGCCGCCATAGGCGCCAACGAGCAGCATCACCATCGCAAAGACGCTGAGGAAAATCTCCGGCAGGATGATATTCAGATCGGCAGCCATCAGTTGCCCCCCGCACTGGCGACGGCGTTCGTCGCGTTGAAGTCCGCCACAGCCGTCTCATACCCGCTAAGGAGGTTCGCGACCGAGGGCCCGATCACATCCGTGATCAGGCTCGGATAGACACCAAGCAGAATGGTCATGACAACAAGCGGCGCAAAGATCGCGCGCTCCCGCTGGGTCATGTCGGTGATCGACTTGAGGCTCTCCTTAATCAGGTCACCCATCACAACTCTACGATAAAGCCAAAGCGCGTAAGCGGCGCTCAGGATAACACCCGTCGCCGCCACCGCGGCCACCCAAGTGTTGGCCTGGAACATGCCCATCAGCGTCATGAACTCGCCCACGAACCCGCTCGTGCCCGGCAGGCCGACATTGGCCATGGTGAACAGCATGAACACCGCCGCATAAGCCGGCATCCGGTTCACGAGGCCGCCGTAAGCGTCAATCTCGCGTGTATGCATCCGGTCATAGATCACACCGACGCAGAGGAAGAGCGCGCCCGAAATAAATCCGTGGCTGATCATCTGGAAGATCGCGCCATCCACGCCCTGCTGGTTCGCCGCGAAGATGCCCGCCGTGACGAACCCCATGTGTGCCACCGAGGAATAAGCGATCAGCTTCTTCATATCCTCCTGCATCAGTGCGACGAGGCTGGTATAGACGATGGCGATGGCGCTCAGCCACAACACGAAGTCGGCCAATAAGTCAGACGCCACCGGGAACATCGGCAGGTTGAACCGCAGGAAGCCGTAGCCACCCAGTTTCAACAGGATCGCCGCCAGCACGACCGAGCCTGCCGTCGGCGCCTGAACGTGCGCATCCGGCAACCATGTGTGCACCGGCCACATCGGCATTTTCACCGCGAAGCTTGCGAAGAAGGCCAGCCATAAAAGCGTCTGCATCCCGCCAAGGATCTGGAAGCCCATCACCTCCATCGTTTCCGACCCGAAGTTGTGATTGAGCAGCGCAGTGATGTCGGTCGTGCCCGCGTCCACATACATCGCGACCATCGCGACCAGCATCAGCACCGAGCCGAAGAAGGTATAGAGGAAGAACTTGAAACTGGCATAAATGCGGTCCTTGCCGCCCCAGATACCAATAATCAGGAACATCGGGATCAGCCCGCCCTCGAAGAAGAGGTAGAACAGCACCAGGTCCAGTGCACAGAACACGCCCAGCATCAGCGTTTCCAGCACCAGGAAGGCGATCATGTACTCCTTGACCCGCTCCTTCACGTCCCAGCAGGCCAGGATCGTGATCGGCATCAGGAAGGTTGTCAGCATCACGAACAGAACCGAGATGCCGTCGACGCCCATTTTGTAGGTCAGGCCGAGGATCCACTCGCCCTCTTCCACGAACTGAAAGCCGGTGTCATCCGCATCGAACCCAGCCAGCATGACGAGAGAGGCCAAGAGCGAAGCGAGCGTCGCCGCAAGCGCCACGTATTTCGCGTTGGTCTGTGCCGCTTCGTCATTGCCGCGCAGGAAAAGGCCCAGGATCGCGGCCGCGATCAGCGGAATGAAGATGATGATGCTCAGAAGGTTGTCGAGGAACATCTCAGTTGCCCCCCGCCAGCGTCATCCAGGTGACCAGCACCAGTATCCCCAATACCATCGCGAAGGCATAGGTGAAGATGTACCCCGACTGCGCCCGCCCGGCGAGCCGCGTAAAGAACGGAATGATCCCCATCGCCAACCCGTTGAGGCCGCCGTCGATCGTCGCGCCGTCGCCCTGCTTCCAGAGGAACCGGCCCACCCACATCGCAGGCTTGACGAAGAGGAAGTCGTAGATCTCGTCCACGTACCACTTGTTCAAGAGGAAGTTGTAAAGATAAGGCTGGTTCTCGGCCAATGTCACGTTCGACCCGAAGCGTATGGTATAGAGGAACCCGGCCATCAGCGCCCCGAACAGGATCGCGCCCCACCAGGGCACCGCCGCCACCAGCAGCACGAACCCGGCCAGCGCGCCAAGGCCAAGCTTGGCCCATGTCGGCACGTTCTGGATATACATCGACAAGGCCACACCAAAACCCAACAGCATCACGATGAACGGCGCCACCTTGACCCATTTCGGCACCAGATGCGCCTCGTGCAGCACATGGTTGTCGTCCGAGATGTACAAGGCACCCTGGCCTGGCTCCGTATGCCGTTCGGCATGGCCCTCGCCATGATCGTCACTTTCGGTCGCCGCATGCGCCGCACCGATCATCAGAACCGCCTGCTTCTCCTCGCCTTTCACCATGCCGAAGAACTTGTCGACACTCTCCTGGCTCCCAAAGAACGGCTTGTACCAGACCATCCCCGCAAAGATCGCGCCCACGGCCAGCACACCCAGCGGCGCAACCATGACCATCGGGCTCTCATGCGCATGCTCATGTGTATGATGATCCCCGCGCGCCTCGCCATAGAAGGTGAGGAACATCAGCCGCCAGGAATAGAAACTAGTGAAAAGTGCTGCGACAACCAGCCCCCAGAACGCCACCATCGAGGCATCCGTGCCACCTGCAAAGGCGCTCTCGATGATCGCATCCTTTGAGACGAAGCCCGCAAACCCAATCGGGAAGCCCACATATAAGAGCGGTATTCCAACACCGGTGATCGCCAGAGTGCCAATCATCATCGCCCAGAACGTATAAGGCAGCTTGTCCTTCAGCCCGCCATAGTTTCGCATGTCCTGCTCGTGATGCATCCCGTGGATGACCGAGCCTGCGCCGAGGAAGAGCATCGCCTTGAAGAAAGCATGTGTCAGAAGGTGGAACATCGCGACCGAGTAGACGCCCACACCCGCGGCCACGAACATGTAGCCAAGCTGCGAGCAGGTCGAATAGGCGATCACGCGCTTGATGTCGTTTTGAACGAGGCCAACTGTCGCCGCAAAGAACGCGGTGATGAGGCCGACCCAAACGATCATGCTTTGCACCCAGTCCGCATACTCCATCAGTGGCGACATGCGGCAGACGAGGAACACACCTGCTGTCACCATGGTCGCGGCGTGGATCAGCGCCGACACCGGGGTCGGGCCCTCCATCGCATCCGGCAGCCAGGTGTGCAGGATGAACTGCGCCGACTTGCCCATCGCGCCGATGAACAAGAGAAAGCAGATCAACTCGACCGCAGGCCAGGACGTCCAGAGGAACGAAATCTCGGCCTCCGCAATCTCGGGGGCGGCGGCGAAGATGTCGGAAAAGTTGATGCTGTCGACCTGCAGGAAGATCGCGAAGATGCCCAGCGCGAGGCCAAAGTCGCCAACGCGGTTGACCACGAACGCCTTTATCGCCGCGGCATTGGCCGAAGGTTTGCGGAAATAGAACCCAATGAGCAGGTAAGACGCGAGGCCGACGCCCTCCCAACCGAAGAAGAGCTGCACCAGGTTGTCCGCCGTCACGAGCATCAGCATCGCGAAGGTGAAGAAACTCAGATAGGCGAAGAACCGGGGTCTATAGCTCTCGGTTTCCTCGTTGAAATTGTCGTCATGCGCCATGTAGCCAAAGCTATAAAGATGCACCAAGGCCGAGACCGTCGTGATCACGATCAGCATCACCGCCGTCAGCCGGTCCATCCGAATGGCCCACTCTGTCGCCAGCGAGCCGCTCTCGATCCAGCGCAGCACCGACACCGTGTAGGCGCCGTTCTCATGCGCGAAGGGATCAAAAGTCAGGAAGATGATCCAACTCAGGAGCGCGGCGAGGAACAAAAAGCCCGTCGCCGTCCACTGCGCGGCTTTCTCTCCGATCAACCGCCAGCCAAACCCGCAGATCAGCGCGCCAACAAGAGGGGCAAATAGGATAATCGTTTCCATTGCCGGTTAGTCCTTCCGTCCAGTCCGGTTCGCAGCATCCGCACGCATGAAATCTGAAATCCCGAGATATGCCGCGATCGCAACACCGATGCCGACGGGAATGATCCAGATGAAGTCCAGTGCCATGACCTATCCCTTCATCACATTGACGTCTTCGACGTCGATGGTGCCGCGGTTGCGGAAGAAACAGACGAGGATGGCAAGGCCAATGGCCGCCTCGGCGGCGGCGACCGTCAGGACGAAGAGCGTGAAAATCTGGCCCGTGATGTCCTGCAGATAAGCTGAGAACGCGACAAGGTTGATGTTCACCGCCAGCAGCATCAACTCGATGCTCATCAACAGAATGATCACGTTCTTTCGGTTCAGGAAGATCCCGAAGATCCCGATGACAAACAGCGCTGCGGCCACCGTCAGGTAATGTTCCAATCCGATCATATCGTATCTTCCTTCGCTGCCTCGGGCTTGACCCGGGGCCTGGTCGCCAACCGGAGGCCCCGGATCACGTCCGGGGCGCGCTGTGTGTTACATCCGCCGCTCACTGCGTCACCTCATAAGGTGTCTTCTCGCCCCGAAGCTCGGGATAGGCCGCGGCGCAGGCGCAGGGCTCGTCCGCCAACACAGCCAGTTCAATATCCTTGCCCTTGGGATGGATCGCATCGCGCAGTCGCCTGAAGCTGAAAAGCACTGGCGCGCCCTGCATTTCGGTCTCGATGATCTCCTGCACCGCGTCGCGCCGGTCAAAGGGCGGGCGCGCTGACATGCGCTCTTCTCTGACCCGGGTTCGCAGGAACTCACCGGTCTGACAGTCGGCAACGGTGTAGTCGGTGAACACGCCCTCCTGGCTCCACCAATCGACCCAGCCGACCCGGCCCGAACCATAGTCCACGTGCCCTGCCACACCGCCATGGCTGACATGGGTGATCCGCTGGCACTCGGCCAGCGTCAGCGCCATCGCGGGCGAGGCTATCATCACCAGTATGACTGCCAAGCGCATCAACAGGACACACTCCCCAACGGGCAGACTGTCACAGCGTTTGGTGCCTTAAGCGATCCCGCCCCCGGCCCCAGCGCAGGATCGTCGATCACACGTGCGCCGACAGCGCCTGCAAAGGCCAAGGCCACAGCTATGACGGCAACCCGCTTCACAGCCCCTGCCCCGGCTTGACGTCCTTCAATTCCATCGCCGTCGCCGGGTCGCGGTACATCTGCGCCAGCACGTTCTGGCGCTTGACGTCCGAGCGGTGGCGCAGCGTCAGGACGATGGCCCCCACCATGGCAACCAGCAAGATCAGACCGGAAAGCTGGAAAAGCAGGAAGTAGTCATCATAAAGCACCCGCCCGATGGCGTCGGTGTTATGATCGCCGCCACCTGCGACAGCGTCCGGTAAGGCTGCAACTTCGATCCCGTCCGCCGTGGTCCAGGCGCCGAAGGCCAGTGCCAGTTGCATCAGGATCACCACGCCAATCAGGAGTGCAAGCGGCATGTAGCGCGCCATCTCGGCCTTCAACTCGGCGAAATCCACGTCGAGCATCATCACGACGAACAGGAACAGCACCGCAACCGCGCCCACATAGACGATGATCAACAGCATCGCGACAAACTCGGCGCCCAATAGAACGAAAAGCCCGGCTGCCGACAGAAACGCAAGGATCAGCCAAAGCACCGAATGTACCGGGTTGCGACTGATCACGGTGAAAAGGCCGCCCGCAATGCAGGAAATCGCAAAAAGGTAAAAGGCCAGGGCAACCGGTGTCATTCCGTGTCCTCTTCTTGTTCCTGGGCGTCATTAATGGTCTCGGACGCTTCCATCACTTCGCTGGCGAGTTCCATGGCTTTCGACATCGCCGGCACGCCGCCGAACACGCCCATCATGGCGATGGTCTCGGCGATCTCCTGTTTCGTGGCCCCGGCTTCCAGCGCGTGGCGCACGGTGAGCCTGATCTGCGCCTCGGCCTGCGCGCCCAGGATCGTAAGTGCGCCGAGTGTCAGCAAAAGCCGCGTCTTGGCATCGAGACCTTCAGGGTTGAAAGTCTTGCCCATCATGGTTTCCATCAGATCACGCGGCATCGTCGGCCACATGGCCTCGAACCCCTGCGGCGTGAAACTCTGCAACGCAGGGTTGATCGCCCGGGCCCAATCCTGGCCCATCGCCATCATCGCAGAAAAGGGGTTGTTCGGATCGGTCATGCGTCGCCTCGCGCGACACGTTTTGCCAGTTCGATCAATCCTTCGCGCATTTCCTGGCGCATGACCTCAATGTCGGCCTCAAGACCGGCCAGCGCGTTCCGGATATCGGCCAACTGATCCTCGAGCGGAGCCGTTCCCGCGGCGACCGGGATCTCACTTGTGCCCTTGGGAGCTTCGGGCTCGCTACGGTCGCGCGTGGCGCGCGCGCCACCATTCAATCGGCTCTGTAACGCGGTCAGAGACGCGAGCCATGCTGCGTGCTTGTCCGACTTGGCATTCTCCCAATACGCCGCAAGGCCCGAGCCACCGGTGATCGCCTCGATCGCCTCATTGCAGCGATCAAGCAATGCGGCGGCATCTGCCGGGTCCGCGTCAGGCGCACCGCGAAACAGATCCTGTGCCTCGGGCGAGCCACGGCCCAGCGCATAAGCAACAGCTTCCACAGCCGCGATGGCACGACAGGCGATATCCGCGCCGAGCGATGCGCTCTGCAAATCCCCCAACGCGACATCAAGAGTGCTTTTGGCAACGGGCAGGCCCATCTCGCGATAAGCCTGACACCATTCCTTGGCATCTTTGTTCTCAAAGCTATCCACGCCCCAGGCTTCCATCAAAGCCTCCGTCCGCCGGTTTCAAGCACCATAGCGCGTGATGCCGTCAGCGCGGCGCATTTGCTTTTCGGATCAGTCATGCCTCGTCTTCCTCGGGCGGCAATTCCCCACGCAACCGTGCGACCTCTTCTTCAAGCCTTTCGATCCGCTTCAGGGCATCCTCAAGTGCGTCCCGAAGACTATCATTGTCCTTCGGCAAACGCTCGATCATGCGATCGCGTGTGTAGGGGGCGACTTTGACGCTCATCGGTACGGTGCATCCAATTCCAGGTTGCGCGCAATCTCGGCCTCCCAGCGCTCGCCATTGGCCAGAAGCTTTTCTTTGTCATAGAACAGCTCTTCCCGCGTTTCGGTCGAAAACTCGAAATTGGGGCCTTCGACGATGGCATCGACCGGGCAGGCCTCCTGACAGAAGCCGCAATAGATGCATTTCGTCATGTCGATGTCATAGCGCGTCGTCCGCCGCGACCCATCTTCGCGCGGCTCCGCATCGATGGTGATCGCCTGCGCGGGGCAGATAGCCTCGCAAAGCTTGCAGGCAATGCAACGCTCTTCCCCGTTCGGGTAACGCCGCAGGGCATGTTCACCGCGAAAGCGCGGGCTGAGCGGCCCCTTCTCATGTGGGTAGTTCACCGTGGCCTTGGGCGAAAAGAAGTACCGCAGGCCAAGGCCCAGCCCTTTGAACATATCCATCAGCAGGAAGTATTTCCCGGCGCGGTTCCAATCGATTTGAGTCATGGTTTCAAATCTCCGAAGCAATGCCCCGAAAAACGAAGGATCGCGCCGGACCCGAGGGGGGGCGCATCGCGCCCGCCCTGGGGGGCGGGTCGGGCGCGATCCGGGGCAGCCGCCCCGGACATACGGTTGATCTGAGGAAGCTCCATCACCTCACCCCCCCATCGCCCAGCGGGCATAGGCACCGCCGAAGAATTCGAACTTGGCCGCAAACGCCACCCAGACGACCCACGCGAGCGACAGTGGAAGAAAGACTTTCCAGCCAAGCCGCATCAACTGGTCATAGCGGTAGCGCGGCACCACGGCCTTCACCATCGCGAAGAGGAAGAAGAAGAACGCCATCTTCGCAACCATCCAGAGCGGGCTGTCCGGGATAAACGGGATGGGCGACAGCCAGCCGCCGAAGAACAACAGCGTGATCAGCGCACACATCAGGAAGATCGCGATGTATTCGCCCGCCATGAACAGAAGGAACGGCGTCGAAGAGTATTCAACCTGATATCCCGCCACCAGTTCCGACTCCGCTTCCGGCAGATCGAAGGGCGGACGATTGGTCTCCGCCAAAGTGGAGATGAAGAACAGGAACACCATCGGCAGGTGTGGCAGCCAGTACCACGAGAACAGGCCGTAACCGCCATCCTGCGCCGCCACGATCTGCCCGAAGTTCAGCGACCCGGTCGAGATGATCACCCCGATGATAATCAGACCGATCGACACCTCGTAGGAAATCATCTGGGCCGCCGACCGCAAGCTTCCGAGGAACGGATACTTCGAGTTCGACGCCCAACCGCCCATGATCACGCCATAGACCTCAAGCGAGGACACCGCGAAGACGAACAGGATCGCCACGTTGATATTGGCCAGCACCCAGATCGTGTTTTCGCCCGCATAGAAAGGGATCACCGACCACGCGAGCAACGCCAACACGAAGGAAATGAGCGGCGCCAAAATGAAAACCGCCCGATCCGCACCGGCCGGGATCACGTTTTCTTTGACGATGTACTTCAGCGCGTCAGCCACGGTTTGCAACAGCCCCCACGGGCCGACCACGTTCGGGCCGCGCCGCATCTGGACCGCAGCCCAGATTTTCCGGTCGCCATAAACCAGGAACAAAAGCGAGATCATCACGAACGCGACCACAAGTAGGGTTTGCGCCGCGACAAGGAGCACGATGCCGAGCGGTGTGGTTAGGAATTCACTTTCCATCTAACCTCTTGTTCCCTTGTCTCGGGCGAGGGTTTTGCCCTTGCCCTCGTAAACCGCATCCTGACCGTAAAGGCCAGTCCACGGCACAGTTTTTCTATTCCGCCGCCAGCTTTCCCGCCTGTCGGTTGCGCGCCGCCGCCTGCAACTCGGCCATCAGGCCCGAGGCCCGCAGGACCGGGTTTGTCAGGTAATGCGCCGTCACCGTTTCGGTAAACTCGCCAGAGCCGTCTCCGCTGGCCTCGACCGGCTGCCAATCGTTTTCGGGCACCGTATCGATGGCTTTCAAATGCGGGACGTCCTCGATCAGTTTGCCGCGGAGTTGCGCCAGGCTGTCATAAGGCAGCGTGGCGCCCAGTTCGGCCGACAGCGCCCGCAGGATCGCCCAGTTTTCTTTCGCCTCCCCCGGCGGGAAGCTGGCGCGCATCGCCAGTTGCGGACGACCTTCGGTGTTAACGAAAAGCCCGTTTTCCTCCGTCCAGGCCGCGGCAGGCAGAATGATGTCCGCCCGGTGCGCGCCCCGGTCGCCATGGCTTCCTTGATAGATCACAGTCGGACCGTCGGGGATGTCGATTTCATCCGCGCCAAGGTTGTAGACAACGCTCGCGCCATCCAGCGCGCCTTCGACGCCACCGGCGTTGACCGCACCAACGTCCAGCGCACCGACCCGACTTGCCGCTGTGTGCAGAACGAGGAACTTGGACTGTGTCGCATCGGCATAGCGCATGGCGTCGGCCAAAACACCCTTGCCGCCATCACCCTGAAGCGCACCCTGCCCGATGATGACGAGCGTTTCCTTGCCATGGGCGTTCTCGGGCGCCATGTCGAAGAGCTTTCGCAGCCCATCGCGCCCAGTCCCAAGGTGAGCATATTCATATGTCAGATCAACGGGCTGCCCGACGAGGCCGATGTTGGCACCGCGCGACCATGCCTTGCGGATGCGCGCGTTCAGCACCGGCGCTTCGGCCCTTGGGTTGGTCCCGATCAGCATGATGGCTTTGGCGTTCTCGATATCTTCGATACTGGCCGTCCCCACATAGGCAGAACGGTTGCCCGCAGGCAGCTTTACGCCATCCAAACGGCATTCGACCGCACCGCCCTGTCCTTCGACAAGTTCCTTCAGCGCATATGTCGCCTCAACCGGGGCGAGATCGCCGACCAGTCCGGCGACATTGCCGCCCTTCATCGCCTCGCCAGCCTTCGCCAGGGCCTCGCCCCAGCTTGCCGCCCGCAGCTTACCGTTCTCGCGGATATACGGCTTGTCGAGCCGCTGACGCCGCAGCCCGTCCCACGCATAGCGTGACTTGTCGCTCAGCCATTCCTCGTTCACGCCGTCATGGTTGCGCGGCAGGATGCGCATCACTTCGCGCCCCTTCGTGTCCACCCGGATCGACGAGCCGAGTGCATCCATCGCATCGATGCTTTCGGTCTTGGTCAGTTCCCACGGTCGCGCTGTAAAAGCGTAAGGCTTCGACGTCAGTGCTCCGACCGGGCAGAGATCAACAATATTGCCCTGCAGCTCGCTATCCAGCGTCTGACCCAGATAACTGGTGATCTCGGCATCCTCACCGCGACCGGTCTGACCCAGCTCGGGCATGCCCGCGACCTCGGTGATGAACCGCACGCAACGGGTGCAAGAGATACAGCGCGTCATGGCCGTGCCGACGAGCGGGCCAAGTTCCAGCGCATCCACGGCGCGCTTTGGCTCGCGGAACCGGCTGAAATCGACGCCATAGGCCATGGCCTGATCCTGCAGGTCACACTCGCCGCCCTGATCGCAGATCGGGCAGTCGAGGGGGTGGTTGATGAGCAGGAACTCCATCACACCTTCGCGCGCCTTTTTCACCATGGGTGAGTTGGTTTTGACGACGGGCGGCTGACCTTCCGGCCCGGGGCGCAGGTCTTTCACCTGCATCGCGCAAGAAGCAGCCGGTTTGGGTGGCCCGCCCACGACTTCCACCAGGCACATCCGGCAGTTTCCGGCGATGGACAGCCGCTCGTGATAGCAAAAACGGGGGATTTCGATCCCGGCCTGTTCACACGCCTGGATCAGCGTCAGGGCCGGATCAACCTCGACCTCGACATCGTCGATAATGACCTTCCGGAGTTCGGACATGGGCAACGGTCCTCATGGCTTCCCTTGCCGCGAGGACCGTGGGCGTTCACTTCGCCCTGAGAAGGCGCCCCGCAGCGCTGTCCTTGGCTATTTCTTCACGCCCGACAGTGCAATAGCCTTCGGGTGTTTGCGGTGTCGCACCGCGCTTCGCCAGATCGGCGCGAATGCGGGCCCGCAATTTCTCTTTTTCGGCCCTGTTGTCTGTAAGTTCATCAATGTCTTCAGAGGTATAGCCAGCGTTTCGGGCATAGCGCTCAAGCGACCTGAGGTAGTTATAGGCCCGGAACATCCTTGGATCGATGGACTTGCAGCCTTTTCGGATCTCATCAGCGAAGCCGATGACATAGAATCCGTTCACAACACGCGGATTCTCGTGCAGCGGCTGCAACGCCGCAACAGGCGCTGCGAAGGCGATAAAACCCAGCGTTAAAAGTGTCTTCCTCATCACGAACGGCTCATTTGTTACCCAATTGCACGACCCGGGACCCGCTCCCCGCTCGGCTGGAATGCTTGATATAGGTGGATATCGCATCCTGTGGGAGGGTTCTGTCATGTTTTTGCGGCAGGCCTGCAAAGAACCGCCGGGCAAATGGGGCAAGCCCCTGAGTAAGCGGGAAAAAACGAAGTTCACAGATTGTGAGAAGTGTTACCGGCGCTCAACGCCGCCGTTCGCGCAGCGGATGCACCCCGCGCCCTGCCTTCCTGAGAAAGGACAGGATCATCACGAGGCCCGCCGCACCGAGCAGAACCAGCGGCCCCCAGCCCCATGTCGGCAATAGTCCGGCTTGCACCGCGCGGCCCGCGCCCCAAACCGGCACGCCCACAATGGCCCCGGTGACGACCGCCGCCAGAAAGCTCAGAAATCCGTCCCAGACGCGGATCATCGCGCCACACAACGCCCCTGGAACAGCATGTCCTGCCCGTCGCGCGTGAACGCCCAATCGTTCGTGGCCGGGCTGATGTCCCAGAGCGTGTCCGAACCGCCAAAATTTGTCAGACAGTAGCGGGTCGCCGCGAAACGCGCGCTCCCGCGGACATCCGAGACCGAGACACCGCCTGCACGCACAACGCGTACCGTCATGTCACGGCGGTCATCGCCTGCCGAAACCGTTGCACGAAAGGGCAAGGCCCGGTCGGCTTGCCCCCCTCCGAAGAGACGCTCGCGGATACCGCAGCCGCTCACCACCAAGGAAATCGAAACAAGAATGATCCAGCGTTTCAACGTCATAGCCCTTACACCCACTGCGGCGCGACCCTACACAGGACAAGCCAGCCCGGCAACCGAAGGAATTTCGCGCTCAGTTCAGCAGAAGCTCGCATTGAAACCTGGTGATGCCATCAGGTTGCTGCGACGGGCGCGAGACCAGAAACAGCCCACGCGCATGATCGTTCTCAAAGCCGCCGCCCCCCGACCCGACGGACCGGGCCGGAGCACTCTCGGCAAGGACGCAGGCCGATAGTGAGGACGCAATGACATCCCCCGGCCCAGCCTGCGCACTGGTGCGCGTTCCGCCATCCCTGCCGCTGGCCTTGCCACCCTCGCACCCTTCACCCACCGACCAGTCGCCGCTGCCAGCATCATAGGTAAACTGACACGGACCTGAGATGTCGGCGTTTTTCGGGTCATTGCCAAAAAGGCTCATCTGGCGAAAGCCAACGGTCACCGAACACCCGCCGTCGCGGGCACAGAGCGTCTCGACCACGTCCTGATCGAGCGGTAAAGCACTTGGCCCGCCCGTGGACCGCGCGCTCAACACAAAACTGGCACGCGCAATTACACGGCCCTCAACACGTGTGATCTGACCATCGAAGTTCGAAAAGGTTGCAGGCACCTCGCCCGCGATCTCTTCCAATGCCGCTACCCTGCGCTTCAACGCCTGGTTTTCCCGGCGAAGGGCGTTCACTTCACCCGTAAGGCATCGCAAAAACCGAAAAAGCGCACCTTCATCGATCAGCAAATGACGATTGCGCAAGGTGCAGTCGCTGGCAGCAGCAGGCGTGGAAAAAGCAACGGAAGACAGCACCAAACCAAGAGCAAAGATCCGCAGCGGCCACATCACTCCGCCGCGATAGTCGCACCGCGCTTGTGCTTGATCCGGTCCTCGATCTCGTCCCGGAAATGCCGGATGAGGCCCTGAATCGGCCAGGCCGCGGCATCGCCAAGCGCGCAGATCGTATGACCCTCGACCTGCTTGGTGACGTCGAGCAGCATGTCGATCTCTTCAACCTCCGCCTCGCCCTTCACCAGCCGGTCCATGACGCGCATCATCCAGCCCGTGCCCTCACGGCAGGGCGTGCACTGGCCGCAGCTTTCGTGCTTGTAAAACGCAGACAACCGCCAGATCGCCTTGATGATGTCTGTGGACTGATCCATCACGATAACCGCGGCGGTGCCAAGCCCCGACTTTTGCTCGCGCAGCCAGTCGAAATCCATGATCGCCTCGTTCCGCATGATGGGGCCGGGCAGACAGGGCACAGACGAGCCGCCGGGGATCACCGCCTTCAGATTCGACCAGCCACCGCGAATACCGCCGCAATGGCGGTCGATCAGTTCCTCGAAGGTGATCGACATCTCTTCCTCGACCACGCAGGGGTTGTTCACATGCCCGCTGATCGCAAAGAGCTTGGTGCCCGCGTTGTTGGGGCGACCGAAGCCCGCGAACCAGCCAGCCCCGCGACGCAGGATGGTTGGCACGACTGCGATGGATTCGACGTTGTTGACCGTCGTCGGACAACCGTAGAGGCCAGCACCCGCCGGGAAGGGTGGCTTCATGCGCGGCATGCCTTTCTTGCCTTCGAGGCTTTCGAGCAACGCGGTTTCCTCACCGCAAATATAGGCGCCAGCACCATGATGGAGGTAAATGTCGAAATCCCAACCGGACCCAGCAGCGTTCTTGCCCACCAGCCCGGCGTCGTAAGCTTCATCGATGGCCGCCTGCAAAGCCTCACGCTCACGAATGTACTCGCCTCGGATATAGATATAGCAGGCATGAGCGTTCATCGCGAAGGACGCGATCAAGCAGCCCTCGACCAGCGTGTGCGGGTCATGGCGCATGATCTCGCGGTCCTTGCAGGTGCCCGGCTCGGATTCGTCGGCGTTGACCACCAGATAGGACGGGCGACCGTCGCTTTCCTTGGGCATGAACGACCACTTGAGACCGGTCGGAAAACCCGCACCGCCCCGTCCACGCAGGCCGCTGGCTTTCATTTCGTCGACGATCCAGTCGCGCCCCTTCTGGATCAGGCCCGCAGTCCCGTCCCAATGGCCACGCGCCTGCGCCCCGGCCAAGGTCCGGTCATGCATTCCGTACAGATTCGTGAAGATACGATCCTTGTCGTCAAGCATCAGAGCATTCCCATCTCGACCAATTCAAACGGGTGGCGTATCGCCTCAGTCCCGGTCAATCTCGCGGCGTTTGCGCCAAAGTTGCCTTGTCACGATAAGCGCCCAAAGGAAACCCGCCATGGCAAAAAGATCGAATAAAAACACGTAAGAAGATGGTAATCCCAACTCTCCGCCGATCCATTGCGCGGCCATCCAGAGCAACATCGTGCCAGCAATCACAATGGAAACAAGACGCCCCAGCCGGGCCAGTTCTTTTTCTCGTTCTTCGCGTTCGTCCATCGCCGTTCCACAACTCAGACGCACAGGCCATCCCGACTAGCGTTTGGCGGGTCCAAACGCGGCTCCGGGCGCCTGCGGCCTCGCCCGAGAGCATCCTTTGTTAGCGTCTGACGTAAGCCCCTTTTTGGCTTAGTAGACGTCGCCATCCTCGACGCGCTTCGAGAACTCAGTCTCTCCGCCTGCGGCCAACACCTTGGCTTGGTCGACCCACTTATCTCGCGTGACCCTTCCCTTGAAGCCCTCAAGGTTGGCATCGACCCAGGCAACTTCGTCCGATGTCCAGTTGGCCACCTGGTCAAAATGCCAGAACCCCAGCCGATTGCAAAGCTTTTCGAGCTTCGGTCCAATTCCTTTGATCTCTTTCAGGTTGTCGGCCTTGCCATCGCGCGGCGCATCAAGCCCGGCAGGACGCGTTCCTTCGTCCGTCCCTTCCTTGATCCCGTCGCCATCATAGTCCGGCGTGCTCTCTGTGGCAGCTGCCGCGGCGGCGGCGTCAGCTTCGGCCTTTGCCCTTGCTTCTTCGGCTTCGGCGGCAGCCTCTTCCTCGGCTTTGATCCGCGCAGCCTCTGCCACTCGTGCAGCCGCCGCTTCCTCGGCAGCCTTGAGCTTGGCGGTTTCGGCTTCTGCAGCGGCCCTGAACTCTGCCGCTTCGCGCGCGGCGGTGTCATCCACAGCAACCGGCTCAGGCGCAGGTGCGGGGGTCGGCGGGGCCGAAGGCGCAGGCGCACGGGCAACCGCGGGCGCCGGCATCGCCGCCGACGAGCCGAACCCGATCAGCAAGACAATCCCGGTGAAAAACGACACCAAAAAGGCAAGAAACACCGAGGACATAAACCGATACTCAGCCAGCACCCAGAACAGGGCGAAGGCGACCACGAACACGGCCATGGACAGAACCACGGCAAGCGCGATCGAGTTCAACGTTTGTTTTTGCGACATCTTCTGAGGCCTCCCAAGTGCTTGTCAGGGAGTCTGCACAGGCAGGCCTGTCAATCAAGGGGAACTATTAGGCGTTTTGAGCCAATTCCTTGGCTTGTTTCACCCAATCGTCCCGTGTCACCCGGCCCTTAAAGCCTTCGAGATTTTCATCCACCCAGGCGATTTCTTCTGCCGTCCAGCCTGCGACCTGATCGAAATGGAAGAACCCCAATGTGTGGAGCAACTTCTCAAGTTTGGGCCCTACCCCCTTGATTTTCTTCAGATCATCCGGTTGTCCATTGCGCGCTTCGGTCAGACCCTCCGGCTTGGTGCCGCTTTCTGCGACGGGGGCGGGTTCGGCCACCGGCGCGGGTTTCGGTGCTTCGGCCACAGGCGCCGGGGTCGCCGGACGCGGGCTGTCGCCAAGCCAAGGCGTGGTCAGCGGCACTTCGGTGCCGTCGATCCGCTTGACGGTATCACCAAGGTCCACGGCGTATTGCGCGCTCGCGTTGTACTGCGCCCGACCCGCCTCATAGGCGGTCAGGCTGGTCAAGCCCGCCTTCGGTTCGGCGGCATAGCGCCCGTTCTGCGGGCCCGGCACCGGCACCTTGCCAGCGGCCAGTTCGTCGATGATCTCGCCAAAGCGCTCGGCCGTCAGGTCTTCGTAGTAATCCTTGCCGATCTGCGCCATCGGTGCGTTGGCGCAGGCGCCGAGGCACTCGACCTCTTCCCAGGTGAACTTGCCGTCATCCGACAGCGTGTGTGCCTTAGGGGCAATCTTTTCCTTGCAGACCGCGATCAAATCCTCGGCCCCGCAGATCATGCAGCTTGTGGTGCCGCAGACCTGAATATTGGCAATGGAGCCAGTGGGTTGCAGCTGGAACATGAAATAGAAGGTCGCCACTTCCAGCACGCGGATAAAGGCCATGTCGAGCATCGCCGCGACTTCCTCGATCGCTGCACGACTGATCCACCCCTCCTGCTCCTGCGCCCGCCAGAGAAGCGGGATCACGGCAGAGGCCTGCCGCCCTACGGGGTACTTGGTGATCTGCGCTTCGGCCCAGGCCTTGTTAGCTGGCGTGAAGGCAAAGCTCTCGGGTTGTTCGGGGTGTAGTCTGCGGAGCATGTTAGGGTCTCTTCGCGAGAGAAAATTTCAGGTCGGCAAAAGCGGTCAGAGCAATGCCATCTTTCATGGCAGAGCACAAACGGAAGAGCGTTTCCACGACAGTCTCGGTTTCGTTCATTACTTCGATGTTCCAGAACCGCAGGACGGATATGCCGTGCGCATTCAAATGCACCGTACGGCGTATGTCATTGCTGTTGTCGGCATGGTGTCCACCGTCGAGCTCAACGGCCAGTCGAATGGATGGAGCATAAAAGTCGAGAATGTACCGCTGAAGCACCGGCATCTGACGACGAAACCTCACACCAAGTCTGTCGCGGCGGATTTCCTGCCACAAGCGTTTCTCGGCTTCGGTCATGTTGCCACGCAGCACGCGCGCCTTTCGGGTCATCCCAGTACCGCGAGAGATCCCCTCTCCCCCAATCCCTCTCCCGCAGGGAGAGGGGAGCATGTCCCCCCCTCCGCTTCGGAGGGGGGTTAGCGGGGAGGACGTCACCGGTCCACCTCACCAAACACCACATCCATCGTCCCGATGATCGCGCTGACATCCGCCAGTTGGTGCCCGGTCGCGACGTGGTCCATCGCCTGCAAATGCGGATACCCGGGCGCGCGGATCTTGGCGCGGTAGGGCCGGTTCGTGCCGTCCGCCACGAGGTAGACGCCGAACTCGCCCTTGGGCGCTTCGACAGCGGCGTAAATCTCGCCCTCGGGCACGTGGAACCCTTCGGTGTAAAGCTTGAAGTGGTGGATCAGCGCTTCCATCGAGGTTTTCATGTCCGCGCGGGACGGCGGTGTGATCTTGCCGCGCGCCAGCACATCGCCCTGCCCCTCGGGTGCGCGAAGTTTCTCAATCGCCTGATGGATGATCTTCAGCGACTCGCGCATCTCCTGCATCCGGCAGAGATAGCGGTCATAGCAGTCGCCGTTCTTGCCGACAGGAATCTGGAACTCGAACTCATCATAGCATTCATACGGCTGCGCCCGCCGCAGATCCCACGCCATACCCGAGCCCCGCACCATCACGCCAGAGAACGCCCAATCCAGCGCCTCCTGCTCGGTCACGACGCAGATATCCACGTTGCGTTGTTTGAAGATGCGGTTTTCCGTCAGCAGCCCGTCGATATCGTCCAGCACCTTAGGAAACTCATGCGCCCAGGTCTCGATATCGTCGATCAACTCCGGCGGCAGGTCCTGATGCACGCCACCCGGACGGAAATACGCAGCGTGCAAGCGTGCGCCACAGGCCCGCTCATAGAACACCATCAGCTTTTCGCGTTCCTCGAAGCCCCAGAGCGGCGGGGTCAGCGCGCCGACATCCATGGCCTGCGTCGTCACGTTGAGGATATGCGACAGGAGCCGGCCGATTTCGCTGAACAGGACGCGGATATGCTGGCCGC
>JBCCWG010000044.1:0-22994 GCA_039193985.1 Pseudomonadota bacterium
CGTCTTTGTCGCCGGCAAGCCCGAAGGCACCGGTAAAATCACCTTTGCTGACGGTGGCACTTACGAAGGCGAATGGTCCGACGGCAAAATCAACGGCCAGGGCGTTGCGAACTATTCCAATGGCGTTGTCTATGACGGAAGCTTCGTAGATGCCCTTCATGACGGGCAAGGCCGCATGGAAAGCCCGAACGGCTATGTCTACGAAGGCGGCTGGAACAAGGGCATCAAGGAAGGTGCGGGCCGCATCGAATATCCCGACGGCGCCGTCTACGAAGGCGATCTGGCGCGCGGCGTGCGCGAAGGCAACGGGACGCTGAAGATGCCCGACGGCCTCACCTACGAAGGCGCCTGGCTGAACGGGCAGATCAATGGTGAAGGCACGCTGACCCAGCCCAATGGCGACATCTACGAAGGCCAGCTTGTCGACGGCAAGCGTCAGGGCACGGGCAAGGTGATCTATGCCAATGGCGACATCTACGAAGGCGATTTCGTGGCCGACCAGCGCGAAGGCACCGGCACGTTCACCGGCGCGGACGGCTATCTCTATGTCGGCCAGTGGGTCGGCGGTCGCATCGAAGGCACCGGCACCGTGACCTATCCGGACGGATCGGTCTATGAGGGCGAGTTCAAGGCCGATGTTGCCGATGGCACGGGGAAAATCACCTATCCCGACGGCAACATCTATGAAGGTCAGTGGGTCGCAGGCGTGATCGAAGGAACCGGTGTCGCGACTTATGCCAATGGGCTGGTCTACGAAGGTGAGTTCAAGGACGCCAAGATGGACGGCCGGGGCAAGATGACTTTTGCCGATGGCTATACCTATGAAGGCGGTTGGAGTGATGGCCAACGCGACGGTTTCGGTGTCGCGAGCTATTCAGACGGCACGGTCTACGAAGGCAACTTCGTCGCGGGTCAGCGCGAGGGCAACGGCAAGATCACCATGGCTGATGGATTTGTTTACGAAGGCGAATGGTCCGCCGGTGAAATCAACGGTCGTGGCATCGCCACCTATGCCAATGGCGACGTCTATGAAGGCATGTTCGAGCGCGGCAAACGCCAGGGCGAAGGCACGATCCGCTATGCCAGCGGCGAAGAACAGACCGGCGTCTGGGAAGACGGCGCGTTGACCGAAAGCAACTGACGGGGCCATGTCCCCGCATCTGCGCGCATTAACGATTTAGCCGCGAAATAACAGTCTATCGCCCCAATTCTGCCGGATCCTTTGGTCATACCTTGGGAGTAACGACGCAAGTCGCGTGTTAGGCGGGATGTATGTGCAATGTTCAAGATTCCAGCAGCGAAACTGGCCAAGAAGTCGGACAGATTTCGGTATCTGTATTTCGTAATCACATCCTGCAAGCTCAAAAGCTTCAAAGCCTGGCGGCAGGCGGGCGAGCCAAATCCGTTTGTGCAAAAGACCTACCGACACAATGTGACCGCCCGAGTCGAGTTCACTGACATCTTCGACGACATCCTGAAACCGGACCGCACTGAAAGCCGCGATCGCGCCTGATACGCCTCAAAGCGTGTCCAGGAACACCTCAGCCTCCGCCAGGATGGTCTCGCGTCGATCCTCGTCCATCCGATCCCAGGTTCGGTACATGTTTGCCATGCGCGGGTTTTTGGAGAACCGCTCGCGGTGCCGGACAAGGAACGCCCAATAGAGCAGGTTGAACGGGCACGCCCCCTCGCCCAGCTTCGTTTTCACCGAATAGGCGCAGTCTTTGCAATAGTCCGACATTCGGTCGATGTAGTTCCCTGACGAGACATAGGGTTTTGAACCCACGATCCCGCCATCCGCGAACTGGCTCATCCCGATCACGTTAGGCGCCTCGACCCATTCATAAGCATCGGCATAGACGGCCAGATACCATTCATGCACCTCGTAAGGGTCGATGCCTGCCAAAAGGGCGAAGTTCCCGGTCACCATCAGCCGCTGAATGTGGTGGGCATAAGCCTCATCCCGCGTCTGCTCCACTGCCTGCGCGATGCACCGCATGTCGGTCCTGGCGGTCCAAAAGAAGTCCGGCAGTTTGCGCTGGTGTTTCAACACATTGCGGCGCGTGTACTCCGGACCCTCCCGGAAATAGATACCCCGCATGTATTCCCGCCAGCCGATGATCTGCCGGATGAATCCTTCCACGGCGTTGATCGGGGCCGCCCCCTCGCGGTAAGCCGCCTCAGCCGCCTCGCAAATTTCGATCGGGTCCAGCAGACCGGCGTTCAGATACATCGACAGGATCGAATGCCAGAGGAACCGTTCGTCGGCCAGCATCGCGTCCTGATAATCCCCGAACTTCGGCAGACCGCCCTTGATGAAGTGCGTTAGCGCGCGGCACGCCTGTTCGCGCGTGACGGCGAACCAGAAGAGCCGCAGCGTGCCAAAGTTCTCGCTGAAGCGGTCCTCTACCAGTGAAAGAACCTCCTCGGTGATCGTGTACGGCGTAAAGCGCATCGGGCCGCTGAAATCGACCTCGCCCGGTGCGGGTTTGCGGTTGTCGTGGTCAAAGTTCCACTTGCCCTCGACCGGTTTGTCACCGTCCATCAAAAGCCCGGTCTTGCGCCGCATTTCGCGATAGAACCACTCCATCCGCAGTTCCTTGCGCCCTTCGGCCCAGGCATCGAACTCGGCATGGCTGGCCACGAACCGATCATCCTCCAACTGGGTAATGTCCAGCGGCGCGGCGTCCAGTGCTTGAATAAGTCGCCACTCCCCGGGCCGCGTGGCGATCACCTCGCTGGTCCCGTGCTTTTCGGACGCGGCAACTAGCGCTTCTATGATGCTGGAAAAGCCCGCGTCATCGTCGAGCTGGGTGTAGTCAACCGTCCAACCCGCGTCCCGCAGTTCTTCGGCAAAGTGGCGCATCGCGGCAAAACAGAAGGCGATCTTCTTTGGGTGATGCGGCACATAGGCCGCCTCATCTGCAACCTCGGCCATGACCACGACATCCTCTGCCGGGTCGCCTTCGCGTATGCTCGCAACCGTGTCGGTCAGTTGGTCGCCCAGAACGAGGATCAGTCTCACCAGGCGATCTCCTTGCCTGCATAGTCAAAGAACCCGCCCGATTGTGCGGGCGTCAGCCCCTCGATCACGTCAATGAGGTTCGCGGCCGCTTCTGCGGCCGGCACCGTCTTGTGCCGTCCGGCGTATTTCGCGGTGAACGGTGTCTCAACCGTTCCGGGGTGCAGACAGACCGCGACAGCCTGTTTGTGCGTCCGCTTCATCTCAATTGCAGCGCCGTGGATCAACTGGTTCACGGCAGCTTTGGCACTGCGATAGCTGTGCCAGCCGCCGATCCGGTTGTCGCCGATGGAGCCGACCCGCGCCGATAGTACAGCAAAGACCGAACGCCCGTCCTTGGGCAGTAGCCGCAACGCGTGTTTCAGGACCAGCATCGGCCCGAGCGCGTTGACCCGAAACTGGTTCATTAGCCCCTCGGGTGTCAGTTCCCGCACGGCACGCTCAGGCTCAATCCCGTCGATCACCAGCGCACCGGTCGCCACGAAAACCAGATCGAACGAGCCGTCCAGCCGGTTGAGCGCAGCCTCAACGGATGCCTCATCGGTTACATCCAGCCCGTCATTCCGGCGCGACAGCCCGGTGACGTCATGCCCTCGCCCCGCCAGCTCAGCCGTCACCGCCGACCCGATCCCGCCCGATGCGCCGATTACCAATGCTCTTGCCATTTCCCCTCCGATGCAGTCCGCTGGGACCTAGACGGCATTCACCGGCTGGCAACCTTTAAGACCGCACGCACTCGATAAGGCGTTCTGTCGGCGTCCCGGCTCAAAGGCGACCGACGCCGTATTGTGTAATGTCAAAGGGTTAACGACTGCGTCGTGGCAAACGCCGCTTGAAAGCACCGAACATTGCTTTCTTCCTGGGCCAGGCGCGCTAAGTTGCCCATAATGAAACCGGTGTGTCTAGCCCTGATGCTCGCCTTTGCCACGCCCGTCGCGGCGCTCGAGATCGTCGAAACCGGTCGTTACAACCTCAACCGCCCTGCCAGCCTAGACTATGATCCAACCTTTTGCGGCCTTTGGATCGCAAATGAAGGGCCCGAGGTTATTCTCGTGACATTACAGGGTGATGAGTTGCGCCGCTTCGGCAGCGATCTCAGCCGCATCAAGGCAATCACGCTTGAGGGCGACGGGCTGCTGGTGGCGGATGGATTCGGCTCGTTCCAGCGTTTGTCGAAGACGGGTGAACCGCTCGAGGCCCCTTTCCGTTTGCCCGGCGGCTGGGCCGATACCGAGGGCATCGCCATCGCCGAAAACGGGCAGATCATCTCTGTCGAAGACGACCCCGAGCGCCTCTCGTGGCTGGACCCCGATGGCACGACAACCCGTGTGATCGACACCACGACATTGACCCCACCCATCTTCGAAGCTCAAGGCATTGCCCGCGATCCCCGCACCGGCAACCTTTTGATTGTGGACGACTTTGAGGGCAGCAACTCACTTTATGAATTCAGCGCGTCGGGCGAGTATCTCGCCTCGGTTTCGCTGGTTGAATACGGTATCGACCCCGAGGGCGTCGCGCTTCGCCCCGGCTCCGGCCAGCTTTTCATTGCCTTCGATCAAGGCGCGCAAATCATATCTTTCGACTATACGCCGACCTTGCCCGAGGGTGCCGATCCTTTGCCGCCAGCTGCGGACTGCATGCTGTTCTGAAACCGTTTCGCAAGCGAAAATCGCGCTAAAGCGCCTGACCTTCAACCTGACCTTCCAGACGCTGGATCGCGTCCTGCAAGCCTTCACGGTTGGGGGCAATGCGTTCGACTTCGCGCCATGCCTCCAGCGCCGCTTCGCTCTCGTCGATCTCTTCAAGGATCAGCGCCAGACCGGTCATCGCCGAGAAATGGCGCGGATTCAGCTCGAGCGTTCTTCGGATATCCTCAAGCGCCAGACCGTACCTTGATGCCTGGAAATATGCCGTAGCGCGACCGTTATACCCTTCGGCGAAATCAGGCGCGTGATCGATCAGCGCCGTGAAGTGGCGTATCGCCAAAACAGTGTCACCCGCCTCAAGCGCATCGCGCCCCCGTGTCAGCAAAAGGTCCATGGATGGCGATCCGGACTGCGACCAAAGCTCGAAAATCCGGCGCTCAATCTGCATAGTGGTCGCTGGATCGGCCCCTTGCAGGCCTTCCAGCAAGGCTTCGACCTCATCCGTTTCGGCATGAAGCGGCCCCGACACCAAAAGTGCCGTTACGATGCATTTGAGACTTGTCGCAATTCGAACCATAACCTCAAGGTAACGTAACACGGGCCAAATGCGAGCCCCTTAACGGTCAAGTGAGGACTAATGCGATGAGTGACGTGATCGACCACGCCGTAAACGCCCTGAACGAAAAGCTTTCGGGCAGCGGCTATGACGGTACCGCGAAGTTCGTGATTGAGGACGAAGGCGCCATCATGCTTGACAGTGATGGTGCGCGGGCTGGCGATGACGAGGCGGACGTCACGATGACAGCGGATGCGGATACGTTTCGCGAGATCCTGGAAGGTTCGCTCAACCCGACCACCGCTGTCATGACGGGTCGTCTGAACATCGATGGTGACATGGGCGCGGCAATGCGGCTGGCGCCGGCCCTCAGCTAGCGTGGAGAGCGCCCCCTTTCGCGAAGACCTGGCCGATGCCCCTGACGGCGGCGAAGTTGTTTGGGGGCACGCCGACGATGGAGTGCGGCTGCGTCTTGGGGCATGGCGCACGAACTCACCGCGCGGCACCGTCCTGCTTTATCCCGGACGCACCGAGTACATCGAAAAATACGGCAGGGTCATTACCGAATTGACCACGGCCGGGTGGTGCGTCGCGCTGATCGATTGGCGGGGGCAAGGGCTGTCTGACCGGCTGGACGATGATACACGCCTCGGCCATGTGGCTGAGTTCATTGACTATCAGCGCGATGTCGCCGTTCTTCTCGACTGGGTGGGCGATCTGGCCTTGCCGAAACCCCACATGCTGCTGGCGCATTCGATGGGCGGTTGCGTCGGGCTTCGGTCATTGGTCGATGGGCTTGATGTGGCGCGCGCCGTGTTTTCGGCACCGATGTGGGGCATACAGATGCCGACTTATGCCCGCCCGCTCACCTACATGGTGCCACCGATCGCCCGCTTCCTGCGGAAGGAAAACACCTTTGCGCCGGGCACGAAGCCAGTCAATTACATCACGGAGACCGGGTTTGCCGACAACATGCTGACCACGGACCGGGAGACCTATGGCTGGTTGGGAGAACACGCCGCGTCAGCGCCAGAATTTGCCTTGGGCGGCCCGTCAGTCCAATGGGTCGGAAGCGCCATCCGCGAACTTGATCGGCTGTTTTCGCTGCCCTGCCCAAACGTTCCGGCACTGACATTCGTGGGTACAGCCGAGGAAATTGTGTCAGTTTCGGCTATCAAACGGTACCACGCAAACTGGCCCGAGGGTGACCTGCACATTGTCGAGGGCGCAAAACACGAGATGATGATGGAAGCACCTCGCATTCGCGACCATTTCCTTTCAGAAACACTGGGCTTTTTCGCAAACGCGTAGGCCTACACGCCGGTCACTCTGTGCGTTGCCCCATGACCTCGACAGCGCGCAGGAATTTCGACGATACGCGCTCGACGTTCATGATCGACTGGACAGGGGTAGAGGGGTGATCCTCCAGAAGTACCCGCGCAAGCGCCTCACGGTCCACAAAGCCGCGGCTGCGAACCCGGTCGCGGGGTGCAGTTGTTTCTTCGTCAGCCTCGGATCGGCAGGCGCCAGGACAAGGGGAAATGTCCTTAAGAAAACAGGCATTTGGCCCCTTGCAGTACTTGAACTCACACGTCATTCGTCACTCGTTACTTTTTTCTTGCACCCAGAAGCCCGCCAACACACGCGGCCTTCATGACACGTTTACGGTCAAAATGTGGCAAAACTATGTCAGAGTTTAATTTTTATTAATAAAAACAGTAGGTCACGCACAGTCGGACTTTTTCGAGATATGAACTAATTGAGGCGCGCTCCCCCCACCGGAGCGCGCCTCGCCCCACCCAACACGACGCATCTCAACCCCCCCCTCAGGCGCGAGGCGGCGTCGTCAGGCATCTTGTGCCAAACGGAAAGCTCACTTCCGTTGTGAATCTCTGGAAATTCGAGTGATAGGTGGTGGCGACGCTGTGCCGTCGCAGCTGCCGATTTGCTTTTGTCCCCGGGATGCACATCGCAGGCAGAGATGGGACGCCCCACCTGACGTATCCGCAACACTTTCGAGGACGACGCAGCATCTGTCAGCGCGGTAGCGCGGGACAGATCAGTAGACGAACCACTCGGACCAACGGATGCCACGTTACAATCGTGAAAAACCGGAAACCGAGACGAACGAAGCATCGCCACCACCAAAGAACCATTTACACACTCACGAGGCCGGGGGTTACAAATGGCCTCGCACTTCACACACAAGGCCGTCACTCATCGACCTTGGCGACATTTTTAGGTCGGGAATATGGCGAGAATTGGGCGGGAAACCGCCAATTCTTCCTTAATCCACAGGCAATTTGAGAACAAACCGGCGCCAAGGTACCGACTGTGTAAAAGGCAGCACCAATCAGGCTGCAAATGTGCAATTTACGTGCCGGTTTCTGCTTGCGGCTAATCGAAGTTAAGCGATTCTTAAGTTGCCGGGTGCCGGTGTGCCGACATGCCCCTCATTATTGGAAAGGGGCATGCCAACCTCCTCTAGCCTGCATCCTTGTAAGACACCTGCTTCACATCCGCATCCGGGTCCGACTTTTCGCGCCGCACGAGAAGCCTGTTCAGCGCGTTCACATATGCCTTCGCCGACGCAACAACCGTATCGGTGTCCGCCGACTGGCCCGTTGCGATGCGCCCGTCTTCTTCCATCCGTACGCTGACCGTCGCTTGCGCGTCGGTGCCCTCGGTCACGGCATGCACCTGATAGAGTTGCAGGTGCGCATTGTGCGGAAACAGCGCGTTGACCGCATTGAATGTTGCATCGACGGGTCCGTCACCCTGGGCGGTCGTTTGATGATCCGTGCCATCGATGGTCAGCGTCAGATCTGCTGATTGCGGCGCTTCGGTACCACAAATCACACGCAGGAATTTGACCTTGATGCGGTCGTATTCCTCGCCCGTTTCCTGGTCGCGCATTAACGCGATCAGATCGTCCTCGAAGACTTCCTTTTTCCGGTCGGCCAACGCCTTGAACCGCACGAACACGTCCTTCAACTGGTTGTCGCCCAACTCGAACCCCAACTCCTCAAGCTTGGAACGCAGGGCCGCCCGGCCCGAGTGCTTGCCCATGACGATGTTGGTCTCGGACAACCCAATGTCTTCGGGCCGCATGATCTCGAACGTCTCGGCGTTTTTCAGCATGCCGTCCTGATGAATACCGCTTTCGTGCGCAAAGGCGTTCTTGCCGACGATGGCCTTGTTGAATTGAACGGGAAAGCCACTGACTGTCGAGACACGACGCGAAATATGCATCAGCTTTGTGGTCTCGACCCCGGTCTTGTAAGGCATGATGTCGCCACGCACGCGAAGCGCCATCACCACCTCCTCCAAAGCCGTGTTGCCCGCGCGTTCGCCAAGACCGTTGATAGTGCATTCAATCTGGCGCGCCCCGCCCTCAACCGCTGCCAGGGAATTGGCCGTCGCCATTCCGAGGTCGTTGTGGCAGTGCGTGGCAAACACAACGTCTCCTGCGCCGGGCACTTCGGCGATCAGGTTGCGAATGATCTCGGCGCTTTCGCGGGGCGCGGTGTAGCCGACGGTGTCGGGAATATTGATCGTGGTCGCCCCCGCTTTGATCGCGATCTCGACGACCCGGCAGAGATATTCCCACTCGGTCCGCGTCGCATCCATCGGTGACCACTGCACATTGTCGCAGAGGTTCCGTGCGTGAGTGACTGTGTCATGAATCCGCTCGGCCATCTGATCCATGTCGAGGTTTGGAATGGCCCGGTGCAAGGGCGAAGTGCCGATAAACGTGTGAATGCGCGGGCGTTTGGCGTGTTTCACCGCCTCCCAACAGCGGTCGATATCGTTGAAGTTCGCCCGGCTGAGACCGCAGATCACGGCGTCTTTCGACCGTTTCGCGATCTCGGTCACCGCTTCGAAATCACCGTCGGAGGCGATCGGGAAGCCAGCCTCGATGATATCGACGCCCATATCGTCCAAGAGTTCGGCAATCTCCAGCTTTTCGTCATGGCTCATGGTTGCGCCCGGGCTTTGTTCGCCGTCGCGCAGTGTCGTGTCGAAGATCAGCACGTGGTCTTTGTCTGCCATCTTCGCCTCCCCTAAATTCGTGGTTTGCTTGCTGGCGGCGCATCCGCATCGCCGGTATTCGGTTCGCCCTTGGGCTCGATCAGAAGCACTTTGCACTCCTCAGCGGCACGCGGACGATGGACGACGCCTTTTGGCACGATGAACATCTCACCCGGCCCAACCCTGCGGGGCGACTCGCCTTCGATATCCATCTCCATCTCGCCCTCGAGGACGAGGAAGAAATCGTCGGTGTCGTCATGCTTGTGATGCGGGAACTCGCCCTGGAATTTGACCACCATCACATCGTTGTCGTTGTAGTCAGCGACGACATGCGGGTCCCAGTGCGACGAGAAGCGCGACAGCTTCTCGGACAGATTGATCGTATTCATGGATGTCTCCTTTAGCGGTGTCTTGCTGGCGCTGAAACCCCTCTGAGCGGTCGCGCCAAGAAGGCACGCTCAGAGGCGGCTAAGGAGAAGAAGCAGGTTCGCGCGCAGGCTGCGCAACGTCGGGATATGGTTCACCTGTTTCATGATGCCCAGTGTTACGGCGCGAAATGGCCGCTGTCAAAGCCTTGATGGCCACGCTTTGGAAATTGGACATCCGGGTGTTGCGCCCGCAAGCCCGTCAACTCAGTTGTTCAGGTCTTCGAGCAAGCGACCGTGTTTCCGCGTTTCTTTGATGAGTTCACCAAACGTCTCGATCCCTTTGGCGTTCACGAGCGGCAACAGCTTGACCAGCGCGGCGCCCGTCGCCCTGGCATCGCCCAGTGCTGTGTGACGATCATCTTCGGGAATTGTGATATCTAGTCGGTCGCAAAGCGCGTCGAGCGAGTGCTGTTCGTTTGTCCCAAAGACCACTGCCGAGAGGAGCACTGTGTCGAGAACAGGGTGTGACCACTCAACCCCCGTCTCAGGGCCGTACTTGCGCAGCAGTCCAATATCGAAGGGCGCGTTGTGAGCGACGAGGACCGCGTCTTGCGCGAAATGATGAAAGGCGCGACACGCCTCGGCGATGCCAGGTGCACCTTTCACATCCTCATCGGTGATGTGATGGATCACTGTTGAAGCGGGTGGAATCGGGCGCCCTGGTGAGACATAGCTGTCCATTAGTTCACCTTCGACGATCCGACCGTTCAACACCCGGACCGCCCCGATCTGAATGATGTCATCGTCTTTGATGGAAAGCCCCGTGGTCTCGGTATCGAAAGGGACGAAGCACAGGTTGCTCAGCGGCATGTCTTCGATGTCTTTGACATCAGCCTCGGCCATAAGGTCGAAATCAAACACCAGCGGGCGGGCGGAAATGGGGGCTTGGTTCGCATCCTGCACATCAATAAAAATCATGTGCCCGTCTTCGCCCAAGGCCTTAACGCGGGCGTCCATGGCCTCAGAGCCCGCACGGCCCCGCAGCTGGAATTCGGTCTCGAGCCGTTCGTCGGAAAGTTCGGCAATCGCGGTGTCCAGCCCCGCCAGATCGAAGTAATCCGAGAGCGGCGCCTTGAGGCGAGGTGGCGCGATCCGGGACAGGACACCTGCGGCTTGCGCGTCATAGAGCACAATCTCGCGCACCGGGTTCAACAGGATGGTGGCGATGGGGATTTCTGTCAGCAGCGCGGTCAGCCGATCGCTTTCTGACCGCAAGCGTTGGGTCTCACGCGCGACTTTCTCGGCAGTGTCCATGACCGAGCCACCAACCACCTCGGACAAAGCGTTCGCCGCGGGTGCCAGATCTCCAAGATAGCGCGCCGCGTCGGTATCGACGGCGCTGTCCACGCCTGAATGCGCCCTGAGCCGCAGATCGGCCGACAACTTGTTGATCGGCTTGGCGACGTTTTCGTCAAAGAGCAGCCACACCCCGAGGGCAAGGCCGGTGTTCAGAAAGGCAAAGATGATGAACGCCGTGACAAAAGGGGCGGTCGGAAGCCCCTCCTCTGCGCGCGACCACCCGAACCACAGGGCTAACCCCGCCAGCGCCGCACCCCCTGCTGCCAGAAGGCAGAAAAACAGGAAGATGCGCAGACGCAGCGAAAGGCGGGTGAACATATCAGGTCTCGCACACCAGTTTCAGGATCGGGTCATCACTTGGAACGGTCTGCCAATCGGCGTTGGCGACGGTGCCATCCTCGGCAAACTCCGCGCCATCGATCAGCATGGCCGACCGGGCGGCTTCACAGTCAAACAGCATCGGCGCCTGATTGACCGGAGACCAGCGGCCAAAAAAGTAGAGATCGACGAGGCGCTGTTCGGGCAGGTTTTCGTTCGTCCGCGCGGTAGCGGTGTCGACGGCCACGAAACGCTTGGTATAGGGCCGGACTTTGGTCCAGGGGCGGAACCAGCTTTGTTCGTCCACCGTCATCGCGATTTCGAGGCCGTCAGGCAATGTGTCGGCGGTGCGCGTGTACCAGGTGTATTCGTTGGACACCGTTGTCCCGATCATGCCCGCCCCTGCAGCGACCGGCAAAATCCACTTCGGCAACCGACGGCCTGTCAGGATGTTGAGCATCATGGCCACCCCGGCGCAGGCGATCCCGGCAAAGACTGTGGCGATAAGCTCTATGAACATGGGCCTACCCTAACGCGCCTTTGCCCGACCCCACAGCGGATTGCATGGTCTTCACCACGACAAAGGCGTCCCGAAGGTGACTGCGTTCAAAATCGGACAGGTTAGAGGGGTTGAGATAGTTGTCGGGTGTCTGGCCCGCCTTGATCTGTACCGCCTGATGTTCAAGCCGTGTCGTTGCGATCAGGTCGTAGGCGTCCAGCAGATCGCCACCACCGGATGTCGACAGAACGCTGGCCTTGATGGCCGCTTCGAGCCTGGCGCGAGTGTTCACCTCGGTCAATTGCCCCTGCAATGTATAGACGCGCCCCAGGTCGACGACGGGCACGACACCGTTGTGCTTGAGATCGAGTTGGTTCCGGTGATCGCCCGACCGGATGGTTGCCAATCCGCGCAAAAGGCCAAGGGGCGGGGCGTGCTTGAGGGAATTCGAAATCATGTGTGCGGTAAAGATCGAGTTTGCGGCAGCGGCCTTGAGCGTATCTCTCTGCAAATCCGCAAACAGCGCCTCGTCCCCGCCGATGGGGCGCAGGTCGAACATGACCGAGGCCAGCATCTGCGCCTCGGGGTCCGGTTTGGCGATCCAACCTTCGAAATAGCTGCGCCAGACACGCAACGGCTGGCACCAGCGCGGGTTGGTCGCCATCATGTCACCAGGGCAATAGAAATAGCCGCAGGTGTTGAGACCATCGCTGACGAATTTGGCCAGGTCGGCAAAATAGGCCATATCCGCTTCGCTGACGTCGTCTGACAGGATCAGGCAGTTGTCCTGATCCGAAACGCCGGTCTGCTCCTGCCGTCCCTGACTGCCGCAGGCCAGCCAGAGATAGGGCACAGGCGGCGCGCCTAACGCGACCTCGGCCAGTGCGAGCAGCCGACGGGTCGCGGTGTCGGCAATGTCGGTGACCAGGCGGGTGACAACCTCGTGCCGGTTGCCGGTTTCGACCAATTGCACGAGAAGCTTGGGGATTTCGCCAGTGATCCGCGCCATGTCGCGGGCCGTCGCTGCCCTGGCCACGCGGCCCACCAGGTCGGCCGACGTGGTCGCCTGAGCGCGGGTCAGATCGGTCTGCGTCACGATCCCGACCAGAGCCGTTCCGTCCACGATCGGGATGTGCCCGATACCGCGTTCGACCATAAGGTGCAAAACATCGGTAACCAGAGCCTTCGGACCAAGCGTCAAAGGGTTTTCTGTCATGATCGCCGCAATGGGACCGGAGGGGTCACTGCCCTGCACGACGACGCGACCATTGATGTCGCGCAGGGTGACGATCCCGCGGAAACCGCTCGCGTCGCTGATGCAAACCGATGAGATACGCTTGTCGTGCATCGCCTTCGCAGCCTCGCGCACCGAAGTTTCGGGCGAGAAGGTGACCGGATCGCGCGTCATCAATCGCTCAACCGGCATTGTCGTCAGGGTGTCGCGGTCACCGGTCGTGGGCCGTCGGCGATCAAAGAAACGCGCCACGCTCGGTTTTGTGTCGATCAGTTCGAACAGGGTATCGCGCGGCATCACGACCATTGAGGTCTCGGAGATGGCGGTGGCCTTACGGCTTGCATCTTCGCCGCGCAAGAGCGCGCGTTCCCCGAAGGAGTTTCTCGGCCCCAGAAGCGAAAGCTGAATACCGGTCTCATCGGTGATCTCAACCTCGCCATCGGTGATGATGAACAGGCTGGTCGGCGTATCGCCCACATCGAAGGCCGTTTCGCCCGGTCTGAACACACGCGCCTCGCAGTGGCTTCCCAAGCCCGCAAGGTCTGCATCGGACAGGCTGTCGTAAGGGTGGACCGAGGCGAGGAACCGGGTCAATTCCTGCGAAAGGGGCATGTCAGGGGCCTTTTGAAAAAGCGTCCTGCCCAGTTTGACCCGGGCAGGACTGTTTAGCGCTGCGTGACACCGCCGCAAGGCGCCGCGGTGTCCTGCGTTCCTCAGTGACCGTCGACAGCGGCCCCGGCACCCCGTGGGATGCGCACACTTTCGACCAGGTCCTTGATGTGCTGCGGCGTTTCCTTGGTCATGCCAGCCACCACATAGGCGACGGCGAAGTTGACCGCGGCACCGATTGCCCCGAACGAGGTCGACTTGATCGGTCCCAGCAGCGGGTCGGCATCCGTGAACATGTTGGTGTCCGGGATGAAGAACCAGCCTTTGTGCAGGAAGATGTACAGCAGGGTGACGACCAGACCAGCCAGCATACCTGCGACCGCGCCGGCATTGTTGATGCGGGTCGAGAAGATGCCCATCATCAGCGCCGGGAAGATCGAAGCCGCTGCCAGACCAAAGGCCAGGGCCACGGTTTGCGCCGCAAACCCTGGTGGGTTCAGACCCAGCAGAACTGCCACGACAATCGCCGCTGCCATCGAAATACGGGCTGCCAACAGCTCGGATTTCTCCGACATGTTCGGCGTTAGCTGACCTTTCAGCAAGTCGTGGCTCACAGCCGACGAGATGGCGAGCAACAAACCCGCTGCCGTCGAAAGTGCCGCCGCAAGACCACCCGCAGCGACCAGACCGATGACCCAGCCTGGCAGGCTTGCAATCTCGGGGTTGGCCAGCACGAGGATGTCGCGGTTGAAGTTGGTCAACTCGTTGCCTTCCCAACCGTTTGCGGCCGCTTTTTCCTGCAGGTCAGCGTTGGCATCGTTGTAGTACTGGATTTTGCCGTCGCCGTTCTTGTCTTCCCAATCGAGAAGACCGGTCTTCTGCCACGTCGCCATCCAGGCATACTCGGCATCGTTTTCGATGGCTTCCACACTGACGGCTTCACCGTTCGTGCCATTCGGCCACATCAGTTCCGAGATGTTCAGGCGGGCCATCGCACCAACAGCCGGGGCCGTCAGATAAAGAAGCGCGATGAAGACCAGCGTCCAGCCGGCGGACCAACGTGCGTCCGACACTTTCGGCACGGTAAAGAACCGCATGATGACGTGCGGCAATCCAGCCGTACCGATCATCAGCGACAGGGTGAAGAGCACCATGTTGATGGTCGAGCCATGGGCCGCCGTGTACTCTGCAAAGCCAAGGTCACGGACGATCTGGTCGAGCTTTTGCAGAAGCGGTTCGCCCGAAGCCGTATGTTCGCCAAAGAGGCCGAGCGCTGGGATCGGCGTGCCGGTCAGTTGCAGCGAGATGAAGACCGCCGGGATAGTATAGGCGGTGATCAAAACGCAGTACTGTGCGACCTGCGTATAGGTGACGCCTTTCATGCCGCCGAACACCGCATACGCAAAGACCACGCAGGAGCCGATCAGCAGACCCCATGTCGTGTCAATCTCAAGGAACCTGCCAAACGCAATGCCGACGCCCTGCATCTGACCGATCACGTAAGTAATCGAAGCGGTCAGCAGACAGATCACGGCCACGAGGCGTGCGGTTGGCGAATAGAAGCGATCGCCGATGAACTCTGACACGGTGAACTTGCCGAACTTTCGCAGGTACGGCGCAAGCAGCAATGCAAGAAGCACGTAACCGCCCGTCCAACCCATCAGGAAGGATGAGTTGTCATAACCAGTGAAGGCAATAAGACCCGCCATCGAGATGAAGGAAGCGGCGGACATCCAGTCAGCAGCGGTTGCCATACCGTTGGTGACAGGATGCACGCCGCGCCCGGCTGCATAGAATTCCGAAGTCGAACCCGCCCGGGCCCAGACCGCGATGCCGATGTAGAGCGCAAAGGATGCGCCTACGAACAGCAGATTAAGGGTAAACTGATCCATGGGAATTACTCCTCCTCAACGCCGTATTCACGGTCCAGTTTGTTCATCCGCCAGGCGTAGAAGAAGATCAGCGCGAGAAAGACGAGAATTGAGCCTTGCTGGGCAAACCAGAAGCCAAGATCGGTGCCGCCAACTGCGATGCCAGAGAGCATCGGGCGAAGTACAATGCCAAAGCCAAAGGACACGACAGCCCAAATGACAAGGCACCAGGTTATAATTCGGATGTTTTTACTCCAGTAGCCGGCATCATCTTCCTTTGCCGCTGCTGGTTGTTGGGATGATTGGTCCACCATGTGGGGCTCCTCCTCCGAGGTTAGTTGAGAATGCCGCAGGTCTGCGGCCAGCGATTTATCGCAACGTCAAATGTTGGCGTGCGAAACTAGGCGTGGTATTGGCAATGCTCCCTTTCGACCCCTTGGCATCCACGCGACGCGGAGGGTCCTCCTGGATGCATAATCGAAAAGGGGTCGGTTCTTTCCTTGACATGAATCAAAGCGAGGCTTCCCAGACACTGGGGTGTCTGAAAGCGGCCCGACTGGGTTTTGGTGTGTCACGCGTCTTCTCCTCCGTCCGGCTCATCCCGTGATAGGTTTCCGAGATGCACCTTGGAGCTGACCATACGCGCAGTCTGCAGCAGGCTGACTGCGCTGGGATGGCGAAAAAAAATCTTGTGAATTTCTTGCGTTTGGGCGGAGATAATCTGTAAATTAGTTTTCCAAAAGCTCGAATTATTATTGTAATTCAACATACTGCTTGATGTCTAGTTGAGCATATTGTTTAGTAAACGTATACAATTGTATGCAAGCACCTTTGCTATGCGCGATTTGGAGCCTGCGACAAATTGACAGCCAACAATTGGGAGCCAATTCTCACCGCTCGAATCGAAACGTTAGGCCCGAGCAAACTTGAAGCCGTCAGGTCAGTCTGCGCCCCTGACATTCAGCGCCGCATCCGGGTTAGGACGGAATGTTCGCTGGATGAATCCTGCGCCCACCGCAAGACTGACACCTATCACATCTGTCAGGGCGCCCCCTTCGATCAGAAACAAGGCCGCGAGGATCACGGCGACGCGAATGAACCATGCGGCGCGCGCGCCGATGAACCAACCCTGCACGCCCGATGATAGCAGGAAGACCCCAACGACTGCAGTGATGGCTGCGCGCACCACTTCGAAGGTTGAGCCGTCCATCAGCAGGGCCGAGTTGTAAAAGAACATGAATGGCACGATGAAAGCAGCGATGCCGATCTTGAACGAAGCGACCGATGTCTCCATCGGATTGGCCCCTGACACACCTGCCGCTGCATAGCTTGCCAGGGCTACCGGCGGCGTGATGGCGGACAGGACCGCGAAGTAAAACACAAAGAAGTGGGCTGTGAGCTGCGGTATCCCAAGCTGCACCAGACCGGGCGCCACGACACTCGCCGCCACCGCATAAGCCGCGGTTGTCGGCATGCCCATGCCCAGCAGGATTGATATGCACATGGCGAAGAACAGCGCCAGAAGCTGGCTGCTTTCCGCGATCCCCAGAAGAAGCGCCGAGAAGCGCGCGCCGACACCGGTCAGGCTGATGACACCGACGATGATACCGGCACAGGCACAAACTGCGATGATCTGGATCGACATCACCCCGGCCAGTTCGAACGCCTTCAGGATCGAGCGCGGCCCCATCCGGTAAGGTGTCACCCAGCTCACCACTGCTGCCGACACCGTGGCCAGGGTGCCAGCGCGGATGACCGAGTAGCCCATGAACAGAGCCGCAATCAGGATGATGATCGGCAAGAACAGGAAGACCCGCCGGATCATCTCATTGAACTTGGGAAGCTCGTCCTCGCGCATGCCGCGCATACCCAGTTTCGCCGCCTCAAAGTCGACCATGAAATAAACCGAGACGAAGTAGAGGACCGCCGGGATGATCGCGGCAATCGCGATCTCGGTGTAAGGAATACCTGTGATTTCGGCCATGATGAACGCGCCTGCGCCCATGATCGGCGGCATGATCTGCCCGCCGGTCGAGGCCGCTGCCTCGACCGCGCCCGCGGTTCGCTTGTGATAGCCCACACGCTTCATCAGCGGGATAGTAAGCGACCCTGTCGCCACTACGTTCCCGGCGGATGTGCCGTTGATCATGCCCATCAGGCCGGAGGCAAAAATCGCCACCTTTGCCGGACCGCCACGCGCACGCCCTGCCAGGGCGAAGGCGAAGTTGACAAAGTAGTCACCCACTTTCGAGGCTTGCAGGAACGCGGCGAAGATAATGAACAGGATGATATAGGTCGATGACACTGCAGTCGTGGGACCAAGGATACCTGCATCGGTGTAAACCTGGCTGAAGAACCGCTGCCACGTGATGGCGGGCGCGTTCAGGAAGCCAGGCAGATACTGACCGTTGAACACATAAAGCAGAAAGACGGCAGCGATGATCACCAGCGCCAGCCCGGCGACACGGCGGGTCAGTTCCATGATGAGGGCCGTGCCGGCGACAGCCGCCATCGAGATGCCAATCGGGGCAAAAGGCGTGCCCGTCGAATTGCGCATTAACGTGCCATAGATCGTGATGAGGTATGTGGCGACCGCCAATCCGCAGACCGCCAACACGATATCAGGCATCGCAAAACCTGCGCGGTTGCGCCGGTGGAGCCAGCTGAGAGCGATCGCCCCAAAGGTGGCCACCCAAAGCGGCGCACCAAAGAGCCACGTCTCGCGGAACTTGAGCCCTTCATCGATGCCGTTCCACATCAGCCCGTCCGCGATATCCATCGCGAAGGTAATCGCGACACCCCAGGAAAACAGGGCTGCCGCCATCAGAGGATAGGCGAGATACCCAAACAAAGGTGTTTCGGTTCGGGGCCGGCTTTCGCGAAAATCATAGGCCGAAAACAGCAGGAAGCCCAAGCCAAGCGCACCTGCCACGTGCACAATCCGGAAGTTCCAGGTCTCCAGCGGGAAGGTAGGCAGGAATGGAATCTCGATCCCGGTCCAATCCTCAATCGACACGCCGTTCAGCGCTGCCATGTGGAACATGGCGTAAAGCGTGGCCAGCACGGTGATCAGGGCAAGGCGCCATCCTTCGAACAGACGGCGGTTTCTCTCGATAGGTTCCTCATCCACACCTTCGGCGTGAACCGGCTCGATGCTGCTTGTCTGATCGGTCATGGTACCCTCCCCCGCTGCATGGGGTGCAGATCGGATGTGATCGGGCCCAGGCAGTTGCCCTGCGTACGACAAGGCGGACTTCTGAAGTATCGGCCGAGATTGACCGAAGTGCCCGGCCCACACATATGGCGGGCCGGGCGGATCGGCTTACATGCCGAAGATCATGTCGTCAGGAATATCCGCGCCTGCGTTTTCCTTGAACCACTTGGCCGCGCCCGGGTGCCACATCAGCACTCCGTTCTTGTCCCAGTTCCCGGGCAGGGTCGAACGCGCCGCCTTGTGGATACCCACCATCCGCTCGTTGTCGGACATCACCACGTCGACGACGGCTTCCACGAAGCTTTCGGGCAGGTTGCAGTTGGCAATTGCAAAGTTCCACATCGAAACCGAACGCGCATCGGCCTCGAGCGTCGTGTAAGTGTCGGCGGCAATCGCGAACTGTGACACCGGGAACGCCTCAAGGATTTTCGCCTGCTCGTCTTCGGTGAACTCGATGATGTTCACGTCGGTCTGCACTTCAAGCTGGCTGACCGCAGGCACCGGAACACCGGCTGCAAAGGCGATCACGTCCAGCAGACCATCCTGAAGCTGGCCACCAAGGTCGGTCCAGCCCCCGTTGCGGCGTTCGAAGTTGACGCCAAGCTCTTCCATCATGCGCGGGAAATAGGTGTCCGACGTCGAACCGGCCGGGCCGAACCCAATCCGCGCACCGTCCGGGATATCGGCAATCGAGGTGATCCCCGAAGCCGAGAGCGCCGTCACCGAAAACGGTGTCTGATACATCGGGAACATGGCGCAGGACATGTCCATCTGAAGGCCGGGGGCAATCGGGTTGGTGCCTGCAAGCGATTCTGCGGCCGGGCCCATTGTCGTCATGCCGAACTGCGCGTCGCCCGTGTGGACCAGTGCCATGTTCTGCATCGGCCCCCCGGTGACCTCGCCACCGCCGGACAAGCCGAGCTCTTCAGCGACAAGGTTTGCCCAGCCCGAGCCATAGGCGAAATAGGTGCCACCCTGGCTTGCGGTACCCACCGTGAAGCTTTCCGGCCACCCCGTTCTGTCGATATGGCCATCCGCTTGCGCAAGACCCGTTCCGAAAAGAACTGCCGCCGTTCCGGCGACGAGTACGTTTTTCATGTCTTCCTCCCAAAGTTCGTTGTCCGAAGTCTCGGACCAATGGCCCGCTGTCTTCGGGAACTTGCATCCTAATTGAAGAGAAAACTGTGCGCCACACCGCAAAAAATGTGAGTTTCTCAGTCTGCGTGGGTAGATCCCGTGACGTTTGCGCCAAAGACGGGTGGATTTCCACCCATCACCCGTCATCCGTGAAGTCAAACCGCGAAAGGCCATGCTTCTGCATCTTCTCGTACAATGTCTTCCGCGACAATCCGAGCGCCTGGTAAGTGTCCTTCAGCCGCCCCCCATGCGCCGATATGGCCGCGGCAATCAATGCCTTCTCGTGCGACGCCATTTGTTCCGGAAGGGACCGGACCGCCTCGGTCTGGGTAAGCCCGGAGTCGAGCCCAAGCAAGAAGCGGTCGGCGGCATTTCGAAGTTCCCTCACATTTCCCGGCCATTCCCGCTCGGCAAGTTGGCTGAGATACGCACCCGGCACTTCGGGAACGGGTTTCCGGTACCGAACGGACGCTTCGTTGAGCAGCGCCGTAAACAGCCGGGGGATATCCTCACGACGGTCTTTTACAGGCGGGAGGTGCAAGGTCACGACATTCAGCCGATACATAAGGTCATCACGAAACCGCCCTTCTGCGACAGCCGTTTCAAGCCCGCTTTTTGCGATGGCAATGATGCGAATATCCAGTTCAATTGCTTCGTTCGAGCCAAGCCGAGTGATCGTCCGGCTCTGAATCGACTGCAGCAACTTGGCCTGAAGTGGCATTGGAAGGCTGTCAATCTCGTCAAGGCACAGAACCCCGCGCCTTGCATGCTCGAACTTTCCAAATCGCGCGCGTGTCGCCCCGGCAAACGCGCCGGCCTCGTGGCCGAACAGCTCGCTTTCGATCAAACCCTCCGGAAGAGCGGCACAGTTCACAAGCACGAATGGGCCCTCGGCGCGTTCGCTTGCCCGGTGGATCGCACGGGCAACGACCTCCTTTCCCGTGCCGGTGTCACCCGTGATCAACACGTCTGCATCGGTTTGCGCAATGGTGCGCACCTGCGCACGAAGCGCATTCACTGCATCGCTGCGACCGGTGATGCGCGCTTCCACCACATCGGTCGCTCCGATCTGTCGTCTGAGTTGGCGGTTCTCAAGCGTCAGTACCCGCTTGTCTATCGCACGCCGCACGCTGTCGACGAGACGGGCCGGTTCGGTTGGCTTTTCGAGGAAATCATAAGCGCCGTTTTTCAGGCACCGCACGGCAAGGTCAACGTCACCATGGCCGGTGATCAGAATGACGGGCAACTCTGGGTCGATTGCAAGCGCCCTTTCCAGCAAGGTAACGCCGTCCATTCCCGGCATCCGAACGTCGGTGACCACGACACCCGGAAAAGACCGCGCAATGTGATCCAGCGCGTCTTGCGCATTCGAGAACGTCTGACACGCAATATCGGCAAGATCAAAGGTCTGGGCACCAGCAATTCGCAAGTGCTCTTCGTCATCGATGAAGAGGACGGAAGGCAACGCGCTCATTCCGCCACCAGTCGTGCGGCAGGCGCCGCTTTGAGTGTAATCCGAAACACGGCCCCGCCATCGGGATGGTTTTCCCCCGACAGTGACCCTCCGAAATCGGCGATGATGTTGCTGGAAATCGAAAGACCAAGACCCATACCTTCGCCAGCGACCTTGGTCGTGAAGAAAGGGTCGAACGCTTGCGTTTCTGCGTCCGGCGTCAGCCCAGGGCCGGTGTCGCGTACCATGATGTCAACCGTGTCGATATGATCCAAAAGGGTGACGGTAACCTGCGCTTCGGCCTGCCCGGCAGTTGCATCCAGCGCATTGTTAAGAACGTTCAAAAACACCTGCTGAAGCCTCAGCGGGCCACCAACCA
This sequence comes from Pseudomonadota bacterium, assembly GCA_039193985.1. Classification (GTDB taxonomy): domain Bacteria; phylum Pseudomonadota; class Alphaproteobacteria; order Rhodobacterales; family Rhodobacteraceae; genus JAJDOD01. The sequence goes on from JBCCWG010000044.1 coordinate 21,701, forward strand.
CCCAGAGTTCAGGGTCCGGTGGGATGAAATCCACCTCAACCGCCCGCTCATGCATCTTGGGACGCAAAAGCTCGATGGCTTCGGACAGGACCTGTCCCACCGGAACCTCGCTCAACTTGTCGCTCGGGCGGCGGGCGAAATTTCTCAGATGCGCCGAGATGCGCGCCATCCTGTCAACCATGTCCGAGATGCGCGAGACATTGCTTCGTGCGTCTTCGATCCGGTTCCGGTCAAGGTATCCGGCCGCATTATCCGCATAGGATTTGACCGCCGCCAAAGGTTGATTGATCTCGTGACTGAGCGCGGCCGACATCTGGCCAAGTGCGGCAAGCTTGCCGGCCTGAACCAGCTCTCTCTGGGTCTGACGCAGGCGCGCTTCGGCTTCGCGTCGGGTGTCAACTTCCGATTTCAGGTCAGCGGTGCGTTCGGCCACGCGTTGTTCAAGAAGGTCACGCTCGGCCTTTTGAATGCGCAACCGGTCCGAAAGGCGCAACTGTCGTTGAAAGATGGCAAAGCTGAGCAAAGCGAGGATGACGACGCCCATCGACCAGATAGCGACCGTCTTGAGCGCCTGATTGTAGATCGGCGCACGCGGGCTGAGCACCGTAACGTGCCACCCTGCAAGGGTCAGCGAGGCGCTTTCGGCCAGATAGCCGGTCAGGCCCTCAGGCCCCCCGATGTCGACTTCAGTGACACCCGGGGCAACCAATGCCGTGGACAATTCCAGTGCATCGGCCGACCCCTCGGGAAACTGACGGGTCCGGGCAATTTCCTCGCGCACGGATTGGGGCACAGGTGCGAGGGCCCGAAAGTGCCACTCAGGCCGACTGGCCATAAAGATGATCCCGTTGCCATCCGACACCAAAACCTCGCTGCCAATGCCGCGCCAACTGCTTTCCAGTTCATCGATTGTGAATTTTACGACCAGAACACCCGCAACCGCGATCCCGTCGAGGATCGGCGCCGAAAAGAAGAAACCGCGCTCACCGGACGTCGTACCCAAGGCATGGTAACGTGAAGACGCGCCCGCGATGGCATCTGTGAAATAGGGACGAAACGCGAAGTTTCTGCCGACGAATGACGTCTGGCTGCGGTAGTTACTTGCCGCAACCGTCAACCCGGACGGTGCCATCAGATAGATGTCCGACGCGCCGACCGACAGGGCGGTCTGGCGCAGTTGTTCGTTCACGAAAGGGACAAGGCCCGAGTTTCCCGGGTCCTGCAGAACACCAAGCAAAGAGTCGCGTTCGGCAATCAATTCCGGGAGCGGCTCGAACCGGTTGATCGATTGATC